>CADCOC010000212.1:0-3568 GCA_902802945.1 uncultured bacterium | reverse complement strand
ATCTTCACGCCGCCCGCGCCGAGGTCGCGCAGTTCGCACCCGACGACCGCGCAGTCCTCGCAGCCCCAGATGAAGCTTATGCCGTATGCGCCGGTGTGCACCACCGCGCAGCGCTCGAACCGTATTCCCTTCGACCTCTCCGCCTGCAGCGCGCCCGGCTGGCCTGACGCGGCCTGCCCGAAATAGTCGCCGTTCGTCTGCACTCCGTAGTCGGCGTAGGCGAACGTGATCCCGCGCCAGACGATGTTCGTCGCGCAGCTGAACGTCGCCACGTGCTCGTGGCGCGCCGCCACGACCTCGCACTTCTCCGGCGTCTCGCCCGGCATCGGCACGTATGTGAGCACGCCCTCGGCCGGATCGAGATACCAGTCGCCGGGCTCGCCGAACGCCGTCCGCACGTTGTCGTAGCGGTACCAGCGCCCGGGTCCGATCGTGTCGAAGTCGCGCTTGCCGTTCGGGAGGGCGAGCGAGACGACCCGGTTGGACGGATTGAACGCGCGCACATGCGAGCGCGACATCGTCCACACGTTGAACATGCACACCTCCATGCCGGGATTGTCCCCGTCCGGAAATTGCCCCTTGCGCGCGACAAAGCGCGTCTGCCCCGTCGCCGGATCGGGATCGAATCCCTTTTCGGCATAGTAGTAGCCCTTGCGCGGCAGAAACGGCCGGACGCGCCGCTGTCCGTTCACGTAGAGCTGCGCAAAGCGCTCGCCCGGCGAGACGCGCGCATGCCAGAACCCGTCCGCGCCCACGCTCCAGCCGCCGATGCGCCGCCCCGCGCTGAGCATCGGCTTGGCGTTCGGGGCGGGCTCGAACGTGACGTTGCGGTCCTTCTCCGTAAACGCCAGCGTCTCGTTCAGCTCATACGTTCCGTCCGCAAGCGCGATCACCGTTGCGGCGTTTCTCGCCCGCGCCACGTCGCGTGCGTGCGCAAGCGTCCGGATCGGACGCGAGGGCGTCGTGCCGGCGTTGGCGTCGCTTCCGCGCGGCGACACGTAGAGGTCCGCCCTGGCGCCGTTGAACTCGTCGCATCCGGCCAGCAGGAACGCCCCGGAAAGTGCCGCGCAGAGGATACGCGCCCTCATCGCAGGATCACCTTAAGCCCCGTCTTCGCAACGGTGAGTCTCACCTCGGTTCCGGTGAACGCCAGCCCGAACGAGAACTTGCGCAGCACCGGCAGCGTCCACGCTCCGCCGCCGTTCGTAATGCTGTTCGCCGAAAGGATCGTGTAAACACCGGGCTGGATGTCCGCCACCGCACCTGTCAGCGTCACCGCGCCGCCGTTGAGGGAAATGTCGCCGTTGATCACGAGACCGTCGATGGTGCCGTCCTCCTTGACGACCGCGACGAGTCCGCCGTTGTCCGCAAGCGTCACGTCGCCCGTCACCGTTCCCGCGCCGCCGAGCGAGGTCGCCGAGAAGTCGCTTCCGAGAATCGTGAGCGAAGCGCCCGCGCCAACGCTCACCGCGCCGGCCGCCGAGCCGTAGCCGGGCGTGTCGATGCCGAACCACTTCTTCGCGAGATACGCTTCCGTGCTCGCGATTTCGTCCGCCGTGAGGCGCCGCTCGAACAGCGCCACCTCGCCGTACTTCAGGCTCCGTACATGCACAGATGCGTCATCTTGCGGCCGTCGCCATGATGGGCGAAGGTGACTCGTTCGTCCGCCTTGAGGAACTTCTCCTTGAACGGATCCACGTTCACGCCGTTCCGCCGGAAGACCGCCGTCCCGTTCACGAGCGCATTCGAGAGCGCTGTGAGGCCGTGGTAGAGGAAGTGTTCGGCCGGGGCGTCGATAATGGGCGAATCGTCACCCTTCGAGTGCCAGTGCGGAAGCCCCTTGCTGGGATATGAGGCGCCAGAGCCACCGAATACCGAACCGCCGCCGCCCTCGGAATTGTACACGGCGAACGCAGTGCGGATGTAAGGAGTCTTCATGACCTTCGGCAGCTCGCTGTAGGACGGCGCCACAACACCGTCCGGCGTGTAGTAGACGAGCGACGGCTTGTCCGTACCGCCGGATTCCCCGAGATCGACGGCCGGATGGCCGTTGATCCCGCTCTGCGCGAAGGTCGCCTTGGGTGTCGCGTGGTTCCTGAACGACGCACCGGGATCGTTCACGTCGTCCCATCTGTTCACCGTGGTGCCGTCCTTGGTTAGAGAATCCTCCTTCATGGCGTCCACATGAATCCAGGCGTCTGTCGGCACGTAGCGCTGGCGCGCTGTCGCGGCGAGCGTGACATTCCCGCCCTCGACGCTCATCGAGGCGCCGTCAAGCCCGTTCACGTAGAGCGTGCCTTCCCCGGTCTTCGTGAAGCTTCCCGCCGTCACGGCGCCGATCGCCGCCGTCCGGCCTGCCGGCACCTCCACCGCGCCGTCCAGCGCGGCGATATCCGCCGGGGCGCTTGTGCAGGATTCGTCGACCGGCAGATAGTAGGCGTTGTGGCCGAACCATTTGCGGGTGAGGTACTGCTCCACCTGCACGCGCTCGGCGTGGGTAAGCGAGTTGGTGTAGATGATGTACTCCGCTATGCGCATGCCGCCGTTCAATCTCTTGACGAAGTCCACTCCGTTATGGTAGCATCCGCCGAACGCATCGCAGTCAATCACGCCTGTCGATGCCGCGTAGTTCGTGTTCGCATGAAAATCCAAAAGCTGCATGTATCTGCCGAGATAGGGATCACCCACGTTGATCTTCCTGCCGTTCAGGTAGAAGCGGCCATACCTCACGGCGGGAATGGTGTGCGAGGAATCCAGGACGATCGGCCTTGTGACGTCGACGGAATTTTCGCCGCGGTAGAACGGTCCGCCCCACGAGGTGTTGTACAGCGAATCCTCCAGCCGCCATCCGCAGCGTCCAAGCACCGCTCCGCCGCCCTCGGTTGGATCCTGCACGAGGAACACGGCCTTGATACCGCGTATCGGCTCGCTCCACACGAGCTGTTGCGTGTTCCTGTAGTCCGTCGCAGTCGGAACATTTGCGATGCGCACGTACTTGTGGGCCATGTCGCTGCCGTTCGTGTAGGTGGCGCGTATTGTGGCGTTGATGTTCGTGCAGAACATCGGCTCGCCTTCACGGCAGTCGTTCCAGCGCGCCACGTAGTTGACACCGGTGTCTGGGTCGGTGGTGACCTCTATGGTTTCGGGCTTGGACGCATCCACCCAGAACGCCGGATGCCCCACGACCTGCGGCGTCACGTTCCCGAGGACAAGCGCGCCGTCTTCCGGTTCTCCGTCCACGACAATGGAATATTCCAGCTCTGCGCCGTCCGTGAGCGTGATGCCGGGGAGGTTGATCGTCGAACGGTCCTGGCCTTCCTTCACCGTAACCCTGCCGCCGCTGATCGTCACGCTGCCGGACGTCGCGAGCTTGGCTACGCGGATTCCTGAAGCAGGCACGACGAGCGTGGCGCCGTCCATCAGCGTCACATTGCCGAAGGAGACGGGACCGTCGCCGGCGGACTCGTTCTTGACCACGGTGAACGTGCCGCCCTCGACCGTGATGGAGCCGGTGTTGGCGGCTGCGTTGAACCCGATGGAGAGCGCGCCCGCGCCATCCTTCACGAGC
>CADCOC010000211.1 GCA_902802945.1 uncultured bacterium | reverse complement strand
AAGGGTGGCAAGCGTCCAGTCGGAAACTGTTGCCTCATCGGACCGCTCAAGCGCACCCGTGACGACATCGCGCCGCACCCACTTGATCGTGGTGGAACCATTGCCGTTGTCCTTGAACGTGAACGCGAAGTAGTACTGCTTCCCGAGCTCCATGACGGACATCGTACCGGACTTGTTGATCACTGCGGTATTATTCTTTTTCAGCTGGACACTGTCCTTGGTTGCATCCGTTCCGATGCTCCAGGCGAACAAGAAGCAATCAGTCTGCCCGGGGTTGCTTGCGTATGAGCCGTTGCCGTAGTCGAACACGCGGGCCCAGAACTTCACGGCGTCATTGCTCGCCCATATCTCGACCGTCGCGTCGCCCAACCCCAGAAGGCCCTTGCCGAGGTTCAGCGAGCCCTGCCCCGAACCATTGCCATTGAGGACGAGCTTGCCGCCCGTGGTCGCACGTTTATCCGCGTTGCCGAACGTGGAAGCAGAATTGCCCGTGATCGAGTCGGTGTAGTCGTTGCCCTCGCCATTGAACGACCAGCGGTGCGCAAGCATCAAGGCATTGTCGTACGAGGCGGAGAGTGCGAGAGTGCCGTTGGAGACGACCATGTTCCCGACGGGTGGGACTGCGGCGACGGTCAACGTTCCGCTTCCCGTCTTCGTGAACGTGCTTCCCGCGGCCGCCGTTACGTTGGCGCCGCTCGCGGTCGCCATCGTCACGTCGTAGGCCGCCGTGTCGAGCGTCAGCCCGCCGGGCCCGTATGTCATGTCGTCCAGCCCACTGATGAAGTTCGCGCCGTCCGTCACGTTCGTTGCGACCACGGTGCCGCCGTCGAACGTGACGGTCGCCGTATTGCTCCCCTTCTTGATAGACGGCGTGAACAGCGTGCCACCGGAAAGCGCCAATGTTCCGGGGGTTCTGTTGTTTCCAAGGATGATTCCCTTGTCCAATTCCGCAACGGCGTCTCCGCTGATACTGAACAAACCGTCTCCGCCATTAGCACCGGACCAACTATGCCCCACGTAGAAGTTGCCCGTGGCATGAAGCCTTCCACCGGTCATGGTGTAGTGGCCAATGCCGGTACGTCCGATGGTCGCATCTCCGCCGATTTCAACCGTTCCTCCATCCTGCGTGAAATAGCCCTTGGTGTCCGATGTTCCATATCCACGCCCGATGGTAAGACCGGTCATCGTCAGCGAAGCATTGTCGGCAATGCGAAGATTGGCATTGCCCCTCTCAATCGGCATTACCAAGCTCTTCAAATCGACACGGGCGTCGCCGCAGATGTCGAAGCGGCCTGTTCCGCCATCCATTCCGATCTCCGTTTCGTTCTTGACGGTAAGTGTTCCATTCGTGATGACGTATGTTCCCTTGCCGCCGCCGAAACGTCCTACGGCGAAAAATGAGTTGAGCGTCACGGTGCCGCCATGCTGGGTGAACTCGCCTGTGCCGTAGCCTCCGACGTGCAAACTGCTGTTGACCGTCAGCGAGCCGCCGTACATCGTGTAGGTTCCGTTGCCTTTGTTGCCGCTCAACCATCCGCCGATGCGCGATTCCGCGGAATTGCCCATGGTCACGGCACCGTCCGTCTGCACGAAGTCGGCGTAAATGCCGGAGGCGTCGCCGATTTTCAGGACATTGGCTGAGATGCCGGAGGCGCCCTTTACAAGCACGATGCGGGCGTTCTCCGCAGTCTTGAGGTTCGCGGCGTTTTCGATGTACCACTCCTCGCCAAAAACGTCTGCTCCTGACTCGACGTCAAAGCGCACTTCCGAAACAGTGCCCGCGACGGAATTGGCAAATTCGGAACCGCTGGAGGCCGAAAGACGTTTGATATTGAGATTGTGCCCGTTGAGGTTCGCCGTGCCGACAATCGTGGGCTTGACGGAAAGTCCGCGCCAGTCGCAGTCCGCCGTGAACGTGCAGTTGCCAATGCTGAACGATTTGCAGGCGAACGTGGAACCGTCCGGGATCTGCACATTCACCGCCGTACCGGCAATCGTCACGGCGTAGTTCGCCGTTGGCACAACCGCCTCTCCCGTCAACGTATCCTCCCAGTTGTTCGCGTCGAGTGCGTTGCCGTTGTTCGCCGCGCCCGTCCACGTGGCGGACTGTTCGCCCACCTTGGCCAACAGAATCTTCGTGCCTACCCCGTCAATGAGACTGTATTTTAACGCAGTAGATGCGCTCGGCTCCCCCGTGAAGAGGAGAATCGCCTTCTTGGAATTGGAGTTCACGAACTTTGCGCCGATGTAGCCGTCCACAATCGCGTCCGTGATCGTCAGCTGGCATCCGTTGAGGTCGATCACCGTTCCGTCGCAGAGGGCAAGCGTGCCGAGCGCAGACCAGTCGGTGTTCGCGCTAAGGGTTATCGTGTTGGAGCCAGATCCAAATTCAAGGTCGGAAAACTTAAACGCCGTACCGTTGTTGTAGTTTGGCGTTGCAATGGTAAAAGGTACAGGCGTACCGTTCACGCTTTTAGCTGCGCCCCAGCCGCCCCACGTATCGCCGGCAATCATCGTGAATCGATGCCAACCTGCCGTCGCTGTCCACGTCGTATTCTGTCCGCCGCTGTAACTGTTGTAGGAAAGCACCCAATTCCCGTCAATGCACAGACCGAAGTAGTCGTCGAAAGCCTGTGACAACGCCCACTCGCCTGCCTGTTCTGCAGACACGTTGAACCAACCGTCGTAACGGAACTGCGCGTGTTGCAGTTCGGCCGGCTTGTTGCTTTTCTGGTTAATGTACGAGACGTCGCCCTCGCCACGTGCCACGTAGTGCTGGAGTCCGTCGTCGCGCCACTGCCAGCTGCGGACGCCACCGCTCTGGTACGATTTACGATCACCCGAAAACGCCTCGCGGCCCCACAACGTCACGGGATGCGTCAACGTGCCGGCAACCTTCGTTGCGGCCCACGGCACTTCATAGCCAGAGGGGAGCGTAATGCCGGAAGGAAGCACGGCAAGCGCCATCTTTCCGGGCACGACGCTCGCAATCGCCGTGCCGTTCGCGTCAGTGCAGCTCCAGTTAGCCGCCGTGGCGAGGTCGGCCGCCGTCGGCGTCGTACCGCCGTTCCATGTGGCTACAGTATCGTAAACGAGATTGCCGCCCTTGAGCGAACCGCCTCCCTGCGGATAGAAAACGGTGCCGTTCAGGGCGTCATAACCAGTTGCGGCATCGTAGAACCCCACGACGCCGTCCTTGACGCACGGCCTGAGGTCACGTACCAGCGTCCACCCGCCATTTCCGTCTTCCTGCCAGATCTTGCAGTAATAGACGCGCCGCAGGTTTTGATCCACCGGCTTGTCCTCGGTGTCCGACCGGTAGTGCGACCCGAAGATGTACATGGTCGTCTCAGTATTGATTGCGGTTCCCCAGTCGTGAGACGCCGAGCCGTTGTTTCCGCCGGCGCCGCAGTCCGTGACCGTTGCCGTCAGAACGCCCGCCGAGGAAACGGCGTGATCATAGATCCAATCGCCATAGTAAGGGCTGAACACGGTCTGGTGGTACGAGTTGTTCGCGTACTTCATGCCGCTCTGCTCACCCCAGAAACGAACAGGCTCGAAACGTACAGAGTCAGTATGACGCGCTCCAATCAAGATCTCACCGCCGCCGAAGTTGGCTGCGCGAATCTGAACCCGAGTTCCGGACTTGCCGATGATCCCCGTATCGACGTAGAGATATGCAGATGGCTCTGCATATTCCACGAAGTAGTCGGGCGTCTCCGCCCGCGCCGCCGCCGCGCAGATTGCCGCCGCGAGCGCGGCGCTTCCAATATGGCGCGTGAGTGTACGCGCGGATTTCAACGACTTGAACGACATATTCACATCTCCTTGTTATCGAGACTGTCGTTGCGGGGAAAAAGGCTTCTCCGAAACAACACCAAAAGTCTAGCATTTTTGTTGGCGTGCCGTCAAGGGCGATTTTGTGAAATTGTGGTGACGCGAAACGGAGTGGTCTTTGGCCCGGTAAGGCGGTCGCCCCGCGACCGCCGTCAACGGGCAAGATGCCCGTTGTCCCAGTTGCGGGCGAGACGCCCGCCACCCCGACATCAGGCGAGATGCCCGCCACCCCGATATTGGGCCGAGCAGGCCGCCCAATTCCCTCTACATCGTCAGCGGATGTGGATGGACATGCCGTCCTTGCGGAGGATCACGGAGCCGGAGGTCGTCTTGACGCGCCAGCCGGGCGGCAGGTCGGTGGGCTGGAGCGGACTGCCCGTGATCGTGCCGCCGTTCACCGCGCTGACGAGTGTGTAGGTCCTGCCCGTCGTCGCGAGCGCTTGCCGCACAGCGTCGCTGAACACCACCTTCGCGCCGTCGATGTCCAACGTGCCGCCGTCCACGATGAGGCAGTCGTTCAAATCCGTGACCAACAGTTCGTTGGCGACCTTCAGCGTTCCGCCGCTCACCGTGCCGCCGCCTATCACGACGGGCTGCACGAGCGTGTTGCCCGCGCCGATGCTCAGCGTCGCGCCGGATTCAAGTGTGAGCGTGCGACCAGCGGGAGACACGGACACAATCTCCGCGATGTCCGCCGCCGTCGCGTCCGGCCCCTTCTGCGCGCTGAGCGCAATCGCCTCGTCGCTCAATGCGCCGTTCCAGATGCGGACCTCGTCGTAGCTCGCGTTGGCATCGCTGTCGCCGCTGTATTTCGACACGCCC
>CADCOC010000210.1 GCA_902802945.1 uncultured bacterium | reverse complement strand
CGTTGTTAGTGTAATCGGTGAAGTCCGTGTCCGCCATGACCGCGAGGTAGGCGTCAAGTGCCGCTTTGCGCCGTTCAACCGGCCAGTCGCCCTTGAGCCTGATCCCGAAGAACACCTCTGGCAGATTGTATTCGGGCTCGATTGCCTCATAGCCCAGAGTCAGAACGTGCGGCATCGGCTTCTGCGCGACACGCAGCATCCTCCTCACCGCATACATTGTATCCTCGGGCAGGGGATTCGAGCAGAAAGCCGCAGCGTCGAACAACATTGCCACACCGGCAAGAAGCATTAATCTGTTTGCCTTCATTTCACGTACACTCCTTCACCGTCAATTGCCACCAGTACCGACGTTAATCCACGGCAGCGGCTGCCCGGACGAGAGAAGTTGGTTGGTGACGGAAGTGAAATATTCAATAAACCGAGGGAGTGCATTTGTCTCAGAAAGCATGAACATTGCTGTTTCCAATCTGTTTGAACTCTGCCCATATCCCTGGAGATGTGTTGTAAGAAGCCGATCTACTGCCGGTGCGCCAACTCGGGCAGTCAGTCGATTCCTGTAAAAGATCAGCATGGCATTGTAGGCAGGCGTATTGACAATATCTTGCATGTTTCGTATCCTGTCCGCATACTCAATATAGCACACGGCTCGCTCGCCTGAGGTGTATTGCATGGTATTCGTCAATATAGTCTCTACAAACTGCGTTGTCGAATCATCGATTGGCGAAAACTTCAACGCCGTCGCCAGCGCCACATCCCTGTGTATACCTCTTGGGTTCAGAGCCAGTGCCTTAAGACTCGGCACTGAATTAGTATAAGCGAGCGCTTCGCACATTTCCACGGCATTAAGAACAAGACGCCGGTCCTTGGGCGACAATGCTTGACAATCGCATGAACCAAGCGTGGAAAGATACCAGTCGAAAGCGGCCTTCTTCGCGGCGACCGTCCAGCCGTTGGTTTCGTCGCTACCGAGAAATCCATGCCATGTACTAAGATCCTCGTCGGGATTGTACAACTCCCCCTCGTCGGGTATCGTGTGGCAATTGCTCAGTCGCATCGCCCGATATAAAAGTCTTCTGGCAACTCGGTTAGTTTCAGCCTGCGAGAAATCGGGCGCATTACCGAACAACGCAGAAACTACAATTGACATGACAAAAGCTGAAAATATCGTTCTCATTTGCTATACACCTTACTGTCATCGTATGCTGGCGGTGGCACCGACGGCATAACAAGCGTGGCGACAAGAAATGTTGTTGCAAACGTCATAGTACATTCTCCTTCACCGTCAATTACCGCCCCCGCCCATGTTGATCCACGGCAACGGCTGCCCGGAGGAAAGAAGCTGATTGGTTACGGAGGTGAATCTTCTAATATCACTTGAATCTGCATCTGGATGGGAGAGCACATAGTCTGCGAACTCAAGCCGATTTGAACTCAAATCGTAACCTTGAACCTGCGAAATGAAAAGACTGTCTAATATGCCGGTGCCAATTAGATCGGGCCGTCTATGGCGGTAGAGCATTTTCCAGGCTCTTTCCTTTGCGGCTCGTTGCATGTCGTTTGTAGCCTGTCTGGTGATAATGTTCTGCGCATATATACCACAGGCGCACCCTCTTTCAATCATGCTGAACTTCACGCCGTTCGTTACGATTTCCTCGACGAACTGGGTAGTAAAATCATCGACGGGCGAAAAATTCAAGACAATCTCAAGCGCCGTTTCACGATATATGCCAAGGGGATTAACCGTTAGCTCCTTTAGACTCGGCACTGCATTTGTATAAGCCAATGACTCGCATAATCCAACAGCAGTCAAAACAAGGCTCTTGTCTAGCGACGACAATGACTGGCAGTTATTGGTTCCAAGCGTGGAAAGATACCAGTCGAAAGCGGCCTTTTTCGCGGCGACAGTCCAACCGTTGGTCTCATCCAAACCCAAGAACCCATACCATGTGCCAGGGTCTTCTTCGGGTTTATACAATTCACCCTCATCGGGGATGTCGTGGCAATCCCTTAGGTTTTTCGCCCTGATTATGAGTCTTCTTGCGACCTTATTCGTTTCAGACGGCGTGAACGCCAAGCCTTCTGCGGACGCCACAAACATGGAGACCGAGGCGAACCCAAACGCGATAATCGTTTTCATCGACTGTAAACCTCCTCTGGATTGCGTTTTATGTACAGCGCACCAACTGGCGCATCAACTGTGTCATCCTCAAAGAGCGTGTCCCTTCTGAGGCTTTTGAACCAAAGGCCGGGAATGTCACATCCGCTTGTGTCTATACCGAACATTAGCATTTTTTCTGCGACGATTTCCACTTCATCTCCCAGTGAATAGAAACCTCGCCCTGACTCGAGCCACCAATCGTAGCCCGACACTTCGAAGTCGCCATGGTGGACAGGCGAAGTTCCCCCTACAATCAACTCCCCCAACCTCGTCCTCGTGTAGCAATCGTCCAGGCCAAGTACATGTCCTAGTTCATGTGCTGTCACCAGCATTGACGCTTCATGTCCTACAACAATCCACTTGTGGTGTCGAAAAGCCTTTACATCTCGCCGCCCCTTTATGCTGCCTGTGAAGAATACGGCTATTTCATGCGCGTTCGTTGGTGAGTTCGCAAAAAGCGCTTTTGCTTGGGCTGAAAGAACTCTATACCTAACGCCATTGGCTCCAGTTATGGTTTCTTTGTCTGGCACAACCCAGTCCACGCTTGAACCTACTCCATGTTCAATGCCAAGAAGATGAAATCTTATGCCAACTTGAGTGAACACCTCATTTGCTGTAGTAATTTGCCTATTGATCTTGTCGTCTCCCCACCCTAGTGCTTTAAGACTTTCTGGCGGCTCCACCACAAAGGCCCGCACATTGATTGTCATCGGGCTCACTATTGGGAGGACAAATCGTGGCTGTATCTCGTCATCGTTGAAGCGGGCCTCCACTACGACCGTTCCATTGTCAGCAGTGGGCGTCAGGACCGTCTGCAGACCATTCGTGGGGAACACCATCCCGGGGCCGGACACAACAGACCACTTAACCTCTTCCGGCGAAAACGAAGCCGTTCCTGTGTTCACTCCAACCCTTAATACTGCATTGGTTCCCCACACAAGGCAAGAGGGATTAATGAAACGACTCCCGGAAGTCTGATCGGTCGTAACGAAACGACGCAGGGGTTCAATCACTCTGCAGACCGCACCGGCCGTCTTTACCTCTCCTCCATCTAAAACGATATCCGCCCGTAGCATTCCGTTGCCGAGGGTCGTACATGCAAGATACAGGTTGGTCGTCGTCTCATAAGCTCCTTCAGCGGGGACGTAAAGTGGAATCGCATTTGTGGCAGGCGCAGATAGAGCGTCATCATAAAACAACCTCAACTCAGCTCCCGAGATGGAGGTTATAGAAACATGGCCCCCAGTGCAATGTGGTCCAGACAATGTAAGCGATACGCTGTACACTCTTTCTGTCCGTTTCCCATTGTTTAAGTCATTTAAGAACATCACTTGAGGGCATGAAATCGAAAACTCGGTATTGGGTTCGTTGGTCGTTCCCACCGTGAAGGGTACGTGGTTCGTCAGGGAGTAGCCGACAAACTGCGTAATCAAGTCGATGCCGTTGGTCGCCCAGATGTCGGGCTCGTCCGGATCGTACGTCACGGTCGTCGAAAGCGAATTGGGGTCCGAGAACTGAATCCCCTCTCCGCCGGTCCACGTGCAGCCCAAGTAGGCGTTGGGGTGGCAGTCGGAAATGGTCGCCGTCAGTTCGGCGGAATCGTCTGGGAAAAAGTGCGGCAACCAGGAGGGTTCAACGGACACACCCGCCGTGCGGCACAACCATCCGAAACGCGGACTGTCGAGGTGCAGCCAGACGTCGCCGACGGATCGTTCGTGCGGAAAGTTGAGCACCTTCTGAATCACATGGCTCTCGATTGTCGTCGTGCCTTCGCCAGAGCGCATCGGCGGCTCCGTCGCCGTCACCGCAAGCGAGCCAAGCCTCCCCGACGTGAGAGTGAACGGTATCCGCGCGCCACAATCGATGGCAAATGCCAGTTCCGCACCACCGTCCGCCACCACGGGGACTCCCCCAACGTCAAGCAGAGTGGGCCACGCACTTCCGTCGTCGAACGTGAGGCCGAGCGTGACGAGACGCCTGTCGGGGTCGGCACCCCGCGCGGCAGCCCACGCGGCGTAGCCACCCATGGCGGATATCTCGACGGCGTTGGACGGGAACGCCGCCGCCGCCCATTCTTCCGACTGGTTCCAAGCTGACGGCACAAGAGGCACCTCCGGCGCGGGATCAATGTCATTCGGCAATCCGTCATTGTCAAGGTCGTACGGCAGCACGCGCCGATACACCCGTTCCACGTTGTTGGATCGCGTAATGAAATTGCCGTCGTTGTGAAACTCAATCTGCGCGTTGTACTGCCCCGTCCTGTCGCGCCCCGCAAACACACCCTCCCACGTAAAAATCTTACCCCGGTAGGGCGGTCGCCCCGCGACCGCCGATGCCGTCTCCGCCCACCAGAACCTCCCCACACCCGGCACAATCGACGCATACTCCCTCGCCGCACATATCGACATCAACGAAAGGTACAAACCTCCCATCCGTTGCCTCGGCAGCGACTCCACCGTGCCACCTGAAAGCACGTCTAAGCGGCGTACCACGCTCGTGCCGAATGGGAATCCGAAATCATCGCCAAGGTCGAGCGGAAAGTGCATCTCATACCCGCCGCCCAGCGACCACGGCATGTATTCAACTCCGTTCGT
>CADCOC010000209.1 GCA_902802945.1 uncultured bacterium | reverse complement strand
GCTTGCTCAACTACAACCCGCGCGGAATCGTCAAGTGGATGCCGATATTTAACTTCTCACGCGGCAATGAGTAGCGACGATGACAGAAATTCGCCAGAAACAGATTCCCTATCGCCGACCATCCAAGTTGAGCGATCCCGGTTGTGATTTCACTCCTGAGGAATGTGCGGCCATTCTTGCGGTTCCGGACGAACGAATGGGGTTCAGGGAACTGGGGAGCATCTTTCAAAGCTATCTGCCGGCGGGGACATACGAGGAATGTGCCTATTTCATTCCCCGAGTGTTGCGTTTTCTCGATGATCGCGGAGATGACGCCAGCGACATGGCCGACAACTTCCTCGTCTGGGTCGCAGAGCAGAAGGCTGAGTTGGAGTCTGATGGACTTCTGCTTCCTATCTGCGTTCACTTGCAGGAACTGCTGCGGAGTTGTCTTTCCGAACTGCGAGTCCAGATGGATCCGCTTCCTGGGAAGGATGTCCCGTATCCGATTGACTGCTCGCTCGTCGAGTCTCTCATCGTCGGACTAAACCGAACACGGCTGGTCAACGGCAAGTACAGGCCGTTTGGCAACGCGGCTACGCCAATCGTTCTCGATGCTGTCGGAACCATAAAGGACGGAGTCGCTGCATCGTGGTTTGCCATATTTGCTTCTCTACTCGAGCGCGGTGTGTTCCTTTTGGGCGAGGCGATAGATGCTCCCATCTATGACATGCTGACCGACGAGGCGAGGATTGCCAAGGCTTGCCATCTTGTACGCGAAGCATCCCGCAATGACAGGCAGCTTGCTGCTTTTTGGAGGCGATGGTACTGGAAAGGCGCGTTTCTGAGATCATTTGAGGATTAGATGGGGGAGAAAAGTATTAGACAGGATTAACAGGATTAAGAAAGAAACGGAGGAATGAGGTGTCTATGAAATTCAGAAACATTGCAGTCGGAATTGTTGTTGTCGGTGCCATCTTAGGCGGCGGCGTGGCGGCGGTGGCGTGGCAGAAGGGCTGGTCCATCCGCGAAACAGTGGAGCTTGGCGCCGGCGTGATTGCGGCGAAGGCGTCGCGGCACACGATCGCGGACAGAACGGCGACGATTCTCGCGAAGAAGCCGCAGTTGAAAGGCGTGGCGAAAAGCGCGGGCGGAAAGTTGCGGATACTCGTATTCAAGAACGAGCGTTCCGTCGAAGTCCACGCCCCTGGCTGGAAAGCTCCGCGCAACTATCCAATGACGGCCTTCAGCGGGACGCTCGGTCCGAAGCTGTGCGAGGGCGACGGGCAGATTCCGGAGGGCATCTATGGGATTGGATACCTGAACCCGAACTCGAGCTACTATCTTTCGCTCAAGGTGACATATCCGAACTCATCGGACAGGGCGCGTGCGAAAGCGGACGGGCGCACGAATCTCGGCGGCGACATCATGATCCACGGCAAGGCGGTGACAATCGGATGCGTGCCTGTCGGCGACGACGCGATCGAAGACATCTTCTATCTCGCGTCGGCGGTGGGGATAAAGAACGTCTCGGTCGTCATCGCACCCTACGACATGCGCAAAGGCCGGAGGCCAGAACTGGAACGCTCGTCGCTCAAGTGGTATCCGAATCTCTGTGAAGAAATCCACACTGCGCTGAATGGAAAGTTTTAGAAATATTCTAAGGAAAAAGTGGCGATGAAAGAGAACAAGACAACAGCTAAACAGCGGTTATACGGCATCGCTCGGTATCTCTGTGCTGGGCTTTTTATAAACGTTGCCTGCCTCTGTTTCCAGGTATCGTTTTATTTCCTCTCGGTACCTGTTATCGTTGTGTTTGTGGCTATCGTCCTTGGACTAATGTCCCCACGGCGACCTGCGGGAAGATTTCAAGCGCTCGTCTGCTTCTTTGCGTTAGTTCACCTTGCGATTGTTGGTCTTTGGCTTCATTTCATACTTGGTTACTTCGGCATCATGATGAACGCGCGTTTCGCAGCGATGGTCAAGGACGCCGACCGGATTGTGATTCGTGATGGCGGTGGGCTTTGCCATTCCAAACCTGACATGGAACCATCGCTCTATGAGATTACCAACAAGGCGGAGATAGCCGAGTTCAATTCACTGTTTCAGTTCTCAGGGACAAGTCTGCCGTGCAAGTGCTGTGGATATCCAGGAGTTGACTGGTGGCGAGACGGGAAGCGGATAGTAGTGTCGGCACTTCATCATGGAAGAGCTCTCCGAGTCGAGGGGAAAGGTTACAATTGGCGCTTGGCGACAAGCTCGAGACAGCACATTGACAAGTGGTTGAAGGAACATTGCGGCGTTAGTTGCAGTAATGGCGGATTCCCGATGTATAGACAGTGTGCGTGTGAGCGATATGAGCTGCAGGCCGAGGCGCAAAAGTTTATGCAGACTCACGACGGGAGACGTCCTACAATGGGGGATGTTTGCATGGAGATTAGAAATGCCGGCAAGAGTGTCCCGTCGTGTCCTGTGGGCGGCAAGTATTCGCTCACTTTCACAGAAGACGGTACGGCACACGTTTCCTGTAGCATTCCCTTTCATGAGTGAGGGGACTGCGAAAGGTTGAATGACAAGGGGGGGGACCGCTTCGGGCACGATGGCGGCGAATAGAAGAATGTACCTGTCGTCCAACAGCAGAATAACTATGAATGGTCATTAAGTGTCTCCAGAATAAGATAATGACCGATTATAACTTCAAGATGGACATTAAGTCAGAAAAATGATAACATATTGACCGCTTAAAGATAAGGAGGTCTGCGATGATTGGACGAAAAGAAGAAGTTGAGGCGCTACGTGAAGCTGCGATGGCGGATCGTTCGCGTTTTGTCGTTGTCTATGGACGTCGGCGCGTCGGCAAGACTTTCCTGATACGAGAAGCGTTTGATTACCGCTTTACGTTTTCTCATACGGGAATGGAAACCAGTTCAATGGCTGATCAACTGGAATCTTTTCATGCGTCCTTGATAGACCAGGGGATGGGACCCTGCGAGATGCCCAAGAATTGGATCCAGGCCTTCAGCTTGCTCAAGCGATTCCTCAAGGCGAGTAGCGATGGGCGAAAAGTTGTTTTTATTGATGAGCTCCCGTGGATGGACACGCCGCGTGCGAAGTTCGTCAGCGCGCTGGAGAATTTCTGGAACGGCTGGTGTTCGGCGCGAAAGGACATCGTGTTGATCGTCTGCGGAAGCGCGACAAGCTGGATGATCAAGAAGGTCCTGAAAAACAAGGGCGGTCTGTTCAACCGTGCCAATCGGGTCATTTACCTGAAACCGTTCACCTTGGGCGAGTGCGAGGCATACGCCCGCGAACTCGGCCTTCCGATGGGGCGGCGCGAACTGGTGGAAGGGTACATGGTGTTTGGCGGGGCACCTTATTATTGGAGCCTTCTTGACCGCTCGCTGTCGCTTGCGCAAAACATTGACAGGCTCTGCTTTACGCAAGGGGGTGAGTTGTCGGTTGAATTCAAACGTCTCTACGCTTCCGTGTTCAAGAAGGCCGAGAAGCACATCAAGATCGTCGAGGTGCTTGGCTCGCGGAAGTCCGGGATGACGCGCGAGGAAATTGTGTCGGCAATCGGTCTTAAGGATTCAGGAAAGCTTTCGCGCATTCTGGAGGAACTGGAGGAGAGCGGTTTTATCCGGATCTATTCGCCGCTTGGTCGCGTCAAGCGCGGGTCCATCTATCAGTTGGTCGATGCGTTTACCTTGTTCTATCTGACGTTCATGCGCGGCAAGTCTATTTCCCGTCCGGGATATTGGCTTGATGGCGTCGGCTCGGGCGAGCACTTCGCATGGGAGGGAGTCGCCTTCGAGCGTGTCTGCATGTGGCATGAGCGCCAGATCAAGTCTGCGCTCGGGATTGCCGGCGTATCGACCACTGTCTGCGCGTGGCGGAGCTCCAAGCGGAACGGCGGCGCGCAGATCGATTTGCTCATTGACCGTAAGGACGGTGTCATCAACGTCTGCGAAATGAAGTTTGCCTCAGGGGAATTCTCGATCGGCGCGAAATATGCTGCCGAATTGGAAAACAAGCTTTCCGTGCTGAGGGAAGAGACGCAGACGGACAAATCATTGCATCTGACCATGATCACGTCTTCGGGCGTTAAACGTAACGAATACTCTTATCTCGTTCATTCGCAGGTTCGCCTGGACGATCTCTTCCACATGTAAAGAACGCATGTGAAGCCCTGATCCCGTCAAAGTCTGTCCGTAACGGACATAGCAGAAAAGGCAAACCTGTGATGAATTACATCTGGAAATACAAGACGCCAGAGGGATTCGGCGATCTCGTGATGTGCGGGGACGGCGAAGCGCTGACGGGGCTTTGGTTTGAGGGTTCGCGCGATGATGTACACGAGGCGCGTGGGTGCGAAAGTCGCGAGACGCCGGTGTTCCACGATGCGCGCCGTTGGCTTGACGAGTATTTCGCGGGACATGATCCCGGCTTCACGCCCAACTATCGCATTGATGGATTGACGCCGTTTCGTCGGGCGGTCATCGACGAGATGCTGCGAATCCCGTACGGCGCGACGGTCTCGTACGGCGACATCGCGAAGGCAATTGCGAAAAAGCGCGGCGGCAGGGTCTCGGCGCAGGCCGTCGGTGGCGCGGTCGGATGGAATCCGATCTGCATCATCATCCCATGCCACCGTGTCATCGGCGCGGACGGCAGCCTCACCGGCTACGGCGGTGGGTTGGGAAACAAGGTGTCGCTCCTTGCGCACGAGGGAATATGGCTGAGATGAAGTTTTCTGTGCCGACGTGTTTAATTTCATTATAATGAATATT
>CADCOC010000208.1 GCA_902802945.1 uncultured bacterium | reverse complement strand
CGAGAAGCACACCTGGCAGGAGCCTTTCAAGGAGCGCAGCTGGCCGATCCTGAAAAGGGCGTTCCCGGTCGACGCCCGGTTCTCGTCGAAGGTCGTGAACGGCGTCAACTTCGTCTGCATGGACGACGTGTTCGGGACTGTCCAGCCGGACCAGGTCGAGCTGTTCCACGCGGAGGCGAAGAAGGGCCTGCCGATCGTGCTGTGCATGCACGTGCCGTTCTTCACCGAGTTGATATGGCTTGCCCACGAGCGGTACTGGCGCGTCCGCGGGCGCTTCACGTCCGAGGAGGTCGCTCCCGGGGCCAGGGGCGACTTCAAGCGCCAGCTCGAGGACCCCGTGACGCGCGGCTTCATCGCCTACCTCAGGAAGGAGCCGCTCCTCAAGGGCATTCTAGCGGGGCACCTGCACATAGCAGTCCAGGAGAGGTTCTCGCCTACGGCGATGCAGTACGTGGTCGGCGGCAACTACATGTTCCACGGGCAGGAGGTTCTTTTTACCTGAAATGGCTTTTCGGACGATTAGCTCAGTTGGTTAGAGCAGGACCTTTACACGGTCAAGGTCGGGGGTTCGAGTCCCTCATCGTCCACCAATTGAATGGCGCACGACTGCTTTGCCGCTTTGCCCTGGAGTTTACCCATTTTTTGACCGTCAAAACGCATCTCACCCCGATGAATAAAGGGTGATGTGCGTTTTCAGAAGTGAAATGGGCGTTTTTCTTCCCTTGAAGGAACTCCGAGCGGTATGGCTCTCGCTACCGCTCCGCGGAATTTGAAGGGCTTCGCGCTTTCCAATTCGCCCTGCACCGGGCTCAGCAGGTGTCCGCCGCGAACAGGTCTCTGAATCCCGGAAGGAACTCAAGCAGGTCGTTTTCGTTTGGTTCCGGTTCCGGGTCGATGATCTTGCGGCACCATCTCCCGAACCGCGTGAAGGCGCGCCTGAGGCCGTCCGCGATCGCGTAGTTCGCGAACTCCGGGACCTTGCCGAGTCTCTGCGAGAGCGACTTAAGGTGTTCAGCGAGGACTTCGCGCTTCACGTGGCGTCCGAGCCAGGCCGAGGCGAAGTACGCCGTGGCGAGGACGATCGACGCCATGTTGCGGATGCCGCGGTAGGAGAGCACGCGGACGTTCTCGAACCCGTAGGACTGCTTGACGAAGCGGATGGTCTCCTCGATCCTCCATCGCGTGAGGTATCCTTCGACGACTCTCCACATCGACTCGAACGACCCGTTGACGGGAAGCGAGGTCAGCAGCATCATCGGGTCGCTCCCGAACCCCCTGACGACGACCATGTGCAGCTCCTTCTCCGGATGCGTCGGGAGCCGCACCGGCATCGCGCCGAAGGATATCTGCACGCTGCACTCCTTTCCGTGCGAGTCGAACTCGACGTGGTGATGGTGGCGCATGGTGCATTGGCGGGCGAGCCAGTGGATCTCGTGGAGGCCGTTCCACGAGAGCACGTTTCGTCCCGTCATGCGGACGATGAAGTCCCAGCCGTTCTCTATGAAAGCCTTGTAAAACGCGGGTCTGTCGCCGCCCCTGTCGTAGACGAGGGTGCCTTTGCCTCCGGTCGCGGCCATGATCGCGGCGATGAGCTTGAGGACTTCGTCGTTTTCCCCGAGATGCCCCGGGGCGCGCGACGACCAGAGCTTGAGCGCGAGCGGGACGGTCTTGCGCCTGCCGTTCTGGCAGGCGACCGCCATGCAGCCGTGATAGCCGTGCACGAGGACTTCGCGCCCCTCCTTCGACGAGCGGCTTGCGTCCCTGACCATCGTCACGTGCTCCATGCGGAGCCCGAACTCCTTGCGGATCTCCGTCGGGTCGACGAGGATGAGGGAGTCGTCCCGGACATGCCGCGCGCCCTCCGCGAGGATCGCCTTGTCGATTTCGTCGCCGATGTCTTCGTTCGCCACGTTGCGGCTCAGACGCTTTTCGACGGCATGCCTCATGTCGGGGGCGTCGTTGATCGCCCGCATGACCGACGAGAGCTGCGTGTCGCCGGAGGCCTGGATTCCGTAGAGCATGTCGGCCAGGAACTTCTTCTTCGGCTTCGAAAAATGGGCAAACACTTTCCCCAGAAATTTTCCGAGCTGCTCTTTCGCCCTGAAGGCAATTATGCTATCATTCATACCGTGGTCTTTTCCTTTCGTTTGGTTATTGCACCCTGTAGTATACAGGAAAACGGATGGGGAAGACCACGTTTCGTTGTCGAGCGGTGAAAGGCGGTCGGGTGGCGCGAAGCGATTATGACCAGCGGAGCGGTAGCGAGAGCCACACCGTTCGGAGTTAGATTCGGCGGGCTGGACGGGGTGCGGGTCGGCAGCGGATCAAAAATGGGTAAACGGTCGCCGGACAGACTAAATGCAACTAGGGGCAGGTTAAATGCACTGTAGTTCTGCGTTGTGCATTTAGCCTGCCCGAAATGCATTTAACCTGCCGTCTCCACGGTGTCCGTTCGGGATTGCCTCGGCTTCGCTGCGGGGCTGGCGTTCGGTCTCGACAATCCGGAATCGCGCACGGCAGTCCGTTTCGACAACAGGCCGTCTCCAGCCAGTCAACCTCGGCGCAAGCCATTGGCTGCGGGCGAAGTCAAACTGCCGTGCTTGTCCGGATTGGTCTCACTCACGCCACCCCTCCGCTCAGCCTTCAGCCCGCCGCCCCCCCTTGCGCTTCGGCAACGACTTGGCGTATAATTCGCGCCGGCCCCTCGAGACAAGAGCTCCCCCAGCCCATCGCGCAAGTCTCGTTTGCGGCGTAGTAAATGCGCCTGGGTTGGATGGTGTGTCAAGACCTCTGTCGAGAGGGCCTTACTTCATCTCGATTCCGACGAGCCTGGGCTTGAGGACCACCTCCTTCGGGTCGATCTTCGCGATGTGGAGCTTCGCGGCCGTGCCCTTGCCGTAGAGGAACTCGAAGACGTCGTAGGGCGTCTTGTTCCCCTGCGCGTAGCGGACGTAGGCGTTGACGTGCGAGAGCGCGAGATAGGCCTGGTCCTGCGTGAGCGAGTCGAAGGAGACGCCCTTGGGGAGGATCTCCCGGACAATCTCGTGGTTGCGCTCGATCTGCGACTTCTGGTTGGAGTTCATGGGGTCGCAGAAGAACACCCTCGTGCGCTTCGTGCCGTCCTCGCACTCCTCGATGCGCGATGGGTAGGAGAACTCCGTGCCGCGGTCCGTGAGGATGACCGGGAAGAGCCTCGTGAACAGTTCGTGCCCGAGCTCCGCGTACAGCCTGTCGAACACGGCGACGACATTCTCCGCGCACTTGTTGGGGATGAGGATGCCGACCATGAAGCCCGCGTTGAGCCAGAGGAGGGTGAGGAGGCAGACGCCGCCTATGCGGCCTATGACGAGGTCCATGTAGACAGGCCCGACGCCGGGGTTCTCCGAGAGGAACTTCCCGTAGTCCACGTACGCGCGGCCCACGTAGCAGCCGGTCTCGACCTTGTGCTGGTACTCCCTCGCGAGCGACTTGCGCGGGCGCACCATGCATGCGCGCTTGAGGTCGCCGCGCTTCGCGGAGAGGACGCCGTAGTTGACGTAGCGCTGGATGGTGCGCTCGTGCCGTGTGAGCTTCGCGGCGTTGGTGACGCAGATGTGGTGGACGGACTGACCCGCCTTGATCTTCGGGGAGACGATGCCGTCGATGTAGTCGCGCTCCCACGGCTCGAGCGCCGCGCCCTGGCGGCTTTCGCTCAGGACCCTGCGGTAGTCGTCCTGCGCGCGGCTCGCGACGTAGAAGAGCTTGCGCTTGTGGCAGCGCCTCTCGTCGGGGCAGCCGTTGCAGACCCTGCCCGTGCGCAGGAGGCGCTGCGAGCAGTCGATGTACTCGACCCTGTCGCAGAACCTGCTGCAGTTGCGGTAGCTGCACCGGACGCACGGGGCGCCCTTGGCCGGGCAGTCGCCGCAGACCCCGGTGAGCCTGCAGTCCTGCCGGTGGACGCACTGGTTGGCCCGTCCGTAGCAGCCCTTGAACGACTCGTAGGTGTGCTTGCCGATCTCCCGCGTCACGGTCGACAGGCTCACGCCCAGCGCCTTCGCGATGGACCTTGCGGACTCCCCGGCCGACAGGCCGAACTCGATGCGGCACCGCCCGGTGCCGTCCATCTGCTTCTTTCCTTTTGTCATCTGTGTTTCCTTTCGTGTTGCCCCGCCGGGATTGGCGGGGTGCGCGAATGATAGCGGAAAACCCCGTGGCAGGTTAAATGCGACGGGCCGCCCCCTAGGGGGCGTTGAGGATGTTGTCCTCCTTGATGGAACTGTTTTCCTTGAGTCTCTGTCTATGGCAGAGACAATGCAACCCCATCAGATACTGGCAGACTCAATGCAACCAGGCGACACGACAGAGTGAATGCGACTCCCCGCTTCGCGGGCAGTCGCATTCACTCTGTCTTCTCACCTTCATTCTTACCCAGCCGTGCGCGTAAAGACCGATCAGCACCTCAATGCCGAACAGGAGGATCGTCAATATACCGAACACTAAACGACGCAAACAGATAAGACCTCATTTCTTTCAGGATGCACCTCCTAATTATACACGGGTGATCACACTCTATATAATTTCAGTTCCGGATGCCCTTAAGGCGCTCTCCATTCTCTGCAGGCGCATGCCGGAAGAGGTTGCTTCCTTAACGATCTCTTTTACCGAATAACCTGCTTTGTAGTGATTGTGCGCCAACGCCTCATATGCCATGGTACCGGGTGCATACAAAGTCTTGCGGAGGAGCTTGCCGACAGCCGTTGGAGGCAATACGGAAAGTATCCGTGTCATCATATCCAAATGAAC
>CADCOC010000207.1 GCA_902802945.1 uncultured bacterium | reverse complement strand
GCGACCGCAAGGAGTGCATGTTCTGGGGCCTCGGCGCCGACGGCACGGTGGGCGCGAACAAGAACTCCATCAAGATCATCGGCAACTACACCGAGAACTACGCGCAGGGCTACTTCGAGTACGACTCCAAGAAGTCCGGCGGCGTCACGATCTCGCACCTCCGCTTCGGCAGCGACATGATCCGCTCGCCCTACTTCATCAACTCGGCCGACTTCACGGCGTGCCACTGCTTCCCGTACCTCGAGAAGTACGACATGCTCAAGGCGGCGAAGCCGGGTTCGGTGTTCCTGCTCGCGTCGCCCTACACGGCGGCGGAGGTCTGGGACCACATGCCCGACGAGGTCGAGCAGGCGATCATCGACAAGAAGCTCAAGTTCTACGTGATCGACGCGGCGAAGATCGCCCGCGAGAACGGAATGGGCACGCGCACGAACACCGTGCTCCAGACCGCGTTCTTCAAGCTCTCGGGCATCACGCTCAAGAAGGCCGACGGCACGGTTCTCGATCCTATCCAGGTCCTCAAGGACTACGCCGAGAAGGCCTACTCCAAGAAGGGCCAGGAAGTCGTCGAGATGAACTGGAAGTGCATCGAGGCGGCGAGCGCGGCGATCGAGGAGGTCAAGTATCCCGCGGCCCCGGCCGGCAAGCTCAAGATGCCTGCGGCGGTTCCTGCGGACGCTCCCGAGTTCGTCAAGAACGTCTCCGCGAAGATGATCGCGCAGAAGGGCGACACGCTCAAGGTCAGCGAGCTTCCCGTCGACGGCACGTGGCCTACCGCCACGACGCAGTGGGAGAAGCGCAACGTCGCGGCGTTCATCCCGCAGTGGGATCCCGCGGCCTGCATCCAGTGCGGCAACTGCCTTGCGATCTGCTCGCACGCGGCGATCCGCATGAAGGTCTACCCTGCCGCCGAGCTCAAGGACGCCCCCGCGACGTTCAAGTCGGTCGACGCCGGCAAGCTCACCGCGAAGTTCGGCGAGAAGGTGACCATCCAGGTCGCCCCCGAGGACTGCATGGGCTGCGAGCTCTGCGTCGTCCAGTGCCCGATGAAGGCGAAGGGCGCGCTCAAGATGGTCGAGCAGATTCCGCTCCGCAAGACCGAGGCCGAGAACTGGAAGTTCTTCCTCAACCTCCCCGAGGTCGATCCGGCGAAGCTCGACACCCGCAAGCTCCTCGACAGCCAGCTCAAGAGGCCGCTGTTCGAGTTCTCCGGCGCGTGCGCCGGCTGCGGCGAGACCCCGTACGTCAAGCTCCTCACCCAGATCTGCGGCGACAGGCTCCTCATCGCGAACGCGACGGGCTGCTCGTCGATCTACGGCGGCAACCTGCCGACGACTCCGTACTGCCAGCGCGCCGACGGACGCGGCCCGGCGTGGTCGAACTCGCTGTTCGAGGACAACGCCCAGTTCGGCCTCGGCATGCGCGTCTCGGCCGACAAGCTCCACGGCTTCGCCATGGAACTCGTCGACAAGGTCATCGCGCACGAGAAGACGCCGGCCGAGATGAAGGCGCTCTGCGAGAAGATCAAGGCCGTCGACCAGTACGACGAGAAGGGCCAGGGCGTCGAAGAGATGCGCGCGCTCGTCAAGGACCTCAAGAAGGGCTGCGAGGCCGGCAAGGCCAACGGCTGCCCGATCTGCGCTCAGCTCCTCGCGGTGGCGGACAACCTCGTCCGCAAGTCCGTGTGGGTGCTCGGCGGCGACGGATGGGCGTACGACATCGGCTACGGCGGGCTTGACCACGTCCTTGCCTCGGGCAAGAACATCAAGATCCTCGTCATGGACACCGAGGTGTACTCCAACACCGGCGGGCAGGCCTCCAAGGCGACGCCTACCGGCGCGATCGCGAAGTTCGCGGCGTCCGGCAAGGTGCAGGCCAAGAAGAACCTCGGCCTCATGCAGATGCAGTACAAGAACGTCTACGTCGCGTACGTGTCGATGGGCACCAACCCGGCGGCGACGGTGAAGGCGTTCAACGAGGCCGAGAACTACAACGGCCCGGCGATCATCATCGCGTACGCGCACTGCATCGAGCAGGGTCTCCTCACGAAGACGGGTCCTGCGCACCAGAAGGCGGCGGTGGAGTCCGTCCACTTCCCGCTCTGGACGTACAACCCGACGACCGGCAAGGTGAAGCTCGACAGCGCCGACAAGTCCGACACCGTCTCCTTCGCGGCGAACGCCGTTTCGAAGGAGCTTGGCGAGAACCGCTTCAAGCAGCTCGTCAAGAAGATCGGCCAGGACAAGGCGATGGAGATGCTCAAGGGCGCCGAGCAGGGCTTCAAGGACAACTACGCCCTCCTCAAGAAGCTCTCCGAGATGTAAGGCTCGGTTGGCGTTGCCGCGCAGCTGCGCGGCAACGCCAATGTTCTCGGCATAAAGCAGACATTTTATTGAAAGGTAAAGAAAATGCCCGTGCTTGAGAGACTTGTGCATCCCAAGCGAAACCGAGTGTCATTCGAGGTTCCGAAGGAGTACTCGCGATATGTCTGCAAGGTGATTGTATTCCCTGTTGAAGAGGAGAAGAAGCCCAAGTACGATTTTTCTCGTTTTGCGGGAAAGCTCAAATGGCGTGGCGGCGACCCTGTGGCATACCAGCGGAGCATCCGCGATGAATGGTAATCGCTTTCTGCTGGACACCAACGCCGTAATTCAGTTGTTTGACGGCAATGGCGAGGTTGAGTCTCTCCTCAACAACGCCGATTTTGTTGCAATGTCCGTGATAAGCGAATTTGAATATCTCTCGTTCGCCGGGCTGAGCGAGAAAGACATTTCTGAATACAATGCATTCAGGGCGAGCATCCAGGTTTACGACGTTCCTTCCTCCGACCCGATGTTCACGCAACTCGTCGTAAATGCCCGCAAGCGCCACGGACTGAAGCTGCCGGATGCGATCATAGCGGCGACCGCGCGGGCGAACAATCTCTCGGTCCTGACCGCTGACGACCATTTCAAGAGCCTAAAATCGCCCTGGAAGGTGCGGTTCTACTCGACTATTCAGGACAACCCGAAACGAAAGGAACGAAAGTAATCCACTAACCGGACCATAGGCGGGCAACGCCCCGCCGCCAAATCAATTTGCGCTGCAAAGCGGTCGTCGAGAGAAATGTGAGAGTTTCAAGTTGGACGACACTTGGCAGAGGTGTGCGCAAGCACTCGCCTCTCTTTGTGCTTCCAACAAGGCTATCTCACAGCCTCTCTCGAGACACGAAGAGAGGTTTTTATATCCTCATTTCGTGTTTGACCACGAGCGGCAACACGGAACGAGGATTGGCCCGATTCTCCGACTGTGAAACGACAATGAGGGCACAATTAAGGAGAATTGGGAATATGTCAGTTGAGACAGTCTTAAAGAAAGTCAAACAACATAAAGTGATTGCCGTGTTAGGGGTGATTGCCGTGGCGATAATTGTCGAATTGTTTATAGACTGGGAGGATGTATTTGATGATGGGATGGGAGTGTTCATAGGATTGGCTTGTTGTCTTCTTGCTGGCGTAGTTGCGTTTATGTGTTGGGCATTCAATCGTGACTGTCGAAAGGAAAATGGTAAAGGATTGCTGGCCTATTCATCTGAGAAGGTGAGAAAATTGACTCTGTCAGATATAAAAAACTGGTTGAACAAATCTCGTCGTGTCGTTTCTGACGCAATAGTCGACAAAGCAAAATGTCGTATGACTGCGTTTCTCAAGGCGTATGATTCAACGGCAAAAGGAATGGTTCTTCTATTGCGGGAGCCGTTGCCGGCGATGTGGGGCGTGGTTTGCGGAGGGGGATTTGCAGTCGGGTTGTTTATGCTTGCATGCCATGTTGTGCCATATAGTTGGGGCGTATTCGGCATCTGCATCGCCTTTGGTTTGATTTTATTTGCAGACGTCTGTTTTGCATATTTTCTATCGGCATGTATTGCATTGATCGTCGCAGTTATGGGGCGGCGAGTTGATCTTCGGCAGATGAAAGCAGTCTTGGTTGTAGCAACGTTAGTTGCGGTTGTACCCCTTGGGATGTTTGTTAAGGGATGCTGGCGAGCCGGTGTGGAAATACACGAGAACGCGGAGTTGCGTGGCGGTGAAGTCGTAGTTAACTGGAATCCTGCAAAGATATCCCATAGCGTAAAAGACATGGGATATTTCACCGGCAAAGGATATGTTGCTGCTTATCGTTATACGCTGTCAGGGTTCGACGAGCGCTATGATGGAGCGGATAGTGACGAGAAGTGCCGGATAGACTACAAGAGTAATCTGACGCTCGCCGCGTCACGAAACTCAAGCCCAGAAATTGGTGTAGGATATATCTCGCTTGGCGGGTTTGAAGTGATTCAGTATCTCCCTGATGAAGGCGCAGTCTTGGCCAAGATGGAAGACAATGGTCTAGCCAATCTTGCTGCGGCACTTTCTGGCAACCTTGCAAATGTCAGCGCAAAAAATGAACTGGGCTCCATAATCTATGTCAAGACATCGCGTCAGTACATTGATGGTCAGGAGCTGGCTGGCGGTGTCTATATTTATGAGGGTGTTGTCACCTATCAGACAGTCTATGGCGGCGCAAAGTCGGTGAAGGCATTCAGAGAGATGGACGAAACTCTTGCGAGGAAGAAGATTGCAGAGGACAAGAATAGGCGTATTGAGGACGCGGTGTGGAACGAAACCCCATAGAAAGATCTTTCAGGTCAACGTTGCAGAGATAACACATATTACGGCGCGGGGGAATTTCGTCCGCGCCGTTATCTCATTTGCAATGTTCGCGGCATCCGGCAAGGTGCAGGCCAAGAAGAACCTCGGCACTAAAAACGAAACTTTTGAATTATGCATCGGCACATGGCGCGGATTTTTGGTATAATACACTCGCTCTCCGGAATTGAACTCTGTGGCAACGGAGGTAGGAAC
>CADCOC010000206.1 GCA_902802945.1 uncultured bacterium | reverse complement strand
TCGTCCATCGCGAAGTACGCCGTCTTCGGCTGCATGTCGCGCGTGAAGAGTCCGCTGATGGATGGCTCGCCCGGCGCGCCGCAGTCGTCCACCACGTTCCACCACGTGATGCCGGTCATCTTCTCGACCGAGAACCACGCACGGTAGCAGTTGCGCATGATGATCGCCTGGATCATCTGCCCCTTCGGCGAGTTGTCGGGCGCGGTGATGGTGATCTCGGAAAGGTGGATCGGACGGTTCGCCTTGGAGACGCGGACGAAACGCTCGGCGATCTTCTCCGGACGAAGATGCTCCGGTCCCTTGCCAATGGCGATGTTGGCACTCTCCTTCGGATTGAAGAGGTGCATCTGCGAGCCGACGACGTCAATGCGCGCGCCATGTGCGGTCAGGTCCTTCGCCTGCAGGAAGAATCCGTCGCCCATGTTGTAGTCGTTCAGGTTGAACCACGCGGTCTGCGGGAGATACTTCCCCGCCCACAGAAACGCCTTGTAGGCGTAGTCCGCCGGCATCAGGCCGTAATGCGACGCGTCAAACGGACGGTTCCGAACGGCCTTGCGCTTGAAGAGGTCGAAGTCCGTGGCACTCTCGTTCACGACGTCCCACGAATGGATCTTCGCGCCGTAGCGCGCGCCGATCTGACGGATACGCCGCTCGTAGCATTCGTTCTGCGCCTTGATGAACGTGGGGACGAGCGCGGCGATCTGCTTCTCGGAGAGTTTCGCGTAGATTTTCTTCCAGGCGCGTTGCCATTCCTTGCTGAGCTTACGGCTGGGCGCGCCGGCGGGAATCGAGGCGTTCCAACGCGGCACCTTCACGCCCGACGCCTTTTCGAGGGCGGCCTTCTCGGCCTCCGGACACAGCTCGTCCCAGAGCCAGTTCGGCGTCATCCACGTGTTGTTGCCCCACACGAGCGGATGGCCGTGGATGCGGCAGCCGCGCGAGACGAGGTAGTCGACCACGGGGTCGGACGGCGGACGCCGCCAGTGCGGCTGCTCCTTCGGATTCGGGCAGGTATTCCAGAACGCTTCGCTATCCTCCGCACCTGCCTCAAAACGCGGCTTGCCGGGAAAGCGCTCGAACGTGCGCCAGTAAAACGCGACCGTGGCGGAGTTGAAGAGCGCGCCCTCCTTTCCGTACAGTGCCTTGTAGCGGGCGTTGCGCTCCTTCGTGCCGAGCTGGTCGAAGTTGAAGATGTGCGCGCCAAAGAAGAAGGCGTGCGTCAACTGCTCCGCCTTCACCTCCGTGCCGTCCGGCGCGTCAATCTCGAACGCGCCGTCCGCTTTGCGGTACTTTTCGATGTCCGCGTCGATCTTCGCCTGCGCGCCGTCATTCCAGATTTTCCAGTACTCTTCGGACATCACCGAGCGGTCGATCTTGAATTCGGCCTGCGCGGTCATCGCCGCCAACGCGGCCACGATGACGAGTTTCGTTTTCATTTCATTTCCTTTCTGCTCTGGGAGAAATTTTGAGCGTCCACGAGACGGGCTTTGAGGGATCGAAGCGGTAGCGGTCGAGGGGCGCAGGGCCGACGCTTGCGCCGCCAAGGCCCGTCTGGCGCATGTCGAGGTTGAGGATGACGTCGCGCTGCGCGACAGGCGGCGCGTAGCGGCGGATCTGCAAGGTGTGCTTCTGCCATCCGTCGTGACGCGCAAGGAAGATATCCTCCCATCCAAAGTGCAGCGCCTGCATGAACAGCGGTTCGGACGCCTCGAAGCGCACGCCCTTCCCCGCGCCGTCGGTGAACTCCACCCACCGCACGCCGCTCTTGTAGCCGTTGTCCTGCG
The DNA here is from genome assembly GCA_902802945.1 of uncultured bacterium. Taxonomy (GTDB): domain Bacteria; phylum Verrucomicrobiota; class Kiritimatiellia; order RFP12; family UBA1067; genus RUG572. The sequence goes on along the minus strand of CADCOC010000206.1, from coordinate 3,153 downwards.
GCCGTACGTAATCGACGTACTGCTCCGTCACGGTCGATTCGTAGAGCCCCACAAAAGAGCCCGTGCAACGGTCGATGTAGTTCTCCCACGGTCCGCGTCCGTAATACTTGACGTGCTCAAGCGCGGGATCAAGCCGCATCGTGAGGCCGAGCCGCGGCAACGCCTTGGGCATCACGCCGTAGGGCGTCACCGTGTTCTCCAACATGAGGGAGCCATCGGGACTGAAGCGGTACGTGCATTCGTGTTTGAAGCCGCAGCCCTTCGTGCCCGTTACGTTGATGACGGCCTTCACGCAGTCGCCCGTCACGACAAGCGGCTCGGGATGGTAACCGAGCCGGACAAGCCCGGAGGCGAGGAAGTCATTCTTCAGCCACTTGTCGTTATCGACGAACGCGCGCACGCACGTGAGGTGAGGCCCGGCCGGAACACCCGGTGAGACCTCCTTCAAAACATCAACGCCATTCATGGTAAGCCGCGTAAGTAACCCGCTCTTGCGGCTAAATACGGCATGCGTGCCCCCGTACGTAACGGTGAGGGTGCTGGCGGTTTCGGAAACGGATAGTGGCCCACGTGGGGATTGCGCGCTCAGCGAGCGCGCGCCCCCCACCTCAATCTGCTCCCGAGCGACCACCCAGCCAGCCTTCGCCCACGGCATGTCGCACTTCGTCGCAAACGACACATTGACGAACCTCTCCTTTTTCCCATCACCCTTCGCAATCGCATCCTCAAGGCCCTCCAGCGTCACGTCGCCACGCAACAGCGGCGCAACATGCGCAGGCACAACGCGCCCACTCGCAACCTCCACGCCATCCTCCACAAGCTGCCAACGCCCCTCGAACTCATCCGCCCACGTGAACGCAAAACGATTCCACAACTTGAACCCCGTTCCCCGTTCCCCATTCCCCGTTCCCCTTTCCACAACGAGATTGCGGTGGACATGCCCGACCTCGATCAGCTTCGGCGTGACCTCGGCGAGCGGACCCACGATGCCGTTCTGGCAGATCGGGCCGTTGTGCGGGTTGTCGTAGAAGTCGCCGCCGTACGCGAGGTAGCGCTCCTCGCGTCCCGTCTTCGGGTCGATGCGCCCCGTGCCCGCCCAGATCGCCTGGTCCTTCCAATCCCAGATGCACCCGCCGATGAGCGACGGATGCGCGTAGGTGACGTCCCAGTACTCCTGGAAGTTACCCATCGCGTTGCCCATCGCGTGGGCGTATTCGGTGTGGAAGAACGGACGCGACTTCGCGGCGTCGCGTGCCGCGCCGATTTCCTCAAGGCGCTGCACGCTGCGGTACATGGAGGCGTCCATGTCCGCGTCCCTGTAGCCGCGCTCCCAGTGGATCGGACGCGACGGGTCGATCTTCTTGACCGCCGCGATTGCGGCGCGGAAATTGGCGCCGTGCTTCGTCTCGTTGCCCATCGACCAGATCGTGACGGACGGGTTGTTGCGGTAGAAGCGCACTTGACGCTCGTTGCGCTCAACGATCGTCTGCTTCCACGCCGGGATCGGACCAAAACCGTCCTTGTCGTACCCCGCACCATGCGCCTCCACGTTCGCCTCGGCGACGAGGTAGATGCCGTACTTGTCGCAGATGTCGTACCAGAGTCGGTGGTTCGGATAGTGGCTCGTGCGTACCGTGTCGATGTTGTACCGCTTCATCAGCTCCGCGTCGCGCAGCATCTCGGCGCACGACACGGTGCGCCCGTTCTCGGGACTCGTCTCGTGCCGATTCACGCCCTTGAACTTGATCGGCTTACCGTTCACGTAGAACACCTCGCCCACGATCTTCTGCTCCTTGAGGCCGATGCGCTTTGCGCGGATATCGTCGCCGCACTTCAGCACAAGCGTATAGAGATACGGCTTCTCCGCACTCCAAAGTTGAGGTGAGGAAAGTGAAATGTGGGCAAGTACCGGTAGGGCGGTCGCCCCGCGACCGCCGTTTGCCGTCGATTGCGGCGGGCGCGGGGCGCCCGCCCTACCAACTTCTTTGAACTCCGCGTCGTAGAGCGTCGCGGACACATCCTTCGCGTCGCCGTAGGTTTCCACCGCCACGTCCACGGTTACGCTCTTGTACCCTTCGCCGAACTTTTGCGTGACCACAAAATCCGCGATACCGGCCTTCGAACGCGACCAGAGCGACACGTCGCGGAAGAGTCCGGAGAAGCGCAGCATGTCCTGGTCCTCTACGTAGCTGCCGTCGCACCAGCGGAACACCTGCACGGAGATTTCATTCTCGCCGTCCTTCAGGAACGGCGTGATGTTGAACTCGCTCGGCAGCTTGGAGTCCTCGGCGTATCCGACTTTCTCGCCGTTGATCCAGGCGTAGAGCGCGGACCCCGCGCCCTCGAAGCGCAGGATCGTCTCACGTCCCTTCCAGCTATCTGGCAGACGGAACTTGCGCTTGTAGGACATCACGGGATTGTAGTCGGGGCGTCCCGTCTCCTTGTCAAGTATCTTCGGCCACGCGAACTTGTGCGGATAGCCATGGGCGAGGTAGTGCGGCATCCCGTAGCCGCGCATTTCCACACAGCAGGGAACATCGATCGTCTCCCACTTCGAGACGTCAAACGACGGCTTCTCAAATGCCAGCGGACGACGTAGCGGATCGCCGCTCCAGTGGAACTTCCACGTGCCGTTCAACGACATCTTCCACGGCGTCTCGAACTCCAACGCATCCGTCAACGCGGCCTTCTCGTTCGCCAGCGGCATCGCATACGTTGCCGCCGGCATCCTGTTGAACGAGTTGACTTCGATGTTCTCCCAGTCGCGCACTTTGGGTGCGCGGCCAGCAGTTTGTTTCGGGGCGGCCGAAAACCCGAGGGTCACGGCAGTAGAAACGGCAAGGAGGACGAGAGTTCTCATGCCGATATTATACCATAAAACGGAGATGTGTGGGGCCACCAGTCTACCGAAAACTACTGCCGCATATTTGCAGACCACCATACACTTGGGAACGGCACGCTGCGCGGCCAGAAACGGCAGAGTACAGCGAATAACGCCCCACACGCCACATACCACGCGAGACACGCCCAGACGCTCCACGGCTCCACCTCTACGCTCGCCCAAGGCCACGACGCCACACGTTCGGACGCCATCACCATCACGCCGGTCAGCGCCGCAGCCGCATTGTTGCAGAGCGCACCGAGAGGCAGACA
>CADCOC010000205.1 GCA_902802945.1 uncultured bacterium | reverse complement strand
CCTGTAGCTTGTCCGCGAAATCCAAATTGCGGGTGCAAGGCTTTTAGGATGAAATCATGAGCGCATTAATTGGGAAAGCAGCCTTCCAGGTGTCGGTCGTGGCATTCTGCGTATTGGCTTCCGTGCAGTCGGTTGCGGCCGACGGTGCAGGCGGCGGGTATCTTTTCGCCCACATGCGTACTGGCCGCGAATACGGGCATCTGTATTTCGACGTGTCGCGCGACGGCCTGACGTGGACCCAACTCAACGGCGGCAGGGAGATTCCGCTCTCACCGTCCTATTTCGGGCATCCGTACATCACCGAGGACGACCACGGCGAATTCTACCTGATCGGCGCGCAGGGGACGCCTCCGCATGACGTCGTGGTGTGGCGTTCACGCGACTTGGTTCGGTGGAGCCACATAGTCATCGACAAGTCCCATCTGGCCCTGCCGGAGGGTTTTGTCAACGAGCCGCCCTGGTACGGCGCGATCAAGATATTCTTCGACCGGCCCAGTCGACAGTTCATGCTGACATGGCACGCGGAACGCGCGTCCACAAAGAGCAACACGGAGAGATGGGAGAGCATGCGGACCTTCTACGTGCTCACCCGTGACTTCAAGACGTTCACCAAGGCCGCACCGCTCTTCGATTACAAAGGCGAGGACGCGAAAATGGCGCAGATCGATGCGTCGGTGCATTTCCACCAAGGCGCGTACAACGCCATCGTGAAGGATGAGCGCTGGCAGGAAAGCGCACCCGGCACCTACAAGTCGATCCGCCTCGCGAAATCGAAGTCCCCAACCGGCCCGTGGTCGCCACCGGGCGCTCCGCTCACCCCGCATTGGCGCGAGGCCCCATCGCTCGTTCCGTCTCTGGACGGACGGGAATGGTATCTCTACGCCGAGGAATACCCCAAGGGCTACAGGATGTACAAGGCCGCCTCGCTCGACCAGCCAGGACCGTGGCGCGAAGTGCCGTTGAAATACAAAGGCGTCATCCGGCACGGCTGCGTCATACGGATTAGCGAAGGCGTCTATCGCGGACTTCTCGCCGCTGATAACATCGGGAAAGAAAGGAAATGAAAATGAAAAAACTCACTCGAATGCTCTGTACGGCACTCTCCTCCGTGGCCTGTGTGGCGACAGTAGTGCCGTTGCAGGCGGCAATCACCAACCCAGTTGCGGCGGACTACACGCTGACCGAAGATGAAAGCGTTGATGCGGCGCTGACGGTCAATTCAGGCGTGACGGTCGATCTCGCCGGGCATAAGCTGACCGTGAAGGGACTCGGCACGGCGGCCGGAACGATCACCTCTTCCGCCGCCGGAGGCGTCCTCGAGATAGACGTCGATTCGGGTGTCACCGTCAACAACACCGCTGTGACGCTGACAGGCGGCACGAATCTCCAGGTGTGGAAGACCGGCGCGGGGACGCTCAAGATGTCGAAGAAGAATGCGGGCTTTGGCGCGGCAGACGTGACATCGATCGTCGTGAAAGGCGGTCTGCTGACCAAGACCCGCTCGTATGAGACGCCATGGGGTGCGAACCAGTCCTTGATCAAGGTTGAAGACGGTGGATCGGCGGATATCCAAGGCTGGGGAAAATCTGGTAATACATACACTAGTTCCCATAACTACAGATATGATATTGCCGGCAGCGGGCCGGACGGCAATGGTGCGTTGGTGAATAACGAATCTACCGAGACAGGATGGAACTTGCCGAACTGGGTCGGTTATCTTCGTGCGTTGAATCTTTCAGCAGACGCTTCCATTGGCGGCCCTTATGCGTGGGGAATGTGTTTTTATAGGAACAACAACAGCTATGTCGGACTTACCATCACCATGAATGGGCACACGTTGACATTCACCAATTTCACCGATGGACGCAAGTTCATGTGTTGGGTGGGGACGTATTCCGGCAACGGGACCATAGTCGTAGCCGAAAATACCGGGTTTCAGATGTCCATGGGTGACAGCAGCGCACCCGATTGCGACTTCATCGTGCGCGGGACAATCGACCAGAACGGCAATAAGGTTTCTCCGGTGAAATCTCTCGTGTTCGAGCCGAGTGGCAGTTATGCAGGGCGCGCGGCGAATCAGGAAGACAAACAGACGATTGTCGTGTACGAAAAATACGCGCCGAACCTGAACTACACGGGTTCCTATCCGACAATGCGAGTCACGCTTGGAGCGAGCGGCCACACGGCGACGACGCTCGACCTCGGCTATTTCACGAACAGGACGTTCAACGCCTCGGCCACGACGTTCTACGCAGGATCAACCGTGACGGTCGATACCGGCGCACGTGAACTTCAAGTCGGCGAACAGCTCGTTTCCTGGTCTTCGTCCTCGAGCCCCGGCGCAACGTTTTCCCTTGCGACGGCTACGCCAGACGTGGAGGCCGTAAAGCTCAGCGACGGGCTTTACGTCAAATCGACGCTCGCTCCGGCATACGCGGTATGGAATCTCGAAAAGGAAGGGGATGACAAGTGGGACTACTACCTGGCGGATGGGACGCCGTTCCCCCACGAGTGGACGGACGGGGTGACGTCCGACATGCAGGTGCATTTCAGTTCCCTTGCGGAATATGCGGTACTGACGAACGCGAACTTGGGGATAACGCCGATGGCATACGTCCTGACGGGGCTTTCTCTGGCGGAAGACACGGATGAAATCGATCTGTCCGGACTCGGTTTCATATTGGGCGATGGCGCGACGATAGACCTGAAGGGCAATACGGTGACGATTCCCTGCTCTGCGATATCTACTTTTAACGAGTCCACCATAACGGATTCCACGTCGCTGGGCGGACAGCTGGTCATCGACGTGCCTTCGGGCCAGACGGTTGAGAACACGTCCGTGACGCTTTCCGGCAGCCTGAGGTTCGTGAAGCGCGGTGCGGGCACATTCGTCCCCACCAAGCTCAATCAGCCCTATACGGGTGGCAACGAAATCGCGGCGGGCACGGTCAAGCTTTCCACTGCACACAACCAGCACGACGGATACTTCAACGAACTTGGCGGAGGCCATCAGTATGAAAACACGACGGTTCAATATGCGGATGTGGAAATCCTGCCTGGGGCGACGGTCGACCAGAACGGGCAGACGGGTTTGCGGTCGTACATGTTCGTCCTGAAGGGCGGCACGCTGACCAACACGGGAGCTGACATTGGAACCTCCAGCGCCTCGTTGTTCTATTTTCGGCTCGCGGAAGCGGAGCGGTCATACGTCACCGTGCAGCACAACATGGGCTTCTACAGGGATTCGGACGGCGCGACGACGCTCGATCTCGGCGGCAAGACGCTCCAGATGGGCATCTCGGCGGGGAAGCACTTCTACCTCAACAATACCACGATCTCGAACGGAACCTTCGACATCACAAGCGGCGGCTATCTGCATACTTTCAGGAATGCAAGCAACGCGCGAAACGCGAACATCGACTTGAATTGCGCCTTGTGTCTCGAGAAAGACCTTTCCGTAAGCAACATCGTCATAAAGTACAATGGCGACTGGGACCAGGGAACGGCGGCGTTCAATGTCTATGGCACGTTCCGTCCCGAAACGGCCGGCGGCTACTTCTACGGCCCGACGATGCAGGACGGCTCCACGCTCGACTTCTCCGCGTGGCCGACGTCGCTCGGCTGGCCGGTGTATTCGCGGAGCGCGAGGGTGACAAATGGCGTAAAGGTCAGGAATACGTTCACGTTCGCGAACGGTGCGACGGTAAAGATCAAGCTCGGCGCGAAGAAAGTTCCCCAGGGCACGAAGATCGTTGACTGGAGAGACAGTACGCCGTCAAATCTCGATACGCTCAAGTTCGTGTGCGGCGACGAAGGGCGGGGGTATTCTGTCGTCAAAAGGGCCGACGGCCTGTATTACTACAGTGGTTTCGCGATTATCGTCAAGTAGGCACTTGAAGTTGAAAGGTTGAAAGAATGAAAAGGTTACTGTTGAAACTCGCGACGGTCGCGGTCATCTGCATGGTGGCGGCGTTGCCGTCATTCGCCCAGGCGGAAAGCGCAAAGGCGGCGGAGAAGATCGTCTCCCAGGAGACGATGAAGGCCATCTACGAGGAGGTCAAGACTCCGTACAAGGTCGGCATGGTGCTGCTGCCGGAGAAGGGCGAGAAGATCGACAATCCGTGCGTGTTCCGCCATGGCGACGAATGGTACATGATCCTCGTCGTGTTCGACGGGAAGGGATACGAGACGCATCTTGCGAAGTCCGCAGACCTCGTGAGATGGAAACGGCTCGGGAAGGTGTTCGGTCGCGCGGATGGTACCTGCTGGGATTCGGCGCAGGCCGACGGCTGGCCGGCGCTTCTCGATCCACGCTGGGATGGCCCCAACACGCTCAACACATTCGACGGAAAGTACTGGATGATGTACATCGGAGGCCACAAGAAGGGCTACGAGACGGATCCGCTTTCGACGGGCGTCGCGTGGACGGACGACCCCTCCGCCGTGAAGCAGTGGACGCGGTATCCGAAGAACCCTGTGTTCTCTCCTTCCGATGCGGACGCCCGCGCATTCGAGCGCAAGACGATCTACAAGCACTACACGGTGGAAGATCCCACGCGCGCGTGCGGCGGACGGTTCGTTGATTTCTACAACGCCAAGCAGAAGGGCGTGTGGCGCGAGACGATCGGCATGGCGGTCTCGGACGACATGGTGAACTGGCGGCGCGTGGGGGATGTCCCCGTGATATCGAACGGAAACCCGGCGAAGTTCGCGATCTCCGGCGATCCGATGATCCGGCGCATCGGCGACGTGTGGGTGATGTTCTACTTCGGCTGCGGATGGCAGCGGAGCGGCGCGTTCGACACGTTCGCCTGCTCCTACGACCTGAAGCACTGGACCAAGTGGGAGGGAAAGCTGCTCATCGAGCCGTCCGAACCGTATGACGCCACGTACGCCCACAAGCCGTGGGTGATCAAGCACAACGGGGTTGTCTACCACTTCTACTGCGCC
>CADCOC010000204.1 GCA_902802945.1 uncultured bacterium | reverse complement strand
CGGCAACGGTTCCGCGTTGAACAGGCCTTGGTACGGTTACTACGACGAGGTTAGAATGTACGATGGTGTGCAGTCCGCCGACCGCGTGAAGGCTGACTATGACACGATGAGCGCCCCTGACACGTTCCTGGCATACACCACGATCGCGACCTGGACTGGCGCTGCGAACGACGGAGTCGGTGCCAATCCCCAGAACTGGGAATGCAGCAACAACGGCGTTGTCGTTGCCGGGCAGCTTCCGAACGCGACATACAGAATCCAGTCCTGTACACTTTCCAGAGATTGCGACTGGAGCGGACTCGGTACGGCGTATCTTGCGACTGGTGCCATCGTTGAGATGAATGGCCATTCGCTGACGATTCCGGCTGTCGCCGGAGAAGGCACGGTGCAGAACTCGGCGGCAGGCGATGCCAAGGAACTGACGATTACGCTTGCGTCTGACAGTACGAACGGTGACACGGCCTTCACCGGCAACTTGAAGCTCGTAAAGACTGGTGATGGCGTGTTGACCTCGTCCATCGCGCAGTCCTACTCCGGCGGCACGGAGGTGCGCAGAGGTACGATTCAGGCCCCGCAATCGACGGCGGCATACAATGCGTCGTTCACGCCGTTCGGCACGGGAACGATAACCGTGAACTCCAACGCCGTGTTCAACGCGCAGAATACGGTTGCGTACCGCAACAACGTGATACTCAACGGCGGCACGATTAGTGGCGGAGCTGGAGATGGGGGAAATCGCCCGGTCGTGATGCTTGAAAGGGTCACGGAGGATTCGGCAATCAATCAGGCCGTTAAGGCAATCGACATTGGTGTTGCCGGAACGACGACCGATCTCAACGGGCATGCCGTTTCCGTGTCAATTGCGTACAGTACGTATTTCCGTTGGTACGGTTCACTTGAAGGCGTGACGGGGAAAATTGTCGCGTCTGGCGAAGGATATTTCACCGAGTTTCCCGTGGAGGCGCGCGGCATAGATCTTGACGTATCGTCAAAAATCCATTTTCAGAACGCAACGCACATTCATGACTATAGAGCGGCGAACAGCGATTATTCTGGTGCCACGGGCGCAGGGCTTGGCATATACGTCAGCGGTACGTACACTCCGGTAGGCAACTACTACTGCGGATGCGTAATGGAAGACGGCTCGACGCTTAATCTTTCTGGGCGCACCGGCTATTTTGCCGTGAAGTCTTTGCTTGCGAACAGCAACGACTCGGCTTTGAACACGACGGCAAAGAAGGAGGCGCGCCGGACGGTGCAGTTCGCTTCTGGCGCGACCGTGACCGTGAATCTTGCCGGGCGCACAGACCTCAAGACCATTGCGGAGAGTGAGAGCAACTACATTGTGAAGTGGGATTCCACCTTCGGTCAGCCGACGACCACCACGTTCCGTCTCGACGCCGAGACGGCGCAGAAGTTCTCGCTGAGGTCCGATGCGACAGGTCTGCAACTCAACAAGAAGAAGGGCTTCATGCTCATCGTCCAGTAACGCAAAGCAAAGGCGAAATCCTGTCAAACCAAAACCACACATCAAAAGGACCAACAGCATGAGTTGTGGCAAAACCGGTCTGACCTGTTTTGCCACATCTCTGGGCCGCCCGGTGGTCGGCCCCTACCGTTGGTAATGGCGGGCGGCTCGCCGGGACGGCTCGCCCCACCATTCCGCCACCACATCCACCTCGTTCCGCACCGTGATATTACGCTTCGGAACAGTTGTGGCAAAACTGGTCTGACCGGTTTTGCCACATCTCCGGGCCGCCCGGTGGTCGGCCCCTACCGTTGGTAATGGCGGGCGGCTCGCCGAGGACGGCAAGCACGGCGATTCATATTTCTTTGGGTTTTATTCGACGGAGCACGTTGTGTTTAAAAGCCTTGATGCCGCCAAAGAACCTGAATTCGCTTGGAGAGAGCCGCCCCTCGGTCTCGAGTTTCGCCGCCAGCAAACGTAATGTGCAGATCAAATCGGCCACTTGGAATAACTTGTAGTGACGTGGTTTAACGGACTGCGCAAACTCGACGATGGGGATTTTGAGTTCGTCAAACCCCTTGTGCAGAAGATGCGTTATGTATGTCTGCCCGCAATCGTAATAGACTTTTACACGTGAAAAGCCGTCAATGACAGAACTTGCGCCCAAGATGAATTCGTGCATCTGCCGTTCGAGTTTTTCCTTCATCCGTTCCTCGGTATCGCAATAACGCTTATCCACGCACAGGCAATGATACTTGAAATCAACCTTTCGGACGAAACCCATCATCCGAGAGAATATCTTGCGGCGCAATTCTTCGCTCAGTATCTCAAATATGCCGTTGCCACGAATGATTGGCGCGGCATGAAAACACAGATTGACTATGCCAAGAGAAGCCATGTCCCGGTCAAGTGCCGATATCGCCTCTGTTACATCAAACGACTGATCATGCAGGACAAATGAGACGATGTAATAGCGTGACGAGGCATCAGACTCATTCCAGATGCCTGATTCGTCAACAAACACGCTCAATGTCATTTCTCTCATCATTTTCTTATAAGCATAAGTGACGGGATTACTCCCGTCACTTAAGGCGAAGAACATCCCTCGCATCGAAACGACCCCAACCCATCTAGGGTTGACATCGGCAGACATTGTATCAGACTTAAGAACGTGGTGCAAGAGGGAAAATAAAAAATCCAACAGCCCTAAATTTTGGGTGGAATGCGGAACTAAACGCACCGGTTTCGGTGCGGTTACTTTTGCAATGAGGAGTTGGGGAAGGTTTGTCAACGGGAATGGGGAATACATCCTTCTTTCCCTATAACCTTCCCTAGGGAAGGAGGGTGCGTTTACTTTCGCAAAATCCAAGCATTCGGTATTCTATCCCGCAACGGCTTCCTGGTGCCCGCGCGTGCGGGCAGGGTGGCCGGCAAACGCAAGGAAAGGATTGCCGACATGGCAAGACAGATGACGATCGAGGACAGGAAGCGAATAGACTTCCTCCTCCAGCTGGGCTGGACGCCGGTCCAGATAGCACGGGAGATGGGGCGCAGCAAGTCCACCATCATCCGCGAAATAGTCAACCGCTCGGTCGAGTGCGACAGGGGATACAGGTGCTCCAACCGCATCTGCGCGCTCTTCGACTCGTGCACGCGCGTCAAGGGCTACGGAAGCGCCCCCAACAGGCTCTTCCGCTGCACGGCCGGGTGCTACGAGATCTGCCGCGACTTCGTGGAGCGGACATGCGACCGGCTCGCGACGCCGTCGCACGTCTGCAACGGGTGCGCGGACTACAAGTCCTGCCCCATGATGAAGCGCCTCTACGTCGCGGACGGGGCGCAGGCGAACCGCGAGAGCCTCCTGCACGACTCCCGCTCCGGCGTCCACCCGGACGCCGAGGCCGTCGCGCGCATGAACGCCGTGCTGTCGCCCTGCATCATGAGGGGGCAGTCCGTCAGGAACGTGATCGCCAACAACCCGGAGACGTTCGGCGGCGTGAAGGAGCGCACCGTGTACGACTACATCGCCGGCGGCCTCTTCGACGCGAAGCGCGGGGACCTGCCGGAGGCCTGCCGCCGCAGGCAGCGGAAGAAGAAGCCCGTCACGAAGAGCAACGCGAAGTGCCGCGTCGGGAGGAACTACAAGATGTTCCTGGAGTTCTGCCGCGTGAACGAGATCACCGAGTGGACGGAGCTCGACACCGTGGTCGGACGCGTCGGGGGCAAGGTCCTCTTCACGATGATCCTCCCGGGGGGCCTCATGCTCATGTTCCTGCGCGACAGGAGGTCCGCCCAGACGTGCACGCGCATCTTCAACATGCTCTGGGAGCTGGCCGGGCCGGAGCTGTTCCGGAAGCTGTTCTTCGTGATACTCACGGACAACGGCTCGGAATTCTCGGACCCCGAGATGATCGAGCAGTGGCGCCCCGACCCGAAGCACAACCCCAACAAGCTCCTGCCGCGCGGGATCCACATGTTCTACTGCGACGCCAACTGCTCCTCGCAGAAGCCGCACGTGGAGCGCGAGCACCGCGAGCAGAGGCGCGTGCTGCTGCACGGCGTGTCCTTCGACACGCTCACCCAGGAAGACGTCAACCTCGTCGCGAGCCACGTCGCGAGCTACTCGCGCGGCGTCCTCGACAACAAGACGCCCTACGACACGTTCGTGGAGAAGTTCGGCGAGCCCGGCAAGAAGCTCCTCGACGCGCTCGGCATCGTAAAGATCCCCCCGAACGAGGTCACGCTGGACCCCATGCTCCTCGGGGCGAAGTTCAAGCGCCACGCCGACAGGGTCATACTCAGGAAGGCCGGCGTGATCCCGCCGAAGAACTCATAGGCGCAGAAGCAAAATAGCCTCTCGTCAGAGAGGCCAATGACAGTCCACTTCCGGTCCCTGCCGAAAACACGCTCCGGGCGCGGACAGCGGCAGTATTGTATCAAATCGCGGACCGGACATGCAAGAAGGCGGTGAATTCTTCTCAGAAAAGCGCACTGCGGAAGTAACCGCACCCGAATTCACCCAACGGAGACGACCAAACGTCCATGCCGAAACACGAAAATGCCAGTGAACGTCATTAGACCGAGAGTTCGGGTGCATTTACCCCCGCAATGGTGCGTTTACTTTCGCGCGCTACGCAGCCCTAAATTTTGAAGCACACTCACGCCTTCACTTTTTCGGCGTAGAGCTTGAAGAGGTGGGCGACGATTTCGGGTTCGGGCGTGTTGGGTGCAAGGCTGTAGGCGGATGTCACGGTGCGTCTCGTGGGGCACTGGATTACGCGCCATTCATGATGGGATTTCGGCGATGAGCGGCGTCATGTAAAGCGGTAGATAAAGAATTCCGCCATCGGTTTTCAAGTCCTTTGGATGCAACACGACCGGTGTGTGCAATGTGTCGCTGTACTTTCGGCGGAACTTGCCAAGTGATACTGCAGAATACTCCTTGTTGCTCTTTACCTCAATGGGAATGATGTTGTGCATTCTCGTCAGATCTGGCTTGGACACAAGAAAATCAACCTCCATCCTGTCATCCGCCGAATCGCGGCTTGTGTTAGAATAGAAATACAGGGGATGCCCAGATGCCCTAAGCATTTGAGCGACCGAGTTCTCTGCTATCATCCCCTTGTTCAGTGAAAGACGCCCTGAAAGCAGCCGCTCGTGGATGTCTTGCGACTGGATTGCGGGAAGAGCGAAAGCCTGACTCACGAGAAGTCCCGTGTCGCCAAGATAGCACTTTAGGGAAATAACGTCAGCGTTCATGCCAAGTCCAATACTGGGTTCTGTCGCACGATAGCAGATGTTTACTGTCATCGCGCTTTTCAGCCATTCAAACACCGCGTCATATTCGCGCATACGGGCATCCTTTGAAAGTGCGGCGAGCGTAAACCGTTTTTCGTGCTTCGACAGCATTGAGGGAATGGCATTGAAGACCGAGAGAACCTTATGTCGTATTGCGCCACCGAATTTGTGGATGTCGGAACGATACAAGGCGAGGATGTCCCTTTTAATGGCATCCACTTCTCGCAGATTGTGCGTCTCGACGAATTGCGCGACAGCTTGCGGCATGCCACCAACAACGAGATACTGCCTGTAGAGATCCATGTAATGAAGATGCATGTCTTCTCCAAGGGGTTTGCGCTTCTTCATGTGGAGTCTAAGGACATCCATTGCACCTACGTTGCCGGTTGCCCATAGGAACTCTTCAAAGTCCATCGGGAACATTTCAAGATGCCGCTCCTCCGATGGAATCAGGATGTCCTTGACGTTCTTCTGAATTGAGATCAGCGAACCTGTTTCAATGTAGTGGTATCTGCCGTCCGCCACAAGGTGCTTGATGGCCTCTCTCGCTCGCGGGAATCGCTGTACCTCATCAAAGATGACAACACTTTCCCCTTTTTTCAATTCGACATGGCAAGCACTCTCAAGCAACATGAAAAAGGTATCGAGGTCGTCAAGATATTCGTTGAAGCAGCGTTTGACCTTTGCAGATGCCTTGGAGAAATCAATCAAGAGATATTTGGCGTATTCGTTGCGGGCGAATTCCTCTGCAATATAGCTCTTGCCAACGCGGCGAGCACCGTCAAGCATCAAAGCCGTTCGGCCATTGCTGCGCTTCTTCCATTCCAGCATCTCTTGATAGATCTTGCGTTTCATCTGTTTAGCTCCTTGTGCGCGTTATTATACCACACATGGCCAATGACTGCAATGCCGATTTCACGATTTCAAGAGGTTTCTAAGCGAGAAACATACACGTTTTCAAGAGGTTTTAGAACTCGAAATCTGCACGATTTCAAGAGGTTTTCCATTCGCATACGGTAGCGCCACCGTCTAGGTAACGGCTCCTTGGCGCACTTTCATTCGTGCTTCGCCGTCTTTTCAGCGTAGAGCTTGAAAAGGTGGGCGACGATTTCGGGTTCGGGCGTGTCGGGCGCGAGGCCGTAGGCGGCAACGCGCTGGCAGCGCGTTGTACCAGTGGGACTGGCGGCTCGCCGGGACGGCTCGCCCCACCGAGATCTACACGTTCTACATGTTCTGCACGGCTAAAAACAAAAGCGAAATCTAAAGCAACCCCCACCTCGTTCCGCAGCGTAATATCACAGCCCGCGCCGTAATATCACGGTTCGGGCTGTTCTTTTTTCTCTGCGCCTCTGCGTGAGATTACGGCGCGGGCGGCGGCGGGTCGCTGACGTTCCTGTAGCCGCGCCGTTGGTCAAATTGTAAAAGAGTCTTTTACAAATTGACCAAAGCACCCTTGACTTTCGCCAGTTGGCGATGGTATAATATGCGCCGTGGTCAAATTGTAAAAGGAATCGCATACTTTTGACATGAAAGCGTATGATGAGATATGGGGTGTCGCCGAGGACAACTACGGCATAATAACCTCCGCCAAGGCGGAGGAGCTTGGCGTTTCTCGGCAGAACCTGGTCGCGATGGAGCGCAGGGGCGATCTGACTCGCCTCTGCCAGGGCGTCTATCAGGTGAAGCACCATGTCATAGGGCCGAACGACACCTACGCCGTCGGCGTTGCAATGGTCGGCGAAACCGCCTACCTTCGCGGCGCGTCGGTTGTGGCTATGCTCAATCTAGCCCCGACCAACCCCGGCCTCATCTACGTCGGGTCTGAAAGGCGCGTGCGGAGGAGGCTTCCAAGTGGGTTTAGGGTGAAGGACAGGACGACCTGCGAGACGACCGAATACGAGGGTTGCGAGGGCATCCGGTGCCAGCGCCTTGCCGACGCCCTCAAGACCGCACGCGACGAAGGCGCGATGGAGGCGGACAGGATCGCGGACGCGGCAGCGAACGCAAACGAGAAAGGACTGCTGACAGATGAGGAAAGCTCCCAATTCCAGGGTTAACCTCGACAAGGCCATCCAGCGCTTCGCCGGCAACGTCGCACGGGAGAACGAGCTGCGCAACCTCATGGCAAACGCCATCGTGGCGCAGTTGATAGGTGCGGGCGTGGTCAAGGGCGGGACGGGGTTGAAGTTCCGCTACGGCGAGGATATGTCGAGGGTGACTCTTGACCTCGACACGGCGTGGCGGACGGGTCTGGACGAGTTTCTCCGGGACTTGAAGTCGCGCCTCGCGTCGGGCTGGTGTGGCTTCACCGGCGAGGTCGTCGTCAGCCGTCCGGCGAGTCCGAGAGGCGTCCCGTTCGAGTACGTCATGCAGCCGTGCGACGTGAAGCTGAGCTATCTCGGCAGACCATGGTACACGGTGCAGCTCGAAGTCGGCCACAACGAAATCGGAGATGCGGACGGCTGCGACATGGTGGAGGTTCCCGGCGTGCTGGCGGAACTGTTCGAGTTTCTTGTGTTTCCCCGTCCGTCGCCGATACCGGCCATGAAGCTGGAATACCAGATCGCGCAGAAACTCCACGGCGCGAGCGCTCCGAACAGCAAACGGGCGCATGACCTGATAGACCTTCAGCTGATAATGGCGAACGGCGACATCGACATGGCACTTGCCTCTGAGCTGTGCCGCAAGCTGTTCAAGTACCGGCGGGGGCAGGAGTGGCCGACGGAGATCGTCAAGGGCGAGACGTGGGAGACCACATACGACGGGCAGAGACGTAACCTCCCAGTCCTTCCGACGGTTGACGAGGCGGTCGCCTGGGCGAACGAGCTGATCGCGAAGATAGACAACGCCTGACGGCGTCCACGCCGAACACGGCGAAGAACTCCTTCAGGAAGCTCTGCGCCTGCGCCTTCTCGTCGTATGCGTTCTTCCAGCGCTTCGAGAACGCCGTCGCCGCCTTTCGTATCTCGTTCCAAGATTTCATAACTGGATTGCTCCTAATCCGCCGAGATGTAGATCACAAATCACCGCCGCCCTGCGCAGAAAACGCCGCGCGTGGGGATTGACAAATCATAGAAGGATGTGCTACCATACCGCCCATCTTCTTTGGGAGACCAACGACGTTGAACGGTAAATCGCTAAAGACGCCATTGAAGAGGCATGGAACGGCATCGGAAACGACGCCGCGTATAACCACGCACAGACGCCCCGTGGCGCGTCCGCGCATGGCGCAAATACCCCCTCATGGCCTGACGGCGCTGGGACAGCGGGCATCTTGCCCGTTGAAATCAACCACAACAAATCCTTTAACGACATGAGCCGAGAGACGCAGACCGCGCCTCGCGGCCCGCGTTT
>CADCOC010000203.1 GCA_902802945.1 uncultured bacterium | reverse complement strand
TCGCGCAACGCCCTTGAAGCACTCGGACTAACGCCCCCGGAAAGCCTTCCCGGATTACCTGTGTCGACCGAACCTATGGCCTAAACCGATGAGATACGGTTTAGAATCCGTATAATGGAGTCATCCTTCAAGAACGCCTTTTTGACATTCGAATCTGCTTTGGATCTGTCAGTGATCTCCGCCTTCACGCCGAACGATTCAAGTTCGGCCTTCACCTTATCAAGGTAAGGAGAAAACGAGAAGCCGATGTCTTCTTCCTTCAGAGCGAAGTCGAGGTCTTCCGAAAATCTCTTCAGTCCGTGAAAGATGCGAAGTTGCGTTCCGCCGTGGAACGCCGCCTTGCAGAAGAACTCGGTGCGCCCCAGCGCGGCAAGGATCAGTTCCTGTAGAATCTCGCGAAGTGCCTGGTCCTCGTCGCGGGCCGACTTGCAGTTGTAGTCGGACAGACGCCGCTGGATTGATACGAGTTCGTTCATTTGCGCAGTTCCTTTCTAAGTCCGGCAAGGAATGTCCTCGCCCGCCTGGAGTAATAGACGCCGTCAAGCATGTCGAAGTCCTCAGACGTAAGACCGTCGAGGTCCTCGGACCCGATCCGAAGCGACGAGACGAGCGGCCCGCTGTCAGTCCAGTCCAGCCCGCGTGCGGCCACGATGTCGGCAAGCGCCTTTAGGGGCGTCGCGACGAGGAACGTTCCACCGGTAGCCTGTTCGCAGAGGACCCCGGCCATGAGCGGCGTCTGCTTGATTCGTACATACGAAAACCTCCCGTGGGGGGTATCGAAGTGCCGGGGGCGTCCGCTCGTCACGCTTGTGCAGTTATGCACGGCCTCGGGAATCCAGCCATGATACGACAATGCCGACTCAAGGCTGACGTAGCTCGGCCCGTAGATGAGATTCGCCAGCATTTCCGTCGAGACAAGGGCGGGGAACACCGAGCTGGAGAGGTGGTAAAGCCCGCGCCTCAACTGAATGACTTCACCGGACTTTAGCGCACGTTGGACATGCGCATAGACGGCCGCACGGGTCGCATACGGAAGCCACGTCAGCACATCACCGAAGGTGAAGATTCCCGTTTTTGTATGGGCAATTGCCTTTTCCACCAGAAAATTCATGTCAATATACTATCATATTCTGATAGTATCGTGCAACATCTTTCCTTTCGCTTTTGTTTTCTCCGTGATACTCCGCGTGCAAACTCTAGCACAAACCGAGCTTTTATGACCGGTTCTGCCATGGCCCTTGTGCGCCGTGGGGGTATGTGTTATTGCGCTAGAGTTCGTTCAGGATGCGCGTGCGCTGGGCGGCGTGTTCCTCTTCGGTGATCAGTCCTTGTTTGAGGAGGTTGGCCAGCCGTCGGAGGCGGGCGGGGATGGGGGATGGCGGTCGCGGGTGTGAAGCGGCGAGAGCGCCGCTTCCCCGAATGGCCGCGTCGGGAGACGGCGGTCGCGGGGCGACCGCCCTACCGTCGATCACAGGAATGGCGGCGACGGCTTTGCGGAGATTTTCCTCGTTCTCGTGGTAGTAGTGGCGGGTCATGGCGGTCGAGCAATGTCCGACGATTGACTGCACGACCGGGAGCGGTACGCCCGCGTTGGCCGAGAGCGAGACGAACGTGTGCCGCAGGCTGTGGAACGACGCGACGACGCTCTTGCGGGTGCGTCCTTCCATGCGGACGCTCATCGTGATGTTCGCCGCCTTGAAGATGCGCGAGAGTTCGGCGTCCAGCCGCCAGTTTTCGTTGAGGTAGAGGTGGGCGATGGTGGGGTTGACGTAGGGGGACGTGGCCGCGTCGGGGGATGGCGGCGCGCTCGGTGAGCGCTCCCTACCGGTCAATTCCTTTAGCAGTTCTGGATGAATGGGAATCGTCACGGGGCGGCCGTGCATGTGTTTCTTCGTCTTCTCCGGGATGACTTGGATCACCTGGCGTTCGAGGTTGACGTTGTCCCATGTGAGGCGACAGCAGTCGCCGAGGCGGAGTCCCGTGTAGGTGCCGGTCATGAAGAGGAGCCGCCACTCCGCGCCCGCCTTCGACGCAGCGGCGTGGAGGCGTCCCAGCTCGTCGATGGTGAGTTCGCGGCGGCTCACCGAGTCGTCGGCGAGGAGGCACACGCCCGCCCAGGGGTCATGCACGACGCCCGCCTTGTCAGCGAGGAGACGGAACACCTCGCGGAGCGCGCAGACGTGGTTGTTGTATGTCGTGGCGGAGTGGTGGCAGCGGAACTGCGTGAGGTATTCCGCCACCGCCTCGTCGGTCACTTCGGCGAGGTGTCCGATCTCGACGTGGTACTTCTCCATCCACCGCGAGAACGACATCCACACGGCGCGTTTCGAGTCGAGCGTGGCCTTGGCGATGTCACGCCGGTTGGGCGACATCTCGTAGCGTTGCCAGGCGTCCGCCAGCGGGAGGCGAGTCGCGCCGAGTCCCAGAGGCGCGAGGAAGCGCTCCAGCGCCCGCTCCGCCTTTTCGCGGTCCGTCGTTCCCGTGGAGCGGCTGTAGCGCCGTCCGTTGATGCCTACGCGGAGCGTGTAGCGTCCGCTTTTTTCTTTTTGCAGGTTTCCCCTGCCTTTTTCTCGTGCCATTTCTGGTTTCCTTTCCATGTTGTTTCTGGAAAGGACCGGAAAAGGACAGAAGACAGCGGACGGAAGACAAAGGATGGCTTTTCTCCCCCTTTGTCTTTTGTCCTCAGTCCTTTGTCCTCACAAAGGGAATGGGGCTAGTCGCCGGATTCGGGCATGGGGACGAGGCGGATGCCCATGTTGCGGAGTTCGGCGTTGCCGGACTTCCACTTGGCCTCGACTTCCGCGTCGGGGAGTCCGCTTTTCGCGGCGGACGCGATCTCCTCCTTGACGCGGCGGTAGTAGGAAAGCTCCTGTTCCTGTCGCTCGACGAGGCGTTCGCCGTACTTCGCAATCGTGCCGCCCTTGGCCAGGTAGGCGCGAAGCTCGTCCTTCATGCCCTCGACCATCGACTTGATCTGCTTCGCCTCCATTGAATCGTCGGGCTGGATCGCGACCGTCCGCTTGAGCGCCTTCTCCAGCTCCGCGACGTTGGTGGTGCGCACGCCCGCCGGGACGCCGGGGATGGCGAAGGACGCGAGGAACCGCTCTCCCTCCTCCGCGAACACGTCGCTCCAGCCGTTCTTCATGCCGGCCTCGATCACGGCGGTGTCGCCGATGATCTGCCGCCGCGTCTTTGCGAGGAACACCGACTCCTCGACGACGGGGACTTCGGCTTCCTTTTCGCGAAGCTGCGCGGATTCACGGAGGTACGCGACGGTCGCCACGACCAGAGCAAGGGCCAGCACCACGAAAGCAAACAGCCGCCAGCCAAGGAGGCCGGACAGGCGGTTGAAGAAGCCGGGGGCGGGCTCCACGCCGAAAGCCTTGATGCCCTTGGCGCGAAGTTCGTCATACACGGCCTCGCGGGAGCGGGCGGCATGTACGCCGGAATGCCGCACGCCGTCGCTCGTCTTGTACTGGTAGGTGAACTTCAAACCTAAACGATTCCTTTTGTAAAACCGCCGGATATTCTACCAAAAATCCGATGCCATGTGAAGAGCGCGGATTTTAGCCACAAAGAACGCAAAGAGCGCAAAGGAGGGATGGGGCGTGGTGGATGGCGCTGCACACAAGGCACCAAATCCGCCCCTGTGCGGGCTTCCTCGCCACGGGGCGGCCGTTGCCCGTCACGGCGCGCGGAACGCGCCAGCGGGGCGGAAATCGGGCTTTACCATAGTGGCGACTTCTTGGGCCTCAATGGAATGCCTGCCCTTGCGCGATGGTCGCAAATTGGATTCTGCGGGATGGTGTTGATAAAGGCGCACAGGCGTTTCCGCCAATCGTCTCGGTTGAACACGGAGGCGTCGGTGGGCGCAAGAAGACGATAGATGAGGGCGAACTGCGCAAAGAGGGTTGCCGTATCAACGGCAGGGATGTTGCGCCATGCTTTGGGTGCCGGGAAGCGGTACGAGAAACGGCGGTCGTACATTCGACAATGATGGGCGCAGAGATTGCGTACCACGACGAGGTGCTGTAGGTAGCTTGCGAGGATGTCCCCGCGAATGCCGTACATCGTGGAGACGGCGTTTTGGTCACTTGGTGTGCAGATACGGTACAGCCTGACAAGCGCACCGAAACTTGCAACCTCGACCATTGCCCAAAGTGGCGGGGCGTCATACGTCGCCTTGATGTGCTTTGCGCACAATTCATCGGAACGGTTGAACTCCTCGTCGAGTTTGTCGATGATGGACCGGTGTTGCGCGGCGCGGCGCGACGGAAACGAGGTCGCATCGCGGTAGCCGAGAGGGCCGTGAACCTTACTTCAACAAGTCAATCAACTGGTCAACTGACTTGTAAGGTTTTGTGTATTGAACCGTTGCCATAAATAAAATAACCGCCAAATATGCGCGTCATGCCTTGCGGCAAGAGAGGCGAGGCGGTTGAGATGGCAATAGTGTATCAAATCTCGGACGAAGGCACAAGGGGCGCACGAGAAGTTTTTTGGAAACCTCACATCTTCTCCATCAGCTTACGGAGCTGCTCCTTCAGCCGCTCCAGCTCTTCCCAGTCCTGATGCTCTTCGGCGTAGGCGATCAAGCCCTCCAGCCGTCGTATCTGCTCGATGTAGTTGTCTCTCTGCGGCATCGCCATGATTCACCTCTTCTCAAAGTGTTCCAGTCGTTTTACGGCTCGTTCTCGTCTCCGGCGGTAAGTTGCTCTAGCGCGAACACCTTGAAGAACGCGGCATCACCCGACGGCGCGGGGAGCGACAGGATGACATTGATGTTTGTCGTACCCCCGTCAACCGTGCTCACGGTTATGTTGGCGTTCGTCGCCTTTGCCTGAATGGAATCCGTCACGTCATTGATTGACACAATGTGCTGGAACGCGACTGGCGACGGACGGCTTGCTACCTTGATTGTGTTGTTGAAGTCATTTGATAGGGACGTCGTGCTGCCGTATGAAAGCGACGCGTCGAGCGAGAGCAGGAAACCGCCGTAGCCATCCGGCGAAAAGCCGGTAATCCCAATCGCGG
>CADCOC010000202.1 GCA_902802945.1 uncultured bacterium | reverse complement strand
CCGTGCAGGTGGATGTGTTTGTGAACGGGCGGCTGCTCGGACGTTATCAGGTTGCAGACGGATCCATTGGCGAGGTGCCCGTGCCGCGCGGAATGCTGGCGCGCGAAGGGCGCTTCAACTGCGTCGCCTTTGTCGCTTACGGCCAGAGCGGCGCGATCGTCGCCCGGAACTACTGCCTGTTCCCCACTGCGCCAGATCGCGGGACGAAGCTTTTCATCAGATGAAATGCTTCTGGGACAAGAAAAAGGAAAGATACGTCATGTTTCACCGTATTCGTCTGTCCGCATTTGTCGTTGTGACGGGAATAGTTTCCCTTGCGTGTCGCGCCGAGACAAAATCATGTCGGTTGACGTTCTCCGGCTACGAGGGCACGGAGACGCTGAGAGACTTTCCCGCGCTCGTCAAAATCCCCGACGGGCTCACGGGATTCGACTACAGGGATTCGACCGTTGATGGAAGCGATCTTGCTTTCTTCGGCGTGGATGGACAACCGCTCGCGTGCGAGATCGACACGTGGGATCCAGAGGGGGAGTCGTACGTGTGGGTGCGCGTGCCGGAGGTGACGAAGGCAACGACCATCACGGCGCGGTGGGGGAAGTCAGGTGGGCGTGAGACAGCAAGCGTACAACAGCAAGGTGTGTGGAACGACGACTATCTCGCGGTGTGGCACTTCTCGAAGTTCAGGAAGGGCGTGACGCGCGACTCGAAGAACGGCCTCGAAGCCGAGGTGCGGGGAAAGGATACGCGCCTTTTCATCCACGCCGATGCGTTTGTGGGCAAGGGCTACTATGCCGCCGCCAAGACCACGAAGTGGGGCACGTACCTGAACGTGCCGAACGATCCGCGCTGGACCGCGTACGAGAAGACGGGCAAACTGACGGTTTCGTTCATGGTCAACAGCACGATCGATCCAGACACCCAAACGGAAGCGCACCATGCCCGCATTGTCAGTAACAAAGCGGACTTTGGCGACGACAAGGGGTTCGAAATCGCCATCGCGGGCGGCGAGCGCGTCTGGTCGTGCGGACGCGGGGTCACGAACTTCTGGTACGACGCCAATAAGCATGGCGGAATGGACAAGTATTCGTTCCGCGGCGACTGGGCGTACGTGACGGTGACGTACGATGCTGAGGCGGGCGAGAGCGCCATCTACTTCAACGGACGGCGCGTTGCGTCCGCAAAGGGCGCGGCGTATGCGCCTACGGTGACGGGGCGTCCGCTCGCAATCGGACACTTTGCCGAGGCGCTTGTTTATGAACGTCAGGCAAACGAGGAATACTTCTGCGGCTATCTCGACGAGATGCGCCTTTCGAAGGCGGCACTCTCTCCCGACCGCATCCGCGCCGACTACCTCACGCTCACGCGTCCCACGCAGTTCGCCGTGGCGGAAGGGGGCAAGGTGGCGCGCGTGCTGAAACGCCGACTCGCGGAGGGCGACACGCCGCCGGTCGCGCCGGACGTCGGCTCGTGGCGCGGCGTGAATGCCGTCTCGATGTTCTACTCGCCTTGGAACAAGACCGACGACTGCGCGTACGGACGTTATCTCGAATCGGAGTTCGCCCTGTTCAAGAAGTGCGGTCTCAACTTCGTGCGTCTGCCGATCGACTACCGCTTCTTCGTCTCGGCGTACGACTGGGAACATTGGCTCGAGGACGGGCTTGAAAAGGTCGATGCTGCGATCGAGTACGGACGCAAGTACGGCATCCACGTCAACCTCTGCCTCTACCGCGCGCCGGGGAAGGTAGCCTATCCCGCCGATCCGAACAACAACAATCGCATCGTCAAAGATCCCGTCGCACAGGAGGCGTTCAAACGCATCTGGCGCGAGTTCGCCCGTCGTTACAAGGGCATCCCGAACAGCGAACTGAGCTTCAATCTTGTCAACGAGCCCTCGTTCTCCGAGAAAGACTTCATCCACGTGTTCAGCGAGACGGTGGACGTGATCCACGAGGTTGATCCGGGGCGGTTCATCATTCTCGACGGCAACAGAACGGCGACCGTGCCCGTGCCGTATTTCTTCAACGTGCCGCTCACGGGCCAGGCGTTCCGGGGTTATGCGCCGGTGGACGGGCAGGCGAAGATGCTCGCGAAGCAGGACTGCATTCCGAAAGGCTACCCCGTGATGATCGGCGAGTTCGGGTGCTACGCGAAGATGGACCACGAGTCGTGCCTGAAGTGGATGGAGGCCGGTTTCAAGGAATGGCGCAAGCGCGGCTACGGCTGGGCGATATGGGACTACGACGGACCCTTCGGCTTCGTCGATTCCGGACGCCCCGACGCCGAGTACATCGAGATTGACGGCCGCAAGATCGACCGCAAGATGCTGGAACTGCTGCGGCAGAAATAGTTGCCGTCTTGATTTGTAATGCGCGGATGTAATTCAGTTGCCCTGTCAGTTATAACTGACAGTGATGGCGATTTGTGTTTGCGTGTCAGTTATAACTTATGGTATAATGTGCGCGTTGCAGAGGTAGGCAAATGGTAAGCAGAGAGATTTATCTTAAAAAAGTACGTCCTTTTATTGGAACGGACGTAATTAAAGTTATTACTGGTATGCGGCGCAGCGGGAAATCGGTTCTTTTGGAACTGATTCAAGCTGAACTGCGCGAGCGGCATCCAGACGCACGGATATTTTCGGTCAATCTTGATGACGACGAGAATAAGAAGTTTCTGGAAAAGGGCGTTCTTTACGAACACGCAAGCGGACTTCTCCGTGAAGCCGGCGACGAGATGGTCTATCTCTTCTTTGACGAAATCCACGATGTGGAGGAATGGGAAACGGCGGTCAACTCTCTTCGGATGAGAAAGAACGCCGACATCTACATCACGGGGTCAAACTCAAAACTGCTGTCAGGAGAACTTGCTACCTACCTCACCGGGCGGTACGTCGAAATCAAGATGACGCCTTTCTCCTTTGCTGAGTTCGTCGAGGCCGCGAAGCCGATATTCCCAGACGAAGACCGAAGCCAGCTCTTTAACCGCTATCTTGTGACGGGCGGGATTCCGTTTCTCGCAAAGGTCCGCTACGACGAGGAGGCGTCGCGGGCCTATCTCCACGACCTTTACGGCGCCATCCTCCTGAAGGACGTGGTACGGCGCAAGCAGATCCGCGACGTTGACTTGCTGGACCGCATCGTGCGTTTCGTCATGACGGAATGCGGGCATACGTTCTCGGCGCGGCGCATCGTGAATTTCCTCAAGGGCGAACGTCGCGAGACGGCCGTCGAGACAGTCTTGAACTACCTCAAGGCCTGCGAGGAGGCGTTTCTCATCGCGCGCGTGCCGCGTCAGGATTTGGTTGGCAAGCGGATTCTGGCAGTGGATGAGAAGTACTACGTGACGGATACGGGACTGCGCAACACGGTTGTCAGGGGAAGTCTGCGGCGCGACATCGACCAGTTGCTGGAGAACGTCGTCTATTTCGAGTTCCTGCGACGGGGCTATGAGGTCACGATTGGCCGCATGCGCGAGAAGGAGGTCGATTTCGTGTGCGACAGAGGTAGCGAGCGCATCTATGTGCAGGTCGCGTTCACGCTTGGCTCGGAGGATACCCGCGAACGCGAATATGGTGCGCTGGAGCAGATCAAGACGACCGACGCGAAACTGCTGCTTACGATGGATCGTCTCGACATGAGTGACGGAGCGATTCGCCACCTCTACATTCCAGATTTCCTTTTCTCCGATAACGCGCCACTAGGAAGGAAGAACACTCCATGAAAAAGATGGTAAATACAATTCTTGCCACGGGCCGTTTCATCGTACTCGACGGCAACCGAACGGCGACCGTGCCCGTGCCGCATTTCTTCAACGTGCCGCTCACGGGCCAGTCGTTCCACAGATACCAGCCGCATACGTTCAGCCACTACGGCGTCTGGTACGGCGGGCGCCCGAAGGTGAGGTCGCGCTGACCGAAGGGACCAGAAGACAAGGCGATGCAGTTGATACCGAAGGTGCAGGCGGAGACGCTCGCGATGCAGGACTGCATCCCGAAGGGCTATCCCGTGATGATCGGCGAGTTCGGGTGCTACGCGAAGATGGACCACGAGTCGTGTCTGAAGTGGATGGAGGCCGGTCTCAGGGAATGGAAGAAGCGTGGCTACGGCTGGGCGATTTGGGACTACGACGGTCCATTCGGCTTCGTCGATTCCGGCCGACCCGACGCCGAGTACATCGAGATCGACGGCCGCAAGATCGACCGCAAGATGCTGGAGCTGCTGCGGCAGAAATAGTTGCCATGACTTGATTGGTGGATGGGTTGCAGGGGGCCGACTTGAATGTAGCGAAATGACCAAAAGAAGATTTACATGCATTCTGGCTAAAATTTGACGACTCCGCACAACCCCGCCGATTTTTGCTATACTATCCGCAGCGGAATAAAAGAAGTTTATACGATGAAAGAGGCATTGAGAGTTCTGGCAGACCTTGTCACGGAAGGTGTGATAGAAGACTACGCCATCGGCGGTGCGATGGGTGCGACATTCTATCTTGAACCTGTCGTGACAATGGATCTAGACGTGTTCGTCCTGTTTAAGGACAACACGAGCCTTTTGCCGCTTCAACCAATCTATGAGGCATTGAAGAAGCGCGGTTATCTTCCGGACGAGCAGCTGCCTGAATGCATTGACATAGGAGGGACGCCGGTTCAGTTTCTGCCGGTCTATAATCCGTTGCTTGAAGAAGCCTTGGCGCATGCCACCAGTTTTGACTACGATGGCGTGAGCGCGCGCGTGTTGCCAGCGGAGTATTTGGCGGCCATATCGGTTCAGACGGGGCGTGCAAAAGACAAGCTCCGGGTGCAGGCATTTCTAGCATCCGAACGATTTGACAAAAATGCTTTTGCCGCCATCTGTTCTGCGCATGGGCTTGTTTGTCCAGTAGAGGAGGGCTTGAAATGACAACAATGCGGCCTCTCACGGAAGAACAGTATGCGAAGACGCAAGGACGTCGCAATCTTGCCAATTTGCCGTACACGGAAAAGGTCAAGTGCGTCATTGAGTTGCAACGGCGTCTTCAGCCAATCTATGCCCAGCGAGGCATTTACATCAAACCTTGGAAATCGTGGAACTGAAACGAAAAAGAACCCAACGGAAAACAGTGAAACGGTCATAGGTTGGGCAATGTACGACCGTTGTTGGCCTTGTAGTGGCAAAACAGGTCAGACCTCGTTTGCCACTTCAACGGGCGGGACGCTCGTTGTCCCAGTAGTGCAAATCCCCGCAACTGAATTTGCCGGATTCTCAGATGCTGTGCAGTTTGGTATACTTGCGCCGTGGTAAACAAGAATAATGGAGAAGTAAATATGAACAAAATAGTGTTTTTCCTTGTGGCGCTTCCGTCGCTAGCGGCGACGAACATCACCGGGAATGTGACGCTTCAGGCGGACGCCGACTGGGGCGATCGAGGCACGGTGACGATCACGTCGGGCGCAACCGTCGATTTGAACGGCCATACGCTCAAGGTGAAGGGGCTTGTGTGCAACGGCACTGTCGTCGACGGGAAGGCGATTCCCGGCTACTGGACGCTGCACTCCATCGAATCGGGCGGTACGCAATGGATCAACACCGGGTTCACGACCACGGACGAGACGGCGATCGAGATGGACTTCACGACGCTTGGCGACAAATACAACCATGCCTATTTCTGCGGCGACTGGGCGGACGCCGGACACCTCCTCGTGGCCAAGCCGCTTGACAAGGTCGTTTTCTGCTTTTTCGGCAACTGCGCCCGAGTCGGCTCTTTCCACGAGAATCGGCATCTTAAGTTCAAGACGGTTCCCGGCGGCGACAAGACGCTGATTCTCTCCGACGGCGATACCGGCGCCGAAATCGGTTCGTCCAAGGACACGCTTGCCCACGGCGGCAAGGGGGAGATGACGATCTTCGCCGCGAGCGACAAGGGTGAGTATGCGTCCTCGTTCCGTCTGCACGGCTTCAAGCTGACGCACAAGGGGAAGCTCGTGCGCGACATGGTTCCCGTGAAGCGCGCGGCGGATGGAGCGGTCGGCCTCTACGACCACGTGACGAAGGCGTTCTTCGGCAACGGCGGGAGCGGCGAGTTTGAAGGAGGCGACGTGACCGGCGGAAAAATTGTCGTCGACAGCTCAGCCGGGGCTTCGTATTCGATTGGCGGGGCATGCAAAGTGCCTGTCATCGTCGAACATCCGGCGTTTTCGTCCAGTGCGCTGAAAGTGCTGAACGTCGTTCCGGACACGCCCCTGCGCTATGAAAAGCGCAACGGGCGGCTGGAGGTGCGTTCGCTGATCACGCTCTCGAAGGCGCCGGAGGGGGCCGTGTCGCTCGCGCTCGACGGGAAGCCCCTCGCCTGCGAGGCGGGGCCGAAACCGAAGACCCTCTGCGCATGGCTGCCGTTCGTGGGCGGCGAAAGTCGTCTGGACGTCATCCAGGGCGGACGCATCGCGTCGTCGTTCCGCACTGTCGCGCCCATCGACGGCGACTGGGGATACTTCGCGAACGGCGAGATCTGCATGATACAGTCCTCGCACCAGGACATCGCGTGGATGGACACACCCGACTACTGCCGCAGGGACCGGATTGAGAAGACCATCAAGCCCGCGCTTGAAATAATGGATCAAGACCCTGCGTTCATGTTCGAGATGGAACAGACCCTCAACCTGATGGAGTTCCTGGAGGCGTGTCCGGAGCGCAAGGACGAGGTGGTGCGGCGGTACCGCGAAGGCCGTTTCTTCTGGGGGGCCACGTTCAACCAGCCCTACGAGGGCCTGTCGTCCGGCGAACAGCTTGCGCGGCAGGCGTATTTCGGCAGGAAGTGGATCAAGGACAACCTGCCAGGCTGCGACGAGCACACCGCAGTGAACATGGACGTTCCCGGAAGGGCGTCGCAGATGCCGCAGATCCTCGCCAAGAGCGGAATCGGCAACCTGTTCTTCTCGCGTTTCGGCGAGGGGTACTACCGCTGGAACAGTCCGGACGGCTCTGGGGTGTTCGCCTACTCGCCCGGCAACTACGGGTGGGCCTCGCTATTCTGGAAGTTCTTCGACGGCGACGTGGTCTCCGCGTTCAGGAAGATGCGCACGCGCCTGAGGCTGTGGGACGACTACTGAACCCTTCCCCAAAAGTGAGACACGATGTATGCTCCTTTTGTCATAGGCAAGGGTATTTTACAAAAGTGGATTGGTGGTGTCAAGTGGGTACAACAG
>CADCOC010000201.1 GCA_902802945.1 uncultured bacterium | reverse complement strand
GCAAGGGGGAAATTGAAGAAAATCAGGGGTTTCTGTCGTCGGACGATGCCGACAACCAGCCGGAGGCAGAACCTATGGCCTATTCACGATGAGATACGGCTAAACTTACGATTTCTGAAGGACATCGGCTCCAGACAGACGCCGAGGAAATTGAGGATTAAGCTTGAAGTGGATTCCCGTCCGCCGGCGGGCGCGACATACGAATCGTTTCCTTTGGCTTTCCCGTTCCCATCGTCAGTGACCTCGTTCGACCTTTCAAGCGCATTCTCTGGAAAGATGCACGCGCTCCTCTGTCGTGAATACGTCAAGGGGCGCGACTGGTACGACTTCATCTGGTACTGCGGGGCAAGAGTAAAACTCAATCACGAATTGCTGTCTTCAGCAATTGACCAGAACGGGCCTTGGGCGGGGTGGCATCTGAAGACCTCCGACGAATGGGTACGTGATGAACTAAAGAATAGAATCGCTCAGCTTGACTGGCAGAAAGCGCGGGAAGACGTGGAGCCGTTCATACATGAGATGGAACTTGAGTCTCTGCGGTACTTCACCGCCGAATACTTCACGCGCCTCGCCGACAAAATCGTGTCCCGCCTTCGGCCATAGCGACACTTTTGTTTTCAGTTTGTAGACCAATATCCTCTGCATTTGCCTGCACGATTACTGCACCTTCGTGATGCGGCAATGCGTGATATTATGGTGCGGAACGACCCTCCTTCCGTTGTCGGGTACACTACGAAGGACATTGCGCAGGATGCGTATGTGCTGACGGCTGTTCAGTTCGAGACAACTGATCAGCAGAACAAGCTCTCGACCCTCGTTTCTACGTCCGATGCTGGTACGACCGCGTGGAATGGCGACGACAACGTCCCTGGTTGGTACAACAGCGCAATGACTCTCATGATTCCTAAGGCTGATGGCGGTTACGATTATTATTTCTACGCTTCTGATGGTTGGGATGACGCGAATGAGACCGAATATGCTGGTTGGTGTGACAAGTTCGGCTACATTCAGCCCAATGTCACGCTGACTACGGGTCTTGGTGTGTGGTTCAAGGGCTCGACAGCCGGTGACGAATCAATTACCATGGCTGGTCAGGTTCTGGATGATGACACCACGACCACCTCTGTTGGTTCGGGCTATACGATTGTTGCTAACCCCTATCCGACCGCGCTTGACCTTCAGTCTATTACTACAGCAGCAAGTGCGGCAACGGCGTGGGATGGCGATGACAATGTAGCTGGCTGGTACAACAGTGCGCCTACGATTATGGTTCCCAAAGCCGATGGCGGTTACGATTACTACTTCTACGCCGCTGATGGATGGGACGACGACACCGAGACTGAGTATGCCGGCTGGTGCGATAAGTTTGGCTATATTCAGAAGAACGTGACGATCCCCGTCACCACGGGTATCTGGTTCATGAACGACACCGCGACTACGATAACGTTCAGCAAATAATTTTGTGCGTCGTAAAGTGCGACGTGCGAAAAGAAAAGGAAAATGAAAATGAAAAAAGTGATGATGATGTTAGCCGCAGTTGCGGCTGTCGGTGCAGCAAGTGCTGCAACCGTTGACTGGAACTATGAGATTACCGGAGCAGCCGGTGGCTCTGCCACTGAGTTTACTGGCTACACTGCGTATCTCGTGGATGCCACGTATTATGAAGGACTCTCCGAAGTCACGGCAGATTCCATTACCGGCTCTGGTAATTACCTCCAGTCTGCAAGTCTAGCTCAGACAGGCTCGTCAGGAAAGGGGTCAAGCAAGAAGTACGTGTTCAGCACAGGTGCTAAGGAATACGCGAACTCCTCGTTGGTGGAGGGTGATTCTTATAGCTACTACCTCGTACTCGTTGATGCTGCTGGCGAGAACTACTACGCTCAGGCGTACAATTACGCTGCTCGCGGTGCTACTTCTACGCCAACGGTTGATGCGATCACAACTTCAGTTGCGGGTTCTGCCGTGTCCTCCGGCATGACGGCTTGGTCCAGCGGCGGCACGCCTGATCCGGGTCCCGGCCCTGGTCCTGGCCCCAACATTCCTGAGCCGACCTCTGGCCTCCTGCTCCTCGTCGGCGGCGCAATGCTCGCGCTCCGTCGTAAGCAGAAGTAAGTTGGAGCTTGAAGCTTAGAGCTAAGAGCTTAGAGCAACCGAAGAAGGCCCGTCCGCGTGAGCGGGCGGGCCTTTGGTTTTGCAGCAGGCGGAAAACAAGCCTTTGTCTTTAGTCTTTAGTCCTCCATCCTTTGTCCTTTGTCATCTGTCCTCTGTCCTGACAGAAGACGAAGGACAGAAGACAGAGGAAAAACAACGATGACATTCACTGTGACATACCGCGCCGATGGGCGTTCGTCACAGGTTCTGCGGCGGCGGAAGCCATGCCGCAGGGCAACGTATCGTGCGCCCGTCTGCGGTCGTGAACGAATCGGGGAGGCGGCATCCTTGGGCAAAACCAGGAGGAATGTTGCGGTAGAACGTCGCGTAGCGGCGGAGTTCGTTGCAGATGCTTTTCTGGGGGTTGAACACAAGGACGGGAATCCCGATGTGGTAGCGAACGGTTTTCACGATGGGTGCGAGATCGGTGTCGCCGGAGATGAGGACAAGGCTGTCGGCGCGTCGTTCGTATGCGTCGCGCAGCATCGCGTCGGCGATGTTCACGTCCGTCATCTTCTCTGTGATGCGAAGCACCTTGATGCGTCCGTCGGTCCGTCTTTTATTGCAGGAAGTGCAGGGTTCGCGGACGGGGGCGAGGAGTTCGGCCTGTTCGCGATAGCGGCCTTCAATAATTTCAACGAGCGGTCGGTTTGCAAGCGCGATGAGGTATTGTCCCTGCCGTTGTGCATGGCGTTGGTCAACAGATTTGTCGATTACGCGAGACGTGAAGTACTTGATGGCGATGATGGCATGGTCGGGATTGAGAAGCTTCGCAGAGAATATTTCAAGGTCAAGCCACTTGTCCGCAGTGCCGCGGAGTTGTCCGTAGTAGAGATTGCTGGCGTCAATGTAGATTATCGTGGTTTTCATTCACAACTCCTTAAAGTGCAAGAGCCGGGCTTGCGCCCGGCTCCGCGCCGCCTCCCCGAAAGTCGGCGGGTTAAACGCCCCGTCATTGGGGGCGCTGGGAAGTTTAGCAAAATCCGAGCTGTGACGCAATAGGGAAAATGAAGGAAAATGAAATGACATTCACGGTAACATACCGCGCCAAGGACGGCGCGTTGCGCGAGGAGCGCGTGGAGGCGGCGAGCCGCGCCGAGTGCGTGGCGGCGTGTCGCCGGAGGGGGATTGCGCCTACGGGGATAAAAGAGGGGGCGGGGAAAGGCAGCAAGCGGACAACAACAAGCGGCAAGGCCGGGTTTGCCGTCGCGGTTGCCGTGCTTGTTGCGGTTGCGGTCGGCGTATGGTGGTGGGTTGCACACAAGGACACGCCAGACGAGCCTGCTCCGAAGAGTAAGGTCGCAAGAGGAAAACCCGCTCCGAAGAGTGCGGGACAAGAAAAACCGGCGGCAAAGCCGAAACGAGATTCGGAGGGCGAAAAGAACCCGACCAATGACGTTGGTGTTGCAACGCAGAGCGTGGCAGAGGTTTTCAATGGCGTGCAGGTGGTGTCGCGAACCTCAATGACAAACGCGGACGGGACCGTGGTGGAGCGAATCCGCACGGCGGACGGGAAAAGCCACCGCGTGACCACGCCGCCGAAGAGGGTATTCGACAATGCGTCGGACCAGTTGATCGCAATGGCCATCCACGGCGCGAACGGGGGCGTGGGGATGCCGCCGCTCCCGATGTCGGCGTCCATCGAGGAGGACTTCAAGAAGTCGCTGGCAACGCCGATAGAAATCCGCGACGACGACAGCGACGAGGTCAAGCTGATCAAGATGGACGTCATGGCCGTTCGGGAAGTCCTGAAGGAACGCGTTGCGCAGGGGATGACCGTGCGCAAGGCCCTGGAGGAGCATCAGGACGAGGTCAACCACATGGCCGCCTACAACAAGGAGGCGTTGAACATGCTTCGCGAGATACGCGAAAAGGATGGACCGGCGGCGGCGAATGAATTCCTCGAGACGGTCAACAAGAAGTTGAAAGAGATGGGAGTCAAGGAGATTCCCGCTCCCGCGAAAAGGAATAGAGAGAAAGCAAAGGAAGAAAAGCAATGAGAATTACGGTGTTTATTTTTGCGGCGTTGGCTGCCGCAATGGCGTTTGGAGAAGCGACGGCGGAGAAGTCCGCAAAACGGAGTAGGCGCTCCAGGGCATATACGGGCGGTTTCGTCATGCGCCCCGCACAGGGCAAGTCGATACGTTTCGCCAACGCGCAGTCTGCGGTTCCCGAGAGCGTCCTCAAGGCGGCAGCGGTGGAGATTTCCCGCTCGATTGGGATCAACATCGAGGTTTCGCCCCTTGCCGAGGCGAACGCCAACCCCTCGTCACTACGTGACAAGAAGACCGCCGCCGTCGTGGTCGTGCGAACGGAGAAAGAACCGTCCGCGCCCACGATGCTAGTTGCGCCAGAGGACGCATGGGCCGTGCTGAATGTTGGGGCGCTTGCAAAGGATGGAGCGGATGCGGAAGTCCTGTCCGAGCGCGTGCGCAAGGAACTTTGGAGGACGACGGCAATCATGTTGGGCGCAAGCGACTCGACGTTCCGTCCGTGTCTGCTGGAGCCGGTACACTCTCTTGCGGAACTTGACGCTCTCAAGGCCAAAGTGGTCTGTCCCGAACCATACGGGAGCATTCAGCGCAACGCAAAAGACCTTGGCTGTGGCTCTCCGCAGTTTGCTACCTATCGGGCTGCTTGCCGTGAGGGCTGGGCGCCAGAACCGACGAATGACGTTCAAAAGGCAATTTGGGAAGAGACGCGTAAGCTCCCCTCCACGCCAATCAAGATCGAGTTTGACCCCGCGAGAGGCAAGTAAGTCTCGTCCGCAGAATGCAACTAGGCCGCGCCCGGATGGGCGCGGCCTAGTTGACTTCGAATTCCTATTTCCATGCGTCTGGACGTCGGATGAAACGGTCGCCGTGTTTGCCGTATGGAATCACGTCGGGTAGTTGGCAGCGGGCGGGCAGGTCGCGGGGGATGTGGACATAGTAGGAGGCCGCTTGTCTCAGGTGTTCGGAAACGGAAATGTGCGGGTTGAATACGAGCACGGTCTTTTTGAATTCCCGCCTAAGGGCGTGAACTGTTCCGGCCTGATCGGAATCTCCTGTTACAAGCACAAAACAGTCGGCATCTGTGCGTACGGCA
>CADCOC010000200.1 GCA_902802945.1 uncultured bacterium | reverse complement strand
GCGAAGAAAGCGATACCGCTGAAAGGAGCACCCCATGAAATCCTTTGCACGAATGATTCTCGTCTCATCCCTCGCGCTGGCAACAATGTTCTCCGGTTGCAAGACCGGCATGTTTGCGCCGCGAACCGGCGAGCTGTTCCAGACGACGCGGAATGGGCCGGGACTGTGCGCGGATGTCTTCGGGGCACCTCTCGGGTTGGGTATATGGGGGGCGCAAAAAAGCGGGTACGAGTGGATGATTGTTTTTGTGGTTCCAGGATTGCCCCTTGCGGCAGTGGGTTTCGTGGCGGACGTGTGCGTGATCTCTCCGTTGGTCGATATAGTCTGTCTGCCGTACGATCTGTGTCAGCCGTACCATGGCTGTTACCTTCGGATTGTAGATGAGGACGGACGGCCTGTGCAGGGAGCCAAGATACACGCCAAGATACACGGTGACGTTGATCTGGGCGGGAATGTTTTCTCTGGGACGACAGACGCCGCCGGCGAGTTCAAGATCAACCGTTTGCACGATGTGAATGGCTATTTCTGGGCTTCCTGTGACAATCATGCATCTTGGTTTCAATGCAGTCATTTCAATACGGTCAATGCGAAAGCCGAGCCTGACGGGAAGATCGTGTTCCAGTTTACGCTCTCAAAGATGAATCCCGGAGGATGGAAAGCAAAGAAAGACATTTCGCGCGAGGAGTTGCAGAAACTGGTTCCCGGCAAGAGGTCTGCGGACAAGGAGTCCCGCAGATGGCTCATGGATGGTTTTAATTGCTCTTTCGCCAATGACCCCGAGCGGCATTGTTTTACTCTTGATGCGTCAGGTTCTGCCGTAGCATACGTTCCATTTCCATTCGGTTATAGGTCTTATTTCGGGGGTAAAGACAAAAGTAAGCTTGAGCCTCCGTATTCTTCTTGGAGCATACAGCGAAATGGGGATGGCGCTGTCGGTGAGGACAATTTTCTCCGTAACGAGCCGCCTGCGGAGTGGGTTTGGCGTATCCGTTTGGCCAAGAATCCTGATGCGAATAAGTTCTCGGACGGGTCAAGCGGTTATTATCTCGGAGAGGATGAAAAGGGAATCTACCTTTCGCCAGGGCCGTTCTCGTCCAATGCGAGCCTAAGTGAATCGCCAGGGCCGCGCTCGTCCAATGCGAGCCTAAGCGAAAAATTGTCGATAAAGTATCGCAAGGTGAAAGAGTGAGTCGGCATGTCCCGCTTTTAACCAGTTGCAAATGAGGTTTAGTCGCAAAGAACGCAAAGAACGCAAAGAAAGGAAAGCGAAGATGAAGAAAATGATGCTTGCGCTCGGATATGTGGCGATGCTCGCAGCGGTGGTGAATCTGGCTGGATGCCGTCTGTATGAGTGCGATGTGGACAGCGTTGATGTCGATGACGCACTTCTATACGAACAGGTTCCGGTACCTGACGAGGACAACGCTTTTATTCCGCTGATTGCTGCAACGAATCTGCTGCATCGCGTTGAAGACGAGTGTGCCGATGATGAGAATGAATCAATCTCGACGGAGCAAAAGGACAGACTGCTTGCCGAAAACGCGGCGTTTTTCACAGCTGTTGAGACGGCGTTACGACGACCTCGTTTTCACAGCACGGTTATGGGAACCTTGGATTTCTTAAACCTAGAACGCACCGAGATACCGCTAGACATTATGGTTGAATATTTGCGCCTTCTAGGGATGCGTGTAGAACGTGCAATGGAAGCTGGCGACATTCCGATGGCACTGCGGCACATCGTGATATTGATCAGGTTTGGCAAGTTGGTGGAAGAAGATGCAGATACTTTCATCTCGCTTGCATTTGCTGTGTCCATAGTGAAGTCGGCATGTGAAAATCTGAAAGATATTGCACGAGGTCAAAACACCACGTTAGAAACGCTTGAACGCATAGCAAAGATGCTTGAAGGACTTGAGCCGTCAAATACGAGCTTGGAACGGTCTGTCAAAAACGCCTATACGTTGGCGAAAGCGATTGTCGAGTTAAGGCCCAGGCAAAATCTCCATTTCTGGCAGTTGGCTTATGCCAGATTTGCATTGCACAGGAACGAGACCATGTCGAACCTAAACGAGATCACGCGCAAAGCCTTACGGGGAGAAGTCGCCTCAGACTTCTGCAAGAAGCTAGATGTAGGAACGTTTACGCCGAATTCTATTGGGATCTTAATTTCGCATGAGCATGCGAAAAACTGCAAGGCGATAATCAGTATGACGGCTGAGCAATGTTTTAAAGTAAGGGCCGCGCAGGTTATGGTGGCAGTGCGTCGCTGGAGTCGTGCAAACGGTGGCGGTTTCCCAGACACGCTCGATGCGCTTGTGCCAAAGTTTCTGCCGTCGGTGCCGACTGACCCATTTGATTGCGGGAAGGCGTTGAATTACGATTCGGGACGTGGTATCATCTGGACCGTCGGCGCGGATGGCAATTTCAATGGTGAAAAGATTCCCGGTAAAGATTCATACGGGCGCAACAGCGGGTATGTCGTGAATATTGATGGTTCGCCTTAAGGAACGCAAAGAACGCAAAGAAAGGAAAGCGAAGATGAAGAGAATGATTATGGCGCTTGGATGCGCGGCGATGGTAGCGTCGTCTGCGGCGCTGGCGGGAACGAACAACGTCGATATCGTCGCGGCGGCGCGGAAGCAGATTGGCGTGACGGTCGGATACGATCCCGCGTACAGACGCCTCGCGTATCCGAACGGCGACGTGCCGCGGTCAAGCGGCGTATGTACGGATGTGGTTATACGGGCGTTGCGCGATGCGCGGAAGGTTGATCTGCAGAAACTCGTCCATGAGGACATGAAGGCCAACTTCGCGAAGTATCCGCAGCAGTGGGGGCTCAAGCGGACAGACCCCAACATCGACCATCGCCGTGTACCGAACCTCCAGTGCTTTTTCAAGCGGAAGGGCTGGAGCCTCAAGACAACCAAGACGGCGTCCGACTACGAACCTGGCGATTTCGTGACCGTCATCGTCGGCGGAAGGCTTCCGCACATCATGATCGTGAGCGACAAAAAGGCGGTAGACGGCACGCCGCTCGTCATACACAACATCGGCTCGGGAACGAAAGGGGAGGACTGCCTCTTCACGTATCCTTTGACCGGGCATTATCGAATGAAAGCCGTTGTACGGTAAACTGTAAGAAGGGTGCGTGGCAATGACTAGAAAAAACATGTTCAAGTTCGGGGGCGGGACGGCAATGGCGTTTGCGCTGCGCGGGTTGGTGGCAGTCGTATGTGTGATCTTTTTTGCAATGGGCGCAGAAGCCGATGTCGCGAGGGATGGGGGACTACCGTGCTTGGATTCGGCAGAGCCGTATGTCTGCGAGTATCGCAAGGGCGTGACGCTGAAAAAGCTCGTTCTCGAGAAGCCCCGCCGAATGGTCGCGCATGTCGCCCGCGTTGATTTGAAAGAGCCAGGCATCAGTTTCACCGGTACAGAGCGCGATCCGCTTTGGGGACGTCCAATGCCGGACTACACCAACGAGACGTGGCTCGTCAACACGAAGCGCGAGACGGCGGCGGACTTCATGATGCGGAAGCGCAGCGAGGGTAAGAACGTGGAAATCGCCGTCAACACTTCTGGGTGGAGACCGTGGGGCGGCCCAGGGTGCTACTCGACATACGCCGCACTTTATCGCTATGCCGCATCAGAAGGCATGGAGGTTTCGCACGGCAAGGATCCGGAGCGCGGCGTGTTCTTTATCGTGCGTAAAGATGGACAGGTGCTGATACGCCCGCACGTCCCCGTCTCCATGACTAACGACGTGACGATTGCGGTGTACGGCAACAGGCGCATCCTGAGGCGCGGTGTACGGACGGCCGATGCCGATCCTGCAAAGGCCGTCGATATCCATCCGCGCACGGCGTTCGGTCTTTCGCGCGACAGAAAGACGTTCGTCATCCTTGCCGTAGACGGCCGCCAGCCGGGATACAGCGAAGGCGCGACGTGCGCAGATCTGGCCGATCTACTTCTGCGCGAAGGATGCTGGGACGCGGTCAACATGGACGGCGGTGGCTCCACGTCGCTCGTCATCTACGACCGCGAGCACAACCGTCCACTCATGCTCAACCACCACGCGAACGGCTACGTTCGCAAGACCGCCCTCAACCTCGGTCTGATATTCACCCCCAAAGAATAGACGGTATTGGAGTTTTCATGAAACGTGATGAATCAATTCATGCACACAAGATCCTGTTCCTGTGCCACGGGAACATCTGCCGGTCGCCGATGGCGGAGTTCGTGATGAAAGAACTCGTCAGAAGGGCAGGGCGCGACGACATCGTGGTCGAGTCCGCCGCGCTGCACACAGACGAGATCGGCAACGACATCCACTATGGCACCCGAAGGAAACTACAGGCAGAGGGCATCCCGTTCGCGCCGCGTCGCGCATGGCTCATCAATGCCGCGAAGGCGCGGGAATACGACCTCCTCATCGGGATGGACGACTACAACATGGCCGATCTTCGGCGGCTTGTGTTTCCGGAGGATGCGGGGAAGATCAGGAAACTGCTGTCGTTCGCCGGCTCCGAACGCGACATCGCCGACCCGTGGTACACCGGCAACTTCGACGAGACTTACGCCGACATCCTTGAAGGCTGCACGGCGCTTTTGAAAAGCCTGTAATCGCGCCTTGTGGCGGCAAGCGAAAGGAGTAGATGAAGGATGCAGAAACTGACAAAGGCAATTCTCGGCTCATCCCTCGCGTTTATGGCGGCGGTTGGCAATGATGTTTATGCTGAAGTTGAAAAGCCGACTGACATCACATGGTACTCTCCTGTTGGCGTGTCGTTCATGGATAATGCGTATCCGTGGGTTGGCCGTTATGGAGGACATGGAGACAAACTAGACAATCCTGGTGTCATCGGACTTGGCGTAAATTTCCTTTGGGAACTATATACCTGACTTAGGTTTGACCTCTTAAAATACAGTGATAATTTCAATTTTGCCCTGAACCTACTTGACTTTTGGACGGTTATGTGGTATAATATAGGTGTAGTGAGTCAAGAGAAAGTTGAAGCTATGCCAACTAAAGTCAAGAAACCATTTCTTTCCGTCAAAGACACCACAATGCCATATGTGGAGTTCGTGAAATCCTTCTCCACAGAGTTCAAGGTGCGTAGGTATCTTGAGAAAGTTCGTTGGGTTGATGGCAAGGCAATCTGCCCCCATTGTGGTCACAAGCATGTTTGGACTACGAAGCGCAATGGCGTTAAGGGCTACTACGAATGCCCCAATTGTGGCAAGGTGTTCACGGTTCGCACCGGCACGATATTTGAGCGTTCCCATGTCCCT
>CADCOC010000199.1 GCA_902802945.1 uncultured bacterium | reverse complement strand
GTGCCCTGGAAGATGATGAACCTGTCCGTGGAGTTTATCTGCGTCGAGGCTCCGAGATCGACGGTTCCGTTTTTTGTGTCGTACTTATAGCAGTCCGCCAGCGCATTCGCCGACGCCGCACAGATTACCGCCGCGACAAGCGCGCGGAACCATGTTTTTGCTCTTGAGATTGCTTTCATTTTCGTTCTCCTCGTTTGTTAAACTGTTGTTGTTGAAATCGGGGCCGTGACAGCAAGCGTACAACAGCAAGGGCTCTTGACTGCAAGCTGGGCCACGGCTGCAAGGTTACCGAACTTCCAGATACACGCCCTTCAACTTGTAACTGCCTTCGAGCGACTCCATCGTGCAGTCGCCGCAGAACCACACCTTCTCGACCCCGGCGCGGGTCTGGTTCGCGAAGGCGAAACTCGCCGCGCCGCCCTCGGCCGCCACGAGCGGCGTCTCGGTGTTGCCGTTCACGATCGCCGCCGAATAGGTCATGCGCCTGTTGTCCAGCACCAGCTTCACCGTGTAGTCGGTCCCTTCCGTCGGCGTCACGCCCGTCAGGTTGATCCACCGCTTTGTGCCGGACACGAGCGTATATGCCTGGAAGCAGCCGTCTTCGTGTATGCGCACGCCCGCCCTGACATTGGCGTTGACGGTGTCGCCGTCCGAATCCGCGCACCAGGTGTCGAAGGTCACCTTCGTGATAATCGTCGTCTTCGCGCCCTTGGACGGCTCCGTCGTCGTGAACACGTTGTCGCTACCGAACGTGATCTTGCCGTTCACGTATTCGACGGTGTTGGACCACGCGCCCGTAGCCTCCTGCATTTCCTCGCGCTCGTCGAGCCAGTGCGCGGCGTGGCTCGCCCTGGTGTCGGGATAAAGTCCGCCGGTGCCGTAGTACGGACCCTTCGTGATCGTGGCCGTGGCGGTGTCGCCGCCCCATTCGCCGGCCAGGAACGCCTTGGCCTTGACCGTGGTGGTGGAAGTGACGGTGAACCGCCCCTCGTAGAGCGTGCTTGAAGACGTCGGCTCGCTGCCGTCCGTCGTGTAGCGGATTACGGCCGACGCGTCCGCGCACGCGATTTCCACGGAACGCTTCGGGCCGGCGAACACCGTGCCGTCCGCAGGCGAGATGACGGGAACCGCGATCGTGGCGAGCTTCAGCTCCACGCCGTGGACGTCCGCTACGCTGCCGAGGTTGCCATTATAAGTGCCATTCGCCTCTTTCGTCATGTCCCCGCGTATAAAGCCGGTCGAGACGCACTCCGCCACGGTCAGGGTCGTGGCCGCCGCGCTGCCCGATCCGTCGCTCATGCCGATGGAATAATCCCCCGCTGGAAGGAGAAGCGCGTAGATGCCCTTGTCGTCGGTCGTCGCGGTGATGCGCGCGTTGCTCGTCCGATTCACAGCCGTGACCGTGGCGTTGGGCATCACGACGTCTGATGCGTCCTTGAGACGCCCGCTCACGATCGTGCAGTTGGGCGTCCCCTGCGGATAGACGTTATAGATGATGCCCTGGATGGAGGTGAAACCGGAAGCCGCATCCGTGAGATCCGGCGGATTGTACCAGGCGTCGCACGACCCCTCCCAGCCCATGTTGAAGTGGACGTAGAGCGTGTCGCTCTGGTAGCCGTAGCCGTCCGCGAGGATGGCGTGCCCCGGAACGCTCACGGCGACGGGCAGCTTCGCGTCAAGGCTCGCGAGGATTCCGTTCTTCCATTCGTCTGCGGATGGAGAGTATTTGCATGCGGCGTTGGCGTAGCCGAACTGGTCCGTAAGGCGCAGGTAGAGGGCGCTGAATCTCGCACCGCTGCCGTCGGAGGTGTAATCCATGTACATGGAGATTCCCACGTCGCGCAGCAGCTTGCCGATGGCCTGCTTGTTCGCGGTGGAAGAGGTAGCTCCCATGTTGTTCCAGTCGTACGTTCCGCCGAACGGCACGCCGTCCCACGGTTCGTACGCGCCGCCTGCCGTCGTCTGGTAGCCGGACGCCGCCGTGTAGGTGCGGGCGCCGCCATCGAACGTCTGCGTGTAGTCCTTGGTCATGGTGATGCTGGACTGCGGCCACCTGTGGTAGTACAAGAGCTGTCCGCCCGCCGTCGCCCAGCAGCCGCTGTAGAAGCGGTAGTTGGTGTCGGTCCCCACCGTGGGCGTGTAGTAGTTGTACGCCACGCGAGGGGATGTGGTATGGCCCTGGCTCCATGCGGTCGTGAGCAGCTTGCCCACGCGCAGGTCGCTGGGGTTGGAGGTGGTTGAGCCCGCCTGGAGCCGCGCACCGCCCTTCGCCGCCGCCGACGACATGAGCTCCGCCCACTTGGCGGCCTTGCCGCTGGGAGCGGCCGTGCTTGTCGCGGCCGCCGCGAGCCGTCGACCGCCCGTTTGCGTTGCAGCGTCACCACCTTGCTGTTGTACGCTTGCTGTCTCCAGTCCCGCAGAGGCCGCCGCCACGTCGATGGGCAGCATCGCCAGGAGCGGGTTCTGCGTCACGTCGTCCACCCACGTGCCGGTCTTCGAGTAGGCAATCACCGGCTCGAGCTCCGTATCGCCCGAGGTCACGACGAAACCGCCGCCCGCAAGGCTCACCACGTAGAACTTGCCTTTGCCGTCCTGACCGGTGTATTCCCGCACGCTCGCGGGCTGGGCCGTGAAATCCTCGCCCAGCGCGGCCTTCACGCGCACCCATCCCGCGACGGCAATCATCGCGTCGTCGCCGCTGACCTCGTCGGCAAGCAGCGGAAACGCCGCGCCAGCCGCGATCATCATCAAAACCGACGCTCTGAACAGCGCGCGGCTCCATGTTTTTGCTCGTGTGATTACTTTCATTTTCAGGTTCCTTCTTGGTTAAGCTTCAGTGGTGAAATCGGGGCCGAGACAGCAAGCGTACAACAGCAAGGCGGTGATGCCCATCTTGCTGTTGTACGCTTGTTGTTTCTGAAACGGCGGCTACCCGCGCAAAAACGCGCCCTACACGCGCCGTCAAGCAATGAGGGGGGGGGGGCATAACTACCAATCCGCGCAGTTTTTGCGCGATTATAGTAAGTTTTATGGATGGTAGACGTATGCA
The DNA here is from genome assembly GCA_902802945.1 of uncultured bacterium. Classification (GTDB taxonomy): domain Bacteria; phylum Verrucomicrobiota; class Kiritimatiellia; order RFP12; family UBA1067; genus RUG572. The sequence goes on along the minus strand of CADCOC010000199.1, from coordinate 2,243 downwards.
TTGCTTGTCTTTGACAAATATTGTACTACAATCCTCCCGCACTTTTCAAACGAAAAGACTTACATAATCCAACGAAAAACCGAAAATCCTTACATAATCCAACGATGTGTCGTAATTTATAGCGAAGTGTGTACGATTTATGGTATACTATAGGCGTGCAACACACCATTCCAAAGCGATCAAGGAAGATAAAGACGGTCGCGTTCGTATGTTCGTCGATTTCGTCTTTCAAGTTCCTTCTTCTGTCCGGCGTCACCCGATACGCGCAGGAACGGCACGGCATCGCCGTGCTGACCGTAGAGCCCGACGACGTGCGAAACAAGACCCTTCTCGGCAACTGCAACGGTATCATTGTAAACGTGCCGTACAGAAATGTCATTGAAACGTTGACGGCGACGGGACTGCCGATCGTCGATACCGGCTGCGAATTCGACGACATCCGGCTTGTCGGCGTCGATTTCGACCTCGCGAAACACGGCGTAATGGCGGCCGAGTGGTTTCTGCGGCGCGGTTTCAGGAATTTCGGGTACTGCGGCCACTCCGGATGTTCCCGCTACCGCAGTTCAGACGTGCTGGAAAGATCGTTTGCGGGGACTGTGGCGAAGGCCGGCTGCACATGCACCTCGTTCGACGCCTCGTATCTGGAGGGCAAGGACCGCGGCACCACATCGCTTTTGCCGCGGCTTGAAGCGTGGATACGCACTCTGCCGCGTCACACGGCGGTGTTCTGCGTCCACGACGACAGGGCCAACAGCTTCCTTCAGGCCTGCCTGCGCCTCGGCAGAGCCGTGCCGGACGACATCGCCATCATGGGCAGGTTCAACGACACGGATGTCTGCACCTCGGCGCAGATCCCCATCACCAGCATCGATGTTGATGTCCAGGGACTCGGCTACGCCGCGATGCGTATTCTGGACAGGGCGATGAGATTTCCGGCGAAGCCGAAGCGCCGCCGGACGTTCCTCATCCCGCCGATCGGGATCGTGGAGCGCGAATCGACCGCCGTCTATCCTGTGGATTCCCCCTACATCAAAAGGGCGCTTGTGGCGCTGGAAGGGAATCTGGACAAGCCGATTTCCTCTTCCAAGCTCGCGGAAGCCGCCGGCGTCTCGCCGTCCACGCTCAATGCGGCGTTCAGGAAAGCCTTCGGGACGAGCGTCGGGAAATATGCGCTCTTCGTCAAGATGCGCGAGGCGAAGCGGCTTGCGGCCACCGGGCGGTTCTGCCTCAAAGAGATCGCGGCAAAGATCGGATTCTCCTCCCAGGCCCATTTTTGCAACGCCTACCGGGCGTTCTACGGCCGGCCGCCTTCATCCGACCGCCGCCCGTGAACGGATTCCCTGCGGGGACAGCCCCCGCGAAATTAAAGCCGATTTTGCAAAAAGATGCTTTAGCAGGTTTTTGCGGGCTTGAGGCGATTTTGCCGCCAGGACGTCGTCCGTGTGTGGTATAATGGCGGCGTGACATCAATTATGCCAAAATCTCACTTGGGGCGCAACTATTTCATCGTCTGGGAGATGCTCCATGACACCTGGTCATGGAGTGAAGAGGTCCGCAAGAGTAAGTTCGCTCTGGATGTTTCCGCTGTACTTGTTGTGGCAAAGGCCATTGGAGGTGATGATGGTCAGATGGATGGCCTTCCTGATGCCGCAAGTTGAACGGAACGCTTCCCGTCGGGCAATCATACGATCCAGTTCGACCGGCTACCACGGCTGTTCGCTTTTGCTTTCACCGCGACAGAAAAACCGACTTTTGGGGTGGCAAAACGAAAGAAAGTTGTCTTGTGCCGCCAAAAGTAGGTCATTAAAACAACGTTTGGGGCGACAAAGCCTTCGCCTCTTCATTCAACACGCACTAGCCGATGTGGGAACTCAGGGGGGGGAGTGCAATACAAACGTCCTACGCAGCGTTTTACCGCGTTTTCGGGCGCTTCTGCTCGCATCTTATGTGCATCTAGCGTGAACATACTGGTTGCAGTTTCGTTACCAGTATATCACACGATGCCGTAGCGTGTCAAACGAGTGATGGTAGATTTTTAGTGGATTTTTTAGTGGATTTTTTAGTCGCGAGCAACGGCCGCAACATGCCGTCGTCCAAAGTCCAAAGTTCTAAAGCCTTTGTCTTTCGTCCTTTGTCTTCTGTCCTCAAAGGGGGGAGGACAAAGGACAGACGACAGAAGACAAAGGAGGGAGGACTTTGGACCGGTGGGGCGAGGCGTCCCGCCGAGCCGTGGCGGCTCGCCC
>CADCOC010000198.1 GCA_902802945.1 uncultured bacterium | reverse complement strand
TGCGCCATTCACGGAGACGGAATTCTTCTGCCTGTATAGCAGAAAGTCAATGAACGCCAGCAACTCCCCACGGTACTGCGGGGATATCTCGGCTATCTTGTCTTCCACAATTGCGTAAGGCATGTTTTGTTTCCTTCCGTGAACCGCCGCATATTATACCACAATTTCCCGACCGCCGCTGGGCACGTCAGCATGTGCCGCCGCGTACCCGAAGTACGATACAGGTATTTATTGGCCATGCTTGTCCAATTCCTTACCAGACCAAGAGAGATGTTTATCAAAAAATTGCTTTATCGATTTAGGCTTGGGCTTGACTTCGACCACGCCGTCACAACGGAAACACATATACGCCCCGACAGATTCCGTCACCCGCTTAAGCGCGTCCAGCAGGGAGATGTTGTTGGCGGAAAATTCCGGCACAACGGGATATGCGTCACCCTCCTTCGCGGGAAAGACGGCGAACAACACGGCTTCTCCTGAGCCATCGAATGGAATGGCGCAAGCTTGAAAGAAAAGCATGGCGTCCATCAGAGTCGCCGGTGGACGCAAAGAGACAGATGGAAGACGAATTTCCTTCATCCTATTGTAGACATCGAAATCGGCGACAGGTTTCCCAAACGGCGAGAGAACCTGTCCGACGAGCGGGCATCTGTATCGTTCTTCAAGCGTCTTCAGATCGGAGAAGTCGCCCAAATCTCTCCATGCAATTTGTTTCTCACCCTTAATCCGCTCCGGACGGGGATGCAAATCGCGAAGCGCGTTCTTTACAGCCCCTACGATGGCATCCACATAACGATCACTCGTAGGAGGCATGTTCGAAGGAGTCCCCCAGCTGACATACAGTCGCTCAGACCCGTGCCCAATATAACTGTGACCCATTAAGCTATTCAAGGGGGGACGCGCCGTAACCTCAACTTTGATTTGAAGATAGAGAGTCTCGTATGGCGATGCCTGCTTCTTTTTCGTGCGCCACTCCTGTTCCAATATGCGGACACACATGAAAAGCCCCCCGTCGCGTTTGTCCACATCTCTTTCCGTCCCGAACCGCCCCGTCGCCTCAATTGCCGATCTTACTGCGTCGCGGACAACTGCCGCATCAGGTGCCTTGACTGCCGCACTCAAGTCTGGGCGAACGACATTCCCATCTTTGTCCTCGGCTTTGCGAAGGGAGTTATCGTATGCCTTAAGATCAAAGGGCCTTTGCTTGCGCAGATGATCCTCCAATTCTGGCATCTGAAGCGAAAAACCATCGCTTTTGATTTCAGGGCACTCAATGATTTCGTCCTGTTTGACCCAGATGAGCTTTCGGGCATCATAGCCGCGGCGGTGGATTTCGTCAAAGATCGCGCCCTTCGCATCGTCATCAAGCGACGGCGTACGCGAGAGGATCCAAAGATAATCCGCGCTGCCGCTGCCCACAAGCGCGTAGGTATAAGCTTCGTCGATCAGCATCACGCGGTAGTCGGCGTAGAACGGACCGAAGAACGAAACGCGCAGAAGCGCGGGCGTGTCGGTTCTCTTGCCCTTCCCGACCGCCGTCTTCGGCTTGCCGTCCCTGACGCCGGAATTGACAACCTCAATCGTGCCGTCGTCCTTCAGCGAGTATTTCGCCTTCGCCTGCTGCACGCCACGCTCGAAGCTATGGTCGAACCGGGCGATCTCGTACCACTCGCCGAGATAGCGGTTCAGGTCAAGCGCCGCGATCGGCGCATTGTCCACCTTCGGAACGCTCACGCACCCCGCCGCAATCGCGAGGGACAAGCCGAGAATTGCCTTTGTCAATTTCCGCATCCTTCATCTACTCCTTTCGCCTGCCGCCGCAGGGCGCGTTCTGCCTATATCCCACCGCCATACATGAGTCGTGCCGCGTACCCTATCTCCGCGTCTCCATGACTACGGCGTCGGAATGATTATGGTATCTGGCAGGCGACGAAAAGACTTTTCACATGAAATCACGGGCATGTTGCAGCGCTCGCCCTCACCATGTATAAGCCTATCCACAAATCCAGGATTGGCATGTTCCAACCCTTCAATTGATAACACCCTCTTTACCTCTTCCGTGAATAGGAAGCCGACCTGTTCTGACATGAGCTTAAACGACTGCAAGATTGTCCGCTTGTCCACGCCATAATGATGCTGCATCGCGTAGTACGCCTCCGAAGCAACAAGGTTTGAAACGTACATTGTGTCACCAGCCGAAATGCGACGGGCGACATCCTCTATGACCTGAGACGCAAGCGGCTGAGGCTGATTGGCAAGGATACGGACAAGAACCGACGTGTCGAGCGCAAGTGTCATAGAACGGAAACCCTCTCTGCGGACATGATCGATTCCCTTATCGAGTCCAGGTCATGCGGGCCATGCAGGTTCCTTGCTATGGCATTTTCGCACAACCCCGCCCACGGCGGAAGGGACTTGTTCCGTTCGCCGCTCCCCTCTTGCTCGACGGGAACAAGTACAATCTCAAAGGAATACGAACGGTATTCCTTCGGAATATGCACCGTAACGCTGTCATTGACCGGCTTTGCGAATGTTCTGATGGCTGGCATGTTTTGTTTCCTTCCTTGAACCGACGCATATTATACCACAAAATCGGTCGCCGCGCCGACCGATTCCCAGCCGTTTCTCGCCCTTTACCGTCCGATTCGTGCGTGCCGATACCTTAAATTACCGATTTTTCAGCCCGCCGTTTTTCCCGCTCGGTAATTTTAGCGGTTGCCATGCGAACGAGATTATGATATATTACCGCTCGGTAAAGCAAGGAAGGCAAAAGACATGAAACATGAAGAGCAAAAGACTGTCGTGGAGATAGGGCAGCTAATAAAATCTGAGCGTAAACGTCAAGGCGTCACCCAGATGCAGCTTGCCGGCATCGCCGGAACCGGTATACGGTTCATCTCCGATCTGGAGAACGGCAAAGGCACGATTCAGGTGCAGAAGCTCCTGAAAGTTCTTCAGACGCTTGGCCTTGGGCTCTTTATCTACTCGCCGTGGGACAATAAATGATGGAACAACTCGCCGATCTACCATGACATCGTGCAAGGCATCCACCGCAGAATACAACAACTGACTTAGGCAACGGCATGGAAGAGTCAATGCAGACAAAGGATGCCGTCAGGCGGCAGATGCGCGCGCGCAGGAAGGCGCTGACTCCCGAAGAGCGCGAACGCGCGGCGCAGGCCATTTGCGCAAAACTGCGCGGCGACAGCGCCATCGCGGAAGCGATCGATCCGTTCGACGGCGGTGGCGCGATCGCCGTCTATCTCGCCTCGCCGGACGAGATAGACCTTTCGGAATTCATCCTTGAAATGCTCAAATGCGGCGTCAAGATCGTCGCACCGCGCTGGAACGGCGAGACATACGAACTTGCGAAGGTCAAGGGCCTTTCCGATGCCGATTTGCGGCGCGGGCCGATGAACATCCTCGAACCGGCGGAGCCGGACATCGCCGCCCCTGCGGAAGTCGAAGTGTGGATAGTCCCGGGACTCGCCTTCACAAAGGACGGCAAGCGGCTCGGCTACGGCGGCGGATGGTACGACCGCCTTCTCGCCTCGGCGTCATGGGGGGCGCACAAGATCGGCGTCGCCCACGGATTCCAGATCGTCAAGAACCTTCCGCACGAACCACACGACATCAAAATGGATGCCGTCGTCACGGACAACTTCTCGGACAGGCATCTTGATTTCACCGAAACTTCAGACGGCTTCCGCGCATCCGTGACAGTCGATTCACCCATGATACGCCGCTCCGTCTTCTTCTTGTCGCTTCTTGGGCTATGCCTATTTCCCGCGACAGTGTGGTTCGTTGCAATGCTTGCGAAGGGCGCGACTTCGCTGCCCAACTGGGCGGCAGTTGCCATATTCATTGCAATGGCCGTCACTGCCTGCGCCTCGGTTCTTGGATTGTTCCATGTCTGCGGCATTGCCGAAGAGGCAGAAGTCGAAGTCAAAGACGATGAGGGTGTCTGCAGGAGGCGGTTTCTCGGACTCTTTCCGCGACGCGACATCCGCTTTCGCTGGAGTCCATGGACAGAAGCAAGTCCGTCTGGGAACTGCCTTTGCCCAGATAAAGGAACGGGGGTAGTTTCCGTTGTCGAGGTCAGCGTCGAGCAGAATCTGTTCAAGACATACGCCGACACCGCAACATTGCTTGCGCTCCGCATGAATCTCGCACATCATGTCGCTCCGGAAGAGCTGGAGGCGGCGGCCGAGGCGGTGCTTGCCAACCTCCCGCGCGGAATGCGCATCGTTCGCGAAGGCGAGTCGGAGACAATGGAAGTCAACGTCCATTCTCTTGCCGGAGTAGGCTCAACGCTGGGATGCTGCCTGTACCTTGGCTTTTTCGGGACGCTCATTGTCTCATTTCTGACGCGATGGCCCGTTCTCTTCTTCGTGTCTCTGCTGCTTCTGTGGTGTATATTGATTCTTGCCGTTCTGCATCAGGCACTGTGGTCGCTTTTCGGAACGCACAGACTGACCGTCACAGGCAAGGAATGCCACTATGAGAATCGACTTGGCCCACGCATCAAGCGCAGGCATTTCACGCTGTCCGGCAATTCGCAGGCAAGTTCATATCCAGGCGGGTCGCTGTATGTCGTTGCAGACAAAGCCAACAGTCTGTGGCTTTTCCAGAACCTCCCCGGCCGCTGCTACCTGCCACTTGTCTTGTTCGTCAGGAAACACGCCCCAAAATGAAATCTCCTACCGCCGCAGGGCGCAGTCCGCCCGACACAAAAGATGACGTGACGAGAAGTCAAGCCTTAACTTTATGGAATACGGTAGTGACCGGTTAGGGGATAGGCGAAAAGGACGTCTTCCTCCTGCGTGCCCGAACCGATGTTGTGCAAGGCAAGCGGAACGCCCGCCGCCGATTTCTTGTCGCTGACGATCATTATGTGCGGCAACTTCCCGCCAACCATGACCGTCACGATGTCGCCAGGCTTGTAATCCGCCGCATTCTTGGACACGGGCAGCGCATACCCTTTCCGCTTGAAATAGCATTGCAGGTTCGGCACGCGCCTGTGGTCGATGTTCGCGTCAGGAGCCTTGAGTCCCCACATCTGTGGATATTGCGAAAAATCGGACTTCATGTCTTCATGCACAAACTGCTGCAAGTCGATCTTATGCGCGTCGCGCAACGCCCTGATTATGACGTCCGTGCAGACGCCGCTCTCCCTCGGCACGTCGCCGCCCGGATAGCCAATCTTCCTGTAAGCCGGATCATATCCCACGGTGACGCCAATCTGGCGCCGCGCCGCCTCCACGACATTGGGGGTCTTGGGTGGAATCCGAAACGCGGGTAGCCTGAACGCCGTTTGATCGCATTTTCAGCGGTTCGACGTGTAGACAACCCATTCACAAGCCTATTCA
>CADCOC010000197.1 GCA_902802945.1 uncultured bacterium | reverse complement strand
ACTTGACACCACCAATCCACTTTTGTAAAATACCCTTGCCTATGACAAAAGGAGCATACATCGTGTCTCACTTTTGGGGAAGGGTTCAGTCAGTTAAGATTTTCCGTCAAAAGGACAAACCAAGAATGAACGCGAAAAAACTGATGGCACTTGCGGCAATATGCGTGACGGCGGCTTCTTCGTCGCTGGGCGGTCTCGTCGCGAAGTGGGACTTCGACAACTACGACTCCGAGAATCCGACGAGTGCGGCGATTCTCGCGCCGACGGTCGGCAGCCTCGCGGCGATTCCCTGCACGGGCACAACCGCATCGACGGCGGTGACTGACGGAACGCTCGGCGATATTACGGTTCTCGCGCCGTCCGAGACAGGTCTTTCTGCCGGCGACTACGCGCTTGCGATTCCCAAGGACGCCCACCTGAAGCTGCCGATTCCGTCCGGCATCATCCACGATAAGCCTTGGATGGTCAGGATCAGGTTCTGCTCGCCGGCGGCATCGGCAGGAAAACTGCGCATACTCGCAAGCGGCAATCCTGCCGATTTGGGTTCGTGGGTATGGGGCGTTTCAACGGCAAATCTCATCTACGGAAACGAAACGCATTTTGGGAGAGCCGCGGAAGAGAACTCGCCCAATGTCTCAAACGGATCCACGATCTACCGGAGCGTCTCTTCGGACAAGTGGAATTCATTTGCCGCGTATTTCGGGCCATCTGGTGCAACCTCCACCTTGAACGGATTTAGATCCGTGTCTATGACGAACGTAGGAGACATACGCAGTCAGTTCACCGGCGACAACATTCTCGTCTGCGCCGGCTCGTCTTCCGAATTGACGTACATTGCATCGGTCGAATTGTGGGATGACATTCCTGTTTTCCATGACGCGAGCGGCGGGGCGTATGTGCCCAAGACAAGCAGGAAATTTTTCACCGGCTGTTCCCTCGATGTTCTCCGCGACTTGTATATCTCTGCGAAGGGGCTCGGCTCATGGGGCCCGTACGCGCGTTCAATGGCCTCGTGGGAGCATATTGTGACTTCAGACGGCGCGGGGAACCCGACGGATCTCAAAGTTGATTTGCGAGGCGAAGCTGCGCTGGATTCAGTCGTGCTGTGCGATTTCACCGACAGCGGCGATGATGTCAACGGCAGCGCGCTGCGCATGCAATACGGACTCGGCTGGCCCAATCACTATTTTACAGATACGGGTGCGTTCGTGAACAACACGAACGCAAAAGACGCAGGAACCGTTTACAATTACAACGGCTACGCGGCCTACAACCTCTATGCGTTGCCGTTCAAGCCACTTGGCGAAAGCCTCTCTTGGTCTATGCAGATGGGCTACGGCAAGTTTGGAAATCCGTTCTTCACGATCGTTGGCGACAATCCGACGCTCACGTTCGACGTGGCGCCGCAGGCTGATTCGCTCACGTTCGACTGTGGTCGCGGCGACGGCAAGGCCGCCGTCACGTTGGCGTATTCGTCCGATGCCCTGAAGACCATGTCGTCCCTCGGCGATATCAAGGTCCGCGCAAACGTGACCATCACCATTCCCGCCGGCGTTTCCATCACGGGTTCGCTGATGCTCGACGGGAAGGCGTCGCTTATCGTGAATTCCGACGGCATGTCGCTTGCGAACCGTGCCGTCGTCTTAACGGCCGCAGAAGGCATCTCCATCCCTGCCGGGGCGGCGATTGGGGATGTGGCGACGATCGCCGGCGGCACGATCGAGCTTTCCACTGACGGGACGCAGCTGATCTTCCTCGAAAACTCGACGGTTCCCGTTACGGCGACCTGGGTCGGTCTCGGCGACAGGGACGACGTGCTTGATCCTCTGAACTGGCAGTGCCTCAACGCGAACGGCACCGTCCTTGTCGGCGCGCTTCCCACGGTGGATACGGCGATAACGGTTTCCGGCGAGACGACATTCAACCTTCCCACCAATCAGGCTTCACGGCTTCAGTACAGGTCGTTCGTGATCAGCTCGTGCTCGCTCACAACGAACTGCGACTGGCGCGGGTTCGGCGCGAGCATTCCGTATTCCGCCACGCCGACCATTGACCTCAAGGAACACAAGTTATACGTCAGCGACGTCGCATCCGCCGTCGTCGTGACGAATTCACTTACCGGGGAACCTGGCGAGTACCACATCGACATTGCCGCATACGCAACTTTGACAGGTCCCAGGATGCATGGCAACGTGAGGCTTGTGAAAGATGGCACTGCCGAGTTGCTGCTGAACTATGCCGTCAATCCAACTTACACAGGTGGAACGGAGATTCATGCCGGAAGAATCGCCAGTACGCTCAACGCCACGCAGAAATCCCAATTCGGTAAGGCTGGCTCCGAAATCATCGTCAGAAGCGGTACGATGCTGTATCTGTACAACAATGAAAACTGGCTGACTCTCTACCCAATCGTAATGGACGGCGGCAGCATCTATACGTGGTGGTCATCCGCCAACGGCGTAATCATCGGAAGCATGAGGCTTCTCGCCAACTCCTCGTTGGATGTGAACTCGGGCGGCAAGCTGCATATCTGGACTGGCCATACCGTGAACCTCAACGGACATACGCTTGCGCTCACTGGCGCCGGCGAGAAGTGCCTCAGTGCAAGTGGGTCGATTGGTGTCACGTTTACCGAGGGCGTCGTGGATCTCCAGAACGGGACGATGTCGCTGGGCGGCATCGTTAACGCCACGAACACCACATTGTACGTCAGCGGGGCGCTAAACCTGGGCGGCAATACACTGAACGTGAGCAACTACGTTGCGCGCTACACCGGCACTGCCAACGCCGGCACGGGCGCGATGAACGTGTACGGTACGTTCAAGGACGAGAGCGGCAAGTTCTACGGCTGCACGATGCAGAACGGCTCCACGATCGACCTTTCGGGCAGGGAGGACGCGCAGCCGGCGACGTCGGCGTTCACGACTGGAAACAACAAGATGAGCTTCGCCAGCGGCGCAGCGGTCACGCTGTATCTTGGCTCGCGCGAAGTCGCTGACGGCGACAAACTCATCGACTGGGACGAGGACATCGGTACGCTGACCGCCACGTTCGCAATGAAGTTCGCCGACGGCACCGACACCGCCGAACAGCGCGAGCTCGTTCTGGAACTTCGTCCGAACGGCGTTTACGTGAAATCGACCGCGACGCCCGACTATGCGATATGGGACGTCGAGGGGAATCGCTGGAGATTCTACAAGAACGACGTCGAAATGCCATGGGACGGCGGCGTTGGGGAAAGCATTCAGGTGCGGTTCTCCACGGCTGCGGAGTACGCCGGGCTGCTCACGAACAACGTCACGCCTTCCGCGTACGTGCTTACCACGAACCATTTCACGAACGCGGCCGGAACAACGCTGGATCTTATCGATGGAATTAGGTTCTTCTTCGAGGCAGGGACGGTGATTGACGTGAACGGCGGCACGCTCAAGATGCCCGCGAGCATCACGGACGGCGGCGCGAAGGCGTTCACGGTGACTTCATCCGCCGAAGGCGGCGTCTTTGAACTCAACGTCCCTGAAGGCGAGACCGTGAACAATACGGCAATTACGCTCACGGGCAGCCTCAAGTTCGTGAAGTCGGGGCCGGGGCTGTTTGTGTCGGCGAGGGGACAGAACTACACCGGCGGAAACGAATTGCGAGACGGCACGGTGAAGGTGTCGCTCAACGCCACCCAGCATACGACGATGGGCGCGAGCGGGAAGGACATCCTCGTGCGCGAGGACGCGACGCTGCAGCTGGAGGGACAGGTGTGGTTTACCGTCTATAAGATTATTCTTGACGGCGGAACTCTCCAGACAGGATTTTCAGAGGCATTGGGCAGGTACACCGGCGGCGCGATTTTCGGACCCACGACACTTCTCGCGGATTCGACGTTCCGTACGACCGAATCCGGAACCCTGCGGTTGTGGGGTGCTAGTGTAAATGCAATTAACCTTGGCGAGCATACGCTTGATGTCGAGCTTTCCGCATCCGGGAGCTTCCTCATGTCAGCCGATGACGCTCAGGATGTTGTAATAACCAACGGCACGATGAACGTTTCGGGCGGCACGTTCAGGACTTATCCGACTTATTATGGCACGGTGGATGCGACGACGCTGACGATGCGCATGAACGGTGCGATGAGCATCTCGGATGCCTGCACGGTCAATCTCCGTGACTACGAGGCGCTGTATGACGGAACTGCCAATACGGGTACGGGTGCGGTGAACGTGTCCGGTACGTTCAAGCCGTCCGCACACGACAAGTTCTACGGCTGCACGATGCAGAACGGCTCCATGATCGACCTGTCGTCGCGCACGAACGCGCTACCGCTCGTCTCGGCGTTCACGACAGGGGCCAACACGCTCAAGTTTGCGGACAACTCGACCATTTACATCAACACGGGCGATCTCAAAGTCGACCGTAAATCCCCGGCGATTACGTGGGATGAACCACCTGCGAACATTCGCACGGTCAAGTTCAAGAACGCTGATCCTGAGTCGACGCGCACCTTCGTGAGCCGCGACGACGGCGTATATGCGCTCACCGGCTTCGTGATCATAGTCAAGTAGCGGTATTTCAGACAGGATTAACAAGATTGACAGGATTCAAAAATCTTGTTGCCGGTTCGCTCGTGTGCGTTGCACTGGCGGCGCGGGCTGATGAACGCGGCTGGTTCGATGTGTCCTTCGCGGACTATGCGCAAGGGCAGGCGCTGACCGCCGTTGGCGCGTCCGGTGGCGCGTGGGCGGCGCCGATTCCCGCGAATGCCACGAATGTTTATGACGGCGTCCGCAATGGCATCGCCGTGCAGACGACAAGGGTCGGGGACGTGCGTTTCGAGCCGTCCGCGCCGTCGGCTGGTGGCGACGTGGAGCGCATTGACTTCGGGATGTGCCCTGAAGAGATATTCGAAGATGTGCTGCCGGATCTCGACGGCGCAGCCGGTGTTTCGGCGGCGCTTATCGGCGGTGCGCCTGTGTTCGTCGGCGTCACTGCCGATGGATGGACGGCGCTTCACGGCGACGGCATTGCGCCGGCGGTTGGCGTCTGGTTCGACGGACGCATCGAGCTGCGTACGGTGGACGGGCTCCGCCTCGTGAGTTATCTCATCAAGAAGGGCGACGGCTACGTGCGCCTTGCGGACGCGGCGGGCGCGACGTGGTTCCGCACGACCGCGCCGAGGGCGGAAGGCGGCGTGTGCGAGTCGACCTACGTTCTCTTCGACGACAAGACCGGCACGCTTCTCTTCCGCAGGCTGCCGTTCACCGTCAGCTCCGTCATGCAGACCGGACGCAACCCGAAGCGCGTGAAGAAGCGCGTTCTCGCCGCCGCCGCGCTCGGCGTCGCAGTCGCCGCAGGCGCCGCGGTTCTGGTGCTCGGGCTTTTGATTGTGCGCCTCCGCCGTGTTGCGGCGGTCAACATATTCGCCCTCGGACTTGTCATATCGCCGTGCATGGCGACCTTCGGCTTTGCGTACAGCGCGG
>CADCOC010000196.1 GCA_902802945.1 uncultured bacterium | reverse complement strand
ACCACAACAAACCCTTTAACGACATGAGCCGAGAGACGCAGACCGCGCCTCGCGGCCCGCGTTTTTCACACACCCAATCTTCAACAGGAGAAGGAAAGGATAACCGAAAATGAACATGAACAAGTTGATTACTGTAGCGGCGGTTGCCGCAAGTGCGATGGCGGCGGACGCCTCCAGCATCACCATTGACAGCGTTCAGCAACGCTGGCCGTGGAACAATAAGGTGGACATCACCTACACCGTCACCGACGGGCAGAACCGCGCGGGCGGCATCTATGCCGGAATCAACTTCGCCATCACCATCCCCGGCTACAGCACGCAGGTCGTGAGCGGCAACTCGCTCGCCGCGAGCGCGGAAACGGGCGGTCCCGGTTCGAGGCAGTACACCGTCACCTGGACGGCCCCCGGCGGCGTCAAGGCGACGTCCTGCTCCGTCACGGCCACGCTCTTCCCGACGAACGTCCCGAGCGGCAACGACTACATGATCATCGACCTCGCAAGCGGCGCGGTCATCTACGAGGGACTTATGGCGACGCAGGACGAGTCCAACACCCGCTACAACACGACGGAATACAAGTCCACGAAGATGGTGCTGCGCAAGGTGCCGAAGTGGGCGGACGCGAACACGCTTCCGAACTACGATACGCTCGCCGCACTTGGCGGCTACCCAACGGGCGACAACGTGAATTTTGCATCGGCAAATCCTGCAAGGACGTGGCAACCAAACAAGGACTATTACGTCGGCATATTCCTCGTGACGCAGGCGCAATACACCAATCTCGGTCTTTCCAATCCGTCAAGCAATAAGGCCAACAGCGGCTGTCCCGTGGAGCAGGTCTCGTGGAGTGAGATTCGTGGGGTATCCTCGATACCCGATCCCGTGCCCCTAAGTGCGACTGGGGGATTTCTTTCGAGGCTTAACTATCGCACGCAAATGAAGTCCGGCATTTCCGGTTTCGACCTGCCTACGTACATCATGGCTGAAATCGCCACCCGTGCGGGCGCGACCACTGTCTATTTCTGGAACAGCGATACACCTGATCCTGCGTATGTTGTCTGTAATGAGAACAGTGGAGGCAAGACGGCCGTTGTCGGATCGCGTCTGCCCAACAACTGGGGATTGTACGACATGTCTGGAAATGTTTGGGAATGGGCGCTTGACGAGTCGCGCACCAGCGTTGCCCAGGCCACGGATGCGCTCACGCCGATTTATACGGGCGGATTATGGGTTAGAATGCGTGCGGGCAGAGCGTTCACAAGTGATGCGGTTAACCATAAAGCATCAGACGGCTGTACAAAGCATAACAATGACAATGCCATGACATATAAGGCCAACTGGATCGGCTTCCGCGTGTTCTACATCGTGCAGTAACGAGGGGATGGAATGATGAAGAAGTTGTTGCCATTGCTAGCGGTCGCGGCAAGCGCGACGCTCCCGCTTTTTGCGGACGATGAGTATGCCGTCACGGCGGCGACGTCGTCCGCGCAGACGTTCGCGCTCTACACGAGCGCGGTGGCTACGCCGACGTATGCCCTGACGTCAGGTGCGCTTTCGTCGCCGTTTAACATCACTTACCGAGAGGGCGAGACGGTTTCAGTCACGTCGCCCAACGGCGTGACGACGGCGCTCTCCGGCTCGGGCGGCACGATTGAGTACGTGCCTGCTTCCGGCGGACTCTGGACGTTCGCGAACTCGAACGGAAAGACCGCGTTAGTCGGGGTCGATTGGAGCGTCCACGACGACGCCCCCGCCCCCGCGACGGGCACGGCGAATCTCGTTTGGCTTGAGACGGTGAATGAGGGGCCAGACCGCAAAGCGAAGTCAACCGATCGGCCTTCCGTCGCCTATTCGGACGCAACGTTCGCCGGCACCTTGGCGGGGGCGGTCACGCTGAAGCTCACTTCGCCATCCGGCGATGAGACGACTTACACGAAGGCGGCCGGCGAGAACGCGAAATCCGTGCGCCTCACGAAGGGCGTGTGGACCGTTGTGCTGACGTCAAGCGCCGGCACCTCGACTGCGCACATCACTGTCACTCCAGGCGGAATTGTCCTGATCGTCAAGTGACGAAAGTGGCGGAACGGCGAACGGCAGAAGCATGACGCGGAGAGAATTCATGGCGATGGCGGGGGCGTTTGCCGCCTCGCGGGCGTTCGGGACGGAGGACGGTTCCGAAACGCCGCTTGTCCGGTTCGGGCTGGTGACCGACTTGCACTACGCCGACATAGACACGGCGGGGTCGGGGGCGACCGCACGGCACTACCGCGACTCGCTTCCAAAGCTGGCGGCGGCGGTGGCGGATTTCAACAGGCGAGAAGAGGACTTCGTGGTTGAACTCGGCGACTTCAAGGACCTGACCAACGGGCGTGACGGGACGCTTGCCGCGCTCGAGCGCATCGAGGCGGAGTTTGCGAAGTTCGACGGGCCGCGCTACCATGTGCCGGGCAACCATGACTTCGACTGCCTCACGGAGGAAGAGTTCTACTCCCGCACGCCGAACGGCGGGAGCGTCGGCGGGGGATATTATTCCTTCGTCCGCAACGGCGTGACGTTCATTGTCCTTGACGGATGCTATACATCGGACGCGAAGCACTACAGTCCTGCGATTTCGTGGTCGTGGACGGACTCGAACATCCCGCCGGATGAGATGGAGTGGCTTAGGCGCGAACTTGCCGCCGCGCAGGGGCACGTGGTGGTGTTCTGCCACCAGCTACTCGACCCGGCGTCGGATCCAGACTGTCGCGTGAAGAACGCGGCGGAGGTGCGGAGTCTCCTTGAGGCGAGCGGCAAGGTACGGGCGGTGCTGGCTGGCCATCAGCACGTCGGCGGGCAGGACTTCGTGAACGGGATCTCGTACTACACGCTGGGTGCTATGGTGTCCGGGGCGTGGCCGGATTCCAACTGCTATGCGGAGGCCGCTGTCTATCCTTCCGGAAAGTTTACCATCGCGACAAACGACGCTCTCTTGCCGCCGGGTGCTGTGGCGTCGTCCACGCGGACGTTTGCGCTTTACACGAGCGCGGCGGCTACGCCGACGTTCGCCCTGACGTCCGGTGCGCTCTCGTCGTCGTTCCTCATCACGTACCGCGATGGCGAGACGGTTACCGTCACGTCGCCAAGCGGCGTGACGACAACGCTCTCGGGGGTAGGCGGAAAGATCGAGTATGCCCCGGTCTCTGGCGGACTTTGGACGTTCACGAACTCAAACGGCGAGATCGCGCACGTCGGAGTGGACGGGAGCGTCCACGGCGACGCTCCCGTGCCTGTCGCGAGCTCGGCGTCGTTTGCAGCCGATGCCGTGGGCGAAGGTCCCGACCGCAAGTTGAAGAATAGCGAGACGCCGCCTGTCGCCTATTCCGGCGACGACTGGAAGGGCGACCTCTCCAAGGCGGCGAAGATCACGTTCACGCCGCCGGACGGTTCGGGGCTTGCGGCGACCACGTGGAACATGACCGGCAAAGGTGCGGAGCCGTTCACATTCAACGCAAAGGGCGTGTGGACGGTCACTCTGAAGTTTGCCGACAACACCACGCGCACGGCGCACATCGACATTCAGGCGGCGGGCCTCACGCTCATCTTCAAGTAGCCCATCGCAGCAACGCGCTGGCAGCGCGTTGTACCAGTGGGGCGAGGCGGCTCGCCGGGACGGCTCGCCCCACCATCCTGCCGCCAAGATGGCGGCTTCCCCAGTCAGTGCCGCCGCCACATCCACCCGTTCCGCGACGTAAGTAAAATGAGAGGCTGTCCTTTTTCTTTTGCGCCTCGCCGTCTGACCGCTCGCGCCTGCACCTTGCGCACAAAGCCCGCCACGTTGCCCCGTGTCGGGCTTTTCCCGTTCGGGCGGGCAATCACCCGCCCTTGCGCCGGAACGCTACACGGGCCGCCGTGCCCCGCCTACGACATTGCCGATAGCTGTGCGTTTTCGCAAGGCCACCTGAAACCGAAATCGCTGCGCTTGATCTTGCACATCGGCTCGCCGTCGATCCAGAACACGATCCCCTCGATGGGATGCGATTCAAGGTAGTCCCGCAGCCCGCCGAACGAGCGTGGGCAGTCGCGGATGACCTCCGAGCCGTGCCGGACGAGGATGTCGTGCGAGAGCCGGTAGGGGTTGTTCTGGAAGTGCGGTCCGATCGCCTCGTATGTTCCGCACTTGAGGTTGAATCCACCGGCGTTGAAGAACGCGGCGAGGTGCCAGTTGTCGGCGGTGTTTTTGAAGTCGCATTCCAGCCAGTGCGGCCAATGCCCGGTGACGGGATCGGGATTGCAGCATGGCACCGCGCCGGGCGGCGGCATCTTCCCCTGTTTCGCGTCGTATCGCCGGTAGAACCTGCCGTCAATGACGGCGCAGCACGTACCGTCGATCTTGACCGTCGCGACGCCGCGTCCGTCAAGCACCCATTCGAGTCCGGGAGTGATCTCGGAGGTTATGTGCTTTCGGTGACGGTCGTCGAATATGCGCTTGAACAGCGTCGGAATCTTTTTCATGACATTCAGGCCTTTCAAATCTTCAACTCTCCTCACCTCACCGTCATCAGCTCGTCCCACCGCGTCGTGGGGCGGCGTGAAAGCTTCTGCCGCTTCATGTGCCACGACCGCGCGCCCAGCCCCTGGGCGGCGGAGAATACCTTTCCCTTGCCGTAGCGGGCGTTGAGGGCGTCCACGGCGGCGTACAGGCGCGACTGTTCAGCTGGCGGCGTAGTGTCGAAGAGGTCGGTCTGGTGCGCCGTGCCGGGCTTTTCGAGGCCGAAGAACACGATGCCCGTCTTGCGGTAGCGCGTCCCCGGCACGTATAGTGCGTCCTCCTCCTCGCGGATGGCGCGGAGCATCTCGTTCGTCGCGTCCGTGGGCGCGGGGAAAACGACCGTGCGCCCCAGAAAATCGCCCCCTCCGCACGAGGCGAAGACCTGCGCGTAGATGTTGCACCCCGCCGCGAGAAGCCCGTGTCGGCGGAGTTTGGCGGCCGCCTGCGCGGTGTAGGCGGCAAGGGACTCCGCAAGCGCCTCCGCCGTCGTGGCCGGCTCGCCGAACGAGCGGGAACAGGAGATCGAATCGGGATCGGCGTCGTAGTCCCGCTCCTCGTGGCACGGGATGCCGCGCAGCTCCATCGCCGTGCGCAGGAGCGTCACGCCGCCGACGGAGCGGAGCGTGTCGTCGTCGGCGTCGCGGAGCTGCTGGGCTGTGATGATCCGCACGGCGTGGAGCTTCGCGGGCAGACGCCGCCCCACGCCCCAGACCTCCTGCACGGGCAGGGCGGCGAGGATTTCCGTCGGATCGTCCGGCATGAGGAACACGCCGTCGGGCTTCTTCTTGCCGATGTGGTTCGCGATCTTGGCGAGGGTCTTCGTGGGCGCGAAGCCGACGCCGCACGGGATGCCGACCCAGCGCAGAATCTTCTCGCGGACGCGCCGCCCGTATGCGGCGTAGTCCGAGGCGGCGGTCGTGGGCGGGAAGATGAACGCCTCGTCGATGGAATACT
>CADCOC010000195.1 GCA_902802945.1 uncultured bacterium | reverse complement strand
CCACCAATGATATCAACATCTGCGTCCACAATCATGCTTGTGATGGCGGGCGAGACGTTGGCTGCCGGTCCAGGCTTCACTCCCGAGTCAACCCACTGTTTGCTGTCCGATTCGACGTATTCGAGGTATGCGTCAGGTTGGTTCTGCCGCAGCCGCGTCACGGTTATCGTGTTTCCGGAGAGGGTCACCCTGAAGGCTGCGGAATCTTGCGGCTCGACGTAATCGAGGATCTCGCCGGACGGGACGGTGAAGCCGAGGGCGGAGAATGAGACGGACTCATCCCACTGCATGGACGAGGTGTCGAAGCGCAGTTTCGATCCCGCGCCGAGGGTCACGATGCCGGATGCCGCATAGCCCTCTGCGGGGATGTTGAACACTGTGTTGTCCGCGAGGGTGAAGCCATTTTCAAGTCCAGCCGTATAGACGTCCGGGCCCATCGACGCGTTCGCCGCCAGCTGATCCTCGCCGAGCGCGCCGTTCCAGATGCGGACCTCGTCGTATTTGGCGTTGGCATCATAATTGTCGCTCCACTGCGAATGGCCGAGGTAGAAGTTGCCGGCGGCGATGGCTGCCAGCGTCCATTCCGAGTAGGTCTTGGAACCGGATTTCTCCAACGCGCCCGTCTCGACGTTGCGCCGCGCCCATGAGACGGTCGTCGAACCGTCGTTGTTCGCCTTGAACGTGACGGAGATGTGGTACTTCACGTCGCTGGCGTACAGCATCGTGTTGGCAGTCGCATCGCTAACATTGTTCTTCCTGAGTATCACCTGCTCCTTTGATCCGTCCGTGTCATTCACCCACGACATCGTGAAATACTCCGTCGTGCTTGATCCAATGTCAAAGATGCGAGACCACTTCTTGACCCCCGTGCGCGTGGCCCAGATTTCAATCGTGGCGTCGCCGCTAGGCATGACACCATTGCCGAGATTGAGCGAACCCGTGCCGTAGCCGTCGCCGGACATCACCACCTCGCCGTTCTCAATCGCCAGCGCGGAACCGATCGGCGTGCCGGTACTATTGCCGACGGAATCGGAATAATCGCTCGTGAACGACCAGCGGTGGGCGAGCGACATCATGGACACGTGAGTGAACGTGGCGCTGAAGATCGCGCTCTCAGGCAATCCCGTCATGTACGCCCGGGCCTTGACGGTCGTGCCGCCCGTCACCGTGAACGGCGCGGTGTACACCGTGCTGGACGTCGTGGGGTCGCTGCCGTCGGTGGTGTAGTAGATCGTCGCGCCCGTCGTCGCGCATTCAAGCGTGACGGTCTGCTGGCTCGTGGGAAATTCCGTCGGGGTGGGCGACGTGGGGGTAAAGACGGGACCCGCGATCAGCGCCGTGCCAGATCCGGACGTGTACCATCCGTCGTTCTGACGGTCATAGAGGCCGGCGACGCCGTTCTTGATGCCCGGCACGAAGTCGCGCACGAGTTCGTCGTTGATGTAGATCTTCAGGCCCCAAAGCTTCGCGGAGCAATACCTGTCCGGACCTTTTCTGGCAAAGATGTAGAGCGTATTTCCTCCATTGCTAAATGTAGCGACGTTGCCGCCTGCAGTGGTCGTAACTCCGTCCACGCTGATTGCAAGTCTCTGTCCATTAACAGCCGTCGTGATTACACGATGCCGCCCTGTATTTATGGCAACGCCTGTCGTTGTCTCTCCAGAGTTCTTGACGTATGCGCTGTATTTGCCGTTGTAAGTCTTCATCGGCTCGAAATTGTTGTAGCTCACTCCGACTAGATCGCAATCGCTGTTGCCCCCTATTATATCCACATCCGCGTCAATAATCATGCTCGTGATAGCGGGCGTGACGTTGGCTGCAGGTCCAGGCTTCACTCCCGAGTCAACCCACTGTTTGCTGTTCGACTGGACGTATTCAATGTATGCGTCAGGTTCGTTTACGGCAAACGACTGCGAGGGCGCCGCCGTTACGCAGATTGCCGCCGCGACAAGCGGCATCATCAGATTTGACTTTGAGTTTTTCATCGTTGTTTCTCCTCTAGTGCTTCTACGACCCGCCCGGCGAGCGGGCCCTGCCTATTTGTGGCTTTGACTTAGTGGGCGATGATCGTCAAGCCCCGCCTGGCTTTCTCGTACTCGCCCTGGAGCGAGGTAAAGTCAAGCTCGCCGTCGAACCTGACCGCCGAGATGCTGGTGGCGGACGTCTTGGCGTTCGCAAAGTTCTCCAGGTTGCCGGACGCCTTCAGCGGCTTCCACGTACTTCCGTCTAACACCTCTGCGGAATACGTGTTGTTCCGGTAGTTGAACTTCAGGCGGAAGGTATAGTCAACGTCAAGCGTCGGCGTCACGCCGTCTGCGGCGACGTTCAGCCAGCCCTTCCCCTGGCCGATGACGGTCCACACCTGGAAGCTGCCGTTGGTGCCCATCCAGATCGCGGCCTGCGCATTGTCGTCCGGCGTCCCCTCCGCGTATGGCATTGAAAC
The DNA here is from genome assembly GCA_902802945.1 of uncultured bacterium. Lineage (GTDB taxonomy): Bacteria > Verrucomicrobiota > Kiritimatiellia > RFP12 > UBA1067 > RUG572. The sequence goes on along the minus strand of CADCOC010000195.1, from coordinate 3,210 downwards.
GAACTTCTCGGTCACCGTCAGCGTCGCCTTCTTGCCGCCGGAAGGCGTCGTGCACGTGAACGTGTAGGTGCCGTCCAGCGACGCCTTCGCCGTCGTGCCGTCATACGCCACGTCCGGCGACCACAAACCCGTCGCCTCGCTCATCTCCGCGCGTTCGTCGAGCCAGTGCGCGGCACGGCTCTTCGGCGTATTGGGATACAGCCCGCCGTCGCCGTAGTACGTGCCCTTCGTGAGCGTGGCGGACGCCGTCGTGCCGCTCCATTCGCCGCACAGGAACGCCTTGGCCTTGATGGTGGTGGTGTCGGACACCGTGAACGGCCCCGTGTAGAGCGTGCTCTCGGCAGTCGGTTCGCTGCCGTCCGTCGTGTAGCGCACCTCCACTTCGGAGTCGGCGGCGACAATGCTCACGTTCCGCGTCGGGCCGTAGAACGTCGTGCCGTTTGCGGGCAAGATGACGGGAGCGGCGATTGTGGCGAGCTTCAGTTCCACACCGGGGAGGTTCCCCACGCCGTTGTTGGCGTTGCACGTCACCACGGTCAGATTCGTGGCCACCGCGCTGCCCGATCCGTCGCTCATGCCGATGGAATACTCGCCCGCAGGCAGGAATAGCGCATAAATGCCCTTGTCGTCGCTCGTCGCGGTGATGCGCGCGCCGCTCGTGCGGTTCACGGCCGTGACCGTGGCGCTTTCCATCACGACGTCGGAAGCATTCTTGATGCGTCCGCTCACGATCGTGCAGTTGGGCGTTCCCTCGGGATAGATGTTGTAAATGATCTCGTCGATGGCGTTGTAATTGCTGTTCGCCTGCGTGAGGTCCGGCGGATTGTACCAGGCGTCGGAACTCCCACCCCAGCCCAGGTTGAAGTGGATGTAGAGCGTGCCGCTCTGATAGCCATAGCCGTCCGCGACGATGGCGTGGCCCGGCACGCCCACGGCGACGGGCAGCTTCGCGTCAAGGTTCGCAAGGATGGCGCGCTTCCATTCGTCATCGGACCGAGGGAGTCTGCGTACGGCATTGGTGTAGCCGAACTGGTCCTTGAGGCGCAGTTCGAGATCGTAGTAGTTCGCACCGCTGGCGCTATAGCCGTATGTCATGCGAACGGCAATTCCCACATCGCGCAGCAGCTTGCCGATGGCCTCTTTGTTCGCGGTGGAAGAGGTGGCGCCCATGTTGTTCCAGTCGTACGTTCCGCCGAACGGCACTTCCCACGGGACGTATGCGCTGCCTTGAGACGTCTGGTAGCCGTCATTCACGCTGTACATGCGCCCGTTATCAAACGTCTGCGAGTAGTTCTCCTTCGCGGTGATGCTGGTACGCGGCCACCTGTGGTAGTACATGATCTGCCCACCCACCGTCGCCACGCAGCCGCAGTAGAGGCGGTAGTTGCTGCTCGAGCCCACCGTGGGCGTGTAGTAGTTGTATGCATCGCGGGTACTGCTGGGATTGCCCTGGCTCCATGCGGTCGTGAGCAGCTTACGCACGCGCAAGTCGCCGGGGTTGGATGTGATTCGGCCCGCCTGAAGCCGCGCCCCGCCCTTCTTGGGCGCGGCGGCGGCGATGAACTCCGCCCACTTGGCGGCCTTGGCGCTGGGAGCGGCCGCGCTTGTCGCGGCCGCCGTCGAAAGGCGGAGCCCACCAGTAGAACGGGCAGCCTGCCCGTTCTCGTCATCAACGGCCGAGCCGGCCGTTGTACTAATGGTTGCCGCAGCCACATCGATGGGCAGCATCGCCAGCAGCGGGTTCTGCGACACGTCGTCAACCCACGTGCCGTCCTTCGAGTAGGCCAGCACGGGCTCCAGCTCGGTGTCGCCGGAGGTGACGACGAAGCCGCCGCCCTCCAGGCTTACCGCGTAGAACTTGCCGTTGCCGTCCTTCGCCGCGTATTCCTTCACGCTCGCCGGCTGGGCGGTGAAATCCTCGCCCAGCGCGGCTTTCACGTGTACCCACCCGGCAACGGCGGCGAGCGCATCGTCCGCCGTGACTTCCGCCGCAGATGCGGCGAACACGCTCCCGGCGCACAGCGCCGCAACAAACATCTTCTTATTCATGGCAATCCACCTGTCCATCAATAGACGATGAGCATTGCTCCGCCGGCGATGTAGATGATCTTGACGCCCGTGGCATCTGGTTCAATCTTGAAGCGACGGCTACTCTCGGAGTCAAGCGTGAACGTGGCGCTCGGCTGCGATTCCCACGTCACGACGTAGGGATTCGCGCTCTTCGCAATCGTCCGCAGATCCGTCCGTCCGGAGAGATCGAGCGTTACCGCAGCGCCGGACACGAACGACCCCGAATTGGCGCCGGTGAGCCCGGTCAAGGTGAGCGTGTGCCCACTGAGATCGATAGCCGCGCCGTTGTGTACCGTCAGGTTAGCGCACACCAGGTCGTTCGCCGTGGATACCGTCTGGAGCCACGGCGCGCACACCACGGCGTCCGTCCCGTTCGGCAGGCCGCCGCACCAGTTCGCCGCGTTGTCAAGCGAGGCGTCGTCCGCCTCGTTGCGCCACACCGAAAGCGTGCGCGTGGTCGAGGACGCAACCAGATCGGTGCCGGAGTGCGAGTAGAATATCACGCCGGAGACCGCGTCGTAGAGTCCGGCCCTGCCGCCCTTCACGCACGGGATGAAGTGGCGCTGGATGCGGCGCACGCCGTCGGAGCCCGTCCGCCAGAGCTTCAGTTCGTAGAACTTGGAGCTGCCCTCGCCCCATTTGCCGCCGCTGCCGTGAGCGGCGAACATCCAGATCGTCATGCCGGTGTCGCCACTGGCGGAGACGTTGCTGGGGCTTTGAGCGGTCGTGCCGTCCACGGTTATCGTCATCTGGGAACCGGCGGGGGCCTCAGACACGATCAAATGCCTGCCGCTATCCAACTGGATACCAGTCTTGACCTCGCCGCTGCCAAGTGCCTGCCCGCCGATTGTGCCCAGAGCCTGAAGCAGAAGGCAATGAGTGTTTCCGATGACGCCGAGCGGGGCGTTTCCGTTGATCCATTCGATGTCCGCCTCGGCCTTCACGCCGGCCCTGCCGTCCACGCCGGTGTCAACCCACTGGCTGCCGTCGGATTCGACGTACTCAACAAAGGCGTCCGGCTTGCTCCGATCGACGACCGGCCCCGCCACGAGCGGCGTGCCGGAACCGGACGATAAGAACATGTCGCTCACTCTGTCGTAGAGGCCGACGACATCGTCCTTGATACCCGGCACGAAGTCG
>CADCOC010000194.1 GCA_902802945.1 uncultured bacterium | reverse complement strand
AACGAGCAGTCGTGGCAGGCGATCATGTATGTGGTGCTGCGCGTGATCGGCATCAACGTGGGTGGCGAGGTGCGCACGCACCAGGGGCGTATCGACCTCACCGTTGAGACGGCGACGGACGCCTACATCATCGAGGTGAAACGCGACTCCACGGCGAAGAAAGCGATCGAGCAGATTCAGGACAAGTCCTACACCGACCGCTTCCGCCCTTCCGGCAAGCCGATCACGCTCATCGGCATCGCCTTCTCCACGAAGAAGCGCACCATCTCCGGCGTCAAGATCGTGCGCGACGCCTAATCGCCACGCCCGTCGCCGCATTCGCCGCAAACGCGATTCCGCCCGGAAGCGCGGCATACACACCACCAGCGGTCATTTTTGGCCGTTTCTACACTTTCTACACTTCTACACGGCTAATAATGTCATCGCATTTCACTGACCGAAGACGAGAGAGCAACGACCACGTAACCCCAAGGGCCAAGGCTGCAGGTGCCATCCGCCGCGAGCTTGCCGTGTTCGGCCATCAGAATGCCGGGCTGATGCCCGTTCGCCGGAACGACGGGCGTTTCGCCCACGGTCGCCTTGAACTCCACGGGCTTGCCCGTCAGGTTCGCCGCCACGAACACGGCCTTGTCGCCAAGCCGGCGCACGAAGGCGAGCGCTCCTTGCCGTTCTCCGCCCTTGACCCACTCCTGCGTACCGTCGGCAAACACCGGGTTCTCGTGCCTCAGCTTCGCGAGCGCGCGGATATGCGCAAGGCGCTTCTGTCCAGGAATCATCAAGGCACGCGCCCAGTTGATGCGCGTGCGTTCGCGCTTCCTGTCGTTCGGCATGAAGATGGAGCCCTTGACGTTGTCCGCAATCTCGTTTCCGTTGTACACCACCGTAAGACCCCTTCGCAGGAACACCAGCACGAAAGCGGCGTTGCCCGCTTCTACTGAATGTACGCGGTCGAAACGCCTGTCGCCGTCGCCAAGGACAGTATCGTGGCAATCGACGTAGCAGAAGAAGCGCGTGTCCTCCGGGGCCGTCGCTTCGTACCGGCGCACTGCATCCATCGTCTTCGCGAACTTCTCGCCTTTCCCGTCCCGAAGGCCGTTTAACAGCGTGGGATGGAGCAGACTGCGGCACCACGGGAAATGGTAGCACGAGTCAAACGCCGTCTTCAGGTATTCCGTGGGACGGCCCTCGTCAATCATCACGAGGTCGGGCTTTACCTTCCAGCACGCCGCTGTCGCCTCTTCCCAGAAGTCGAGCGGCACCTTGTAGCCCACATCGCAGCGGAAACCGTCCGCACCGCGCTTGATCCAGTGGAGCATCGAGTCGATGAGGTATTTCCGCGTAGTCTTTGACTTGTAGTTGAGAAGCGGAAAGTTGTATTCGTTGACCTTCAGCGATCCGTCGGCGTTGCGCTGGAGCGTATCAGGTGCGAGATCCTTGAGAACGCACGTCGGCCCGCAATGGAGATAGACAAGATCGAGAAACACCTTCATGCCGAGCGAGTGGGCCTTCGCGCAGAAGGCGTCGAAGTCCTTGTCCGTCCCGTAGATGGGGTCGATCTTGTTGTAGTCCTTGATGCGGTAGGGATTGAGCGGCGAGTCGTATCCGCTCCCGATCTGGCGCGGACTCCAGTATTTGTGGTCCATGTCGCGGTCCATCTCAAAGAACGGTGTGAGATAGACGACGTCTGCCCCCGTGGAACGCACGTGGGGAAGCAGTGCCTGCGCGGCCTTGAACGTGCCGGTGTGCGTGAAGTTGTGGAGAACGATCTGATAGACCACCGCGCTTTTCAGATACTCCGGCATCGGACGCGACGCGCCAAGCGCCACCATCGCCGCAACCGCCGCCATGACCGCAAACAACTGTTTTTTCATTGCCTCTCTCCTTGTATCAAATTTTCGCTTTATTCTCCTTGCTCGCCATTATACCATAATCAACTGGACGCTACGTGCCCGATTGGTAACAAAAAACATACTCATTCGGACAAGGCCTTTCACGGCACGGACTGAGCCCCCTAAAATATGATATACTATGCGCCATGGAAAAGGCAGCGACAGACACCTACACCTTAGAGAAGCTCCGCAAAGGGGGCTTTACATACGTTGACAAGACTGCCATTCTGAAGCAGCTTGCTGACGGATCGCGCGGTTCACAGTTCTTCATCGCACGCCCGCGCCGCTTTGGAAAATCGCTCGCCGTCTCCACGCTCAAGTGCCTTTTCGAGGGGAAGCGCGAACTGTTTGAAGGACTGGCCATCGAGCCGGAGTGGGATTGGTCGAGGAAGTGGCCCGTCATCCACCTCGACATGGGCAGCGCCCAGACCACGACCGTGCCGGAACTCAAGAGGTTCTGGCGCGATATGATCAAGGACGAAGCCAAGCGCAACGGCGTTGCGTTCAGAGACGATGAAAACCCAGCGATTGCGCTCAAGAATCTTATCAACGACCTCTATGACCGGGTGTTAGAGGAGATGCGCAAGGTTGCGGAGGAGCATGGTTCAGATGCAGATGACTCAAAGGATGGAGGCCAGGTGGTCATTCTCATCGACGAATACGACAAGCCGCTTCTGGGGCATCTGATGACGCCGCAGGTGACGGAGTTCAAGGACGCGCTCAAGGCGTTCTACTCTGTGCTGAAGACATTAGAGGGCAAGCAGCGCTTCCTCTTCATCACGGGCGTGAGCAAGTTCTCGAAGGTGTCGATATTCTCCGACCTCAACAACCTCAAGGACTACACACTCAACGCATCCGTCGCGACGCTCTTCGGATACACGCACGGGGAGGTGCGCCGGTATTTTCCAGGTTGCCTCGCCGCACTCGGCGAGAAGCTGGGCAAAGATGCCGATGGCGCGTTCGACGATATCGTGAAGTGGTACGATGGCTACAGGTTCGAGGAGAATGCGGAGACCGTGGTGAATCCGGTTTCGCTCGGTATGACGTTCGACACGATGAAGCTGAGCAACTGGTGGTCGAAGACTGCGATACCAACATTCCTGATTGATTTCTTCCGTAAGAAGCTTATAGACGTATCAAGTCTCACGATAAATGAAAACGACCTCGATGCGTACGAGCCGGAGAGGATTAAACCGGTCACGCTCCTCTTCCAGACTGGGTATCTCACCATCAAAGGGTTTGAGCAGATCGGGGCGATTCGCCGCTACACACTCGGGTTCCCTAACTTGGAGGTGGAGAATTCCTTCCTGACCGACCTTTCGTCCGTGTACGTGGGGACCGACAACTCCGGCTCCGCCAACATCGCCGCCGCGGCGAACAAGGCGCTTCTCGCGCGCGATCCCGAGGGCTTCGTGGAGGCGTTCAGACAGTTCTTCGCGGCAATCCCCTACGACCTCACTGACCGGCAGAACGAGCAGTCGTGGCAGGCGATCATGTACGTGGTGCTGCGCGTAATCGGCATCAACGTGGACGGCGAAGTGCGCACGCACAAGGGGCGTATCGACCTCACCGTCGAGACGGCGACGGACGCCTACATCATCGAGGTGAAGCGCGACTCCACGGCGAAGAAGGCGATCGAGCAGATACAGGACAAGTCCTACACCGACCGTTTCCGCCCTTCCGGCAAGCCGATCACGCTCATCGGCATCGCCTTCTCCACGAAGAAGCGCACCATCTCCGGCGTCAAGATCGTCCGCAACGCCTAATCGCCGCGCCAGCCTCAAGCGGAAACTGGCCGATCCAGCTTGTAGCCCATCTTCTGGAGGTCGATATCCACAATTTCCAGCGGCTTGTTCGTACGCCACGCGCCGCGCGTGAAGTCGGGGATGTCGCAGGCCATCGACCTGTGGGTGGATGACTTTTCCGTCAGCTCGCAGAGGCAGCACGTCGCCGCCAGGTCGTACACGTCCATGTCGAGCGGGAGTCCCTGCTGGAGACAGTAGGCCCAGCGCATGTCCATGATGAAATCCATCCCGCCGTGTCCGCCCGCGCGCTTGGCGAGCTTTCCCATCGTCTTCCAGAGCGGGTGGCGGTATTTCTGCTGGATCTCGGCCGTGCGCTTCTCGTCGCACCACTTGTGCGCCTTCCCGTCGCCGGTTTTCTCCTCGAGCGCGATGCGCAGGGGATAGTTGCAGATCGTGCCCTTCGTGCCGCTGACGAGCTGGATGCGCGTGTACGGACGCGGCGAGGCGACGTCGTGCTGCACGAGGATCGAACGGCCGTTCGCCGTCCGGATGAGCGTGGAGTTCATGTCGTGCATCTTCATCTTCGCAGAGCGGCGCGGATTGTCCGGCTTAAGGTAGGTCTCCATGTACGCCTTGAAGTTCTCCTGCGCGGAGTCGAGCGAAACGAGGTAGTCGAGGCGGTCGCCCCGGTTCACGTCGAACGTCAGGCAGAGCGGCACGAGTCCGTGCGTCGGATAGCGGTTGCCGCCGTGATCGCGGTTCTCGTCGAACCGCCAGCATTCGCTTCCCGGCCATTCGGACCGCGACATGCCGCGCAGGTCGTGGATGTACGCGCCTTCGGCGTGCGTGAGCTTGCCCAGCATGCCGAGCCTCGCCAGGTTGAAGGTCAGCATCTCCACTTCCCCGTAGCAGCAGTTCTCGAGCTGCATGCAGTGACGATGCGTCTTCTCGCTTGTCTCGACAAGCTCCCAGCATTCGTCAACCGTGAACGCGCTCGGCACTTCGGTGAACACGTGCTTGCCGCCGCGCATCGCCGCGAACTGCACGGGCACGTGGAGCGCCCACGGCGTTGTGTTGTACACCACGTCCACGTTCGGGTCCTCGCAGAGCGCCTTCCACGCCTCTTCGCCGAGATACTCCTTTGCGGGCGGCTTCTTCGCATCGGCGAGAATGCGCTTCGACGCCTCGACCTTTTTCGGCACGTTGTCGCAGATCGCCGTCACGACAATTCCCGGAATCAGCTGCGCGCGCTTGAGGAAGTGCTTGCCGCGTCCGCCCATGCCGACGACGCCAACGCGGATGGTCGGCAGCTTCGGCGCGGCGAAACCGTGCATCGGGGCTCCGTCGGTGAAGTCGAAGAGACCTCCCGCGCTGCGACATCCGCCGGCGGCAATGCCGAGTCCCGCGGCCCCGATCAGGAAACCTCTTCTCGAACAACCAATCTCTCTTGTCGTTTCCATTTTTACTCCTTTCAAATTCATTTCAATTGGGCGCAGTTGACGCCTGCCGCGTCTGCCCTCTCTACCGTAATCGCATCTACGTCGGCCGCATCAGGCCTTGCCTGAACCCTGTCTGCCAGCGTCCGAATTCGCTCGCAGCATTTTCGAGGATCATGCTCAAACAGATACCTCCGAGCTTGCGCAGTTCCTCGCGGAGACGTTCGGCCTCTTTTTCGTCTCCATGCAGGCAACGTGCTCGTCGCGGCCTTTGGATAGAGTCTCACGTATTAAGGCTGTTCTGGGAGAAGTTCGAAGGAATCGTCAAGGCCGAGGACCGCGGCCGTGACAAGGTCGGACACGCTGTCGACGTCCTTAAGGTCGATCACCTCCACCGGAGAGTGCATGTACCTCAGCGGAATCGCGATCTGCGCGACGGCCGCGCCGCCGTGCTCCAGCTTCAGCGACCATCCGTTGTTGCCGGTGCCCTTCGGGACGCCATGGATCTGCATGGGGATATCCTTCGACTGGGCCGTGGCGATGAAGAGATCGCGCAGACCACTGTGGTAGATCGGCCCGACGGACAGCGCGCCGCCG
>CADCOC010000193.1 GCA_902802945.1 uncultured bacterium | reverse complement strand
GACCCTGATGATATTCGCGGCTTTTTCGGACGGAAAACGGCGAAGGGCAGGAGGGTGCTGACATGAAGTTACTCCACCACTCTCACTCCACCAATGGGGACCCCCTGCTCCCCCCTCTTGGTCTGGTGAGGAATTGGATAAACATGACCAATAGAGGTCCATGTCGGAATTCAGGTACGCGGCGGCACATGCTGGCGTGGGCGGAACGCGCCCTGCGGCGGTCATTCTGGGAAACGAAAGATCACCAACTAACCGAACGGAAATGCCTCAACTAACCGAATTAAAAATATCGAGTCACATCTAGGTCAAGTTGACCAAATTATGGTATAATATGAGCCGTCAAAAGGAGATACTATGCCAACGATGCTGAACATTCACGAGGCGAAAGCTAATTTCTCGGGTGTTCTCGCGGAAGTCGAGAACAAGCTCGCGGTCGTAACGATTATGCGCTATGGGCGTCCCATAGCCAAGATCGTGCCGATCACGCCCCGGCGAAACATGGCGCCGCTGCCGGGTTTCGCGGGGAAGGTGAAAATGCACGGCGACTGGTTCGGCGATGATTCATCCGAATGGGAGAATGCGTGATGCGCCGGATATTGTGCGACACATGTGCGCTTATCTGGCTGTCGACGGGCGATGCCAGGCTTTCGCGCGCGGCAAGGACCACGATGCGCGATGCCGAACTGCTTTGCTTTTCGTCGATTTCAATCTGGGAGATCGCGCGGAAGGTGAAAGCCGGAGAGTTGGAGCTTCCAGTTGCTCCGACGTTGTTTGCAGACATGCTTGAAAGGCACTACGGCATGAAGGAATTGCCGCTTGACAACGCCGTCATGCTTCGTGCATCGTCTTTGCCGGAAATCCACAAGGATCCTGCCGACCGGTTTATCATAGCAACCGCATTCCTGAACGACTGCGTTGTTGCAACCGGCGACCGCCGCTTTCCGGAGTACGGCGTGGAGGTAATTGCGTGAAGCAGGGGTGTGGTGGCGGCACGCTGGCGGCGCAATTGGAACGTGCCCTGCGGTGGCAAGCGAAAGGAGTAGATGAAGGATGCGGAAACTGACAAGGACAATTCACATCGCATCACTCTTGGTGATACTTTCAGGCGGTTGCATCGTCATACCTTACTACGCCGGCCCCGACGAGAGCGAGCCAAGGGTTTTGGCCGTTCGTGACGAACCGGGAGTCGCGCACGAGGAGATATTCAGAATCTACAGGCAAGACCAGTGGGCTCTGTTCATGCCGTTCTCGCCAGAAGGCCCCCGAGACATTCGGGACTTCTCAGACCGCTATTATATCGTGTCTGGCAGTAAAACCAACAGCCTTTCCCATGCGCTCGACCAGGAATACCATGTATATGACAACCTTTTGCCGATAACCGGGACGGACCGTTGGCTGCGTGCCTACACGACAGGCAGAAGTTATGATGATATCGCGTCTTTGGATGTGTGCCTCTTTACCTCGCGAAAAAGCATTGCCCAGCATACGATAGAGAACGTGTTCCGTTTCGCGCCACACGATGACCTGCCGGGGCAAGGTGTCGCCGTCTTCTCTGCGGATGGCAAGAGCATGGTCTTCCCGACGACGGACGGCGACTGCGTTCTTGATCTCATGTCCGGTAGTCTGATGCGTCCTCCCGGGCAAAAGCCCGATGCATCTCAAGTACGCCACCTTGAGAGTCCGGATGCCGGTATCCCCTACCATCCCCATGTCGGCGTCTCGCTGTACGACTATACGTCGGACCGTATGCTCTGGACGGTCCCGGATTGGTGGGTCGTTTCGTCTCGGACGGATATCGACAGATTCATCACTTGTTCTGGAGGAGAAGATACAGACCACTATGCAGAACACTCCGTCCTTCGGTTGCGAGACGGCAGTGGCGCGGAACTCGTCCGGCGTGAGGTGGCGGCGAGTCATCTTCTTGTGGCGCCGTCGCCAAGTCTGAAACGCGTGAGTTACCTGATCATCAAGAAGTGGGGCAAGAAGTTCGCTGAGATTGAAGATGCCCAGTTGTGCGTAGAGACGTTCGTCGGAGGAATGTCTGTGTCTGTGTGCCGAAAGACGTTTGACGTCGCGTTTGAACGCCAAAGTTTCCGCTGGTTGACGGATGATGTGGTCATCGGCACCTCCTTTAAACACAGGTTTGGCAAAGAACACGGCTATGTCGTCCTTGATGTGAGGACGGGCAAATGGCATCAGTTGCCGTTTCCCGCAGAGTCGTATTCAAGTTTTGTGGTCGATGAGTCCAACGGAGTCGCTTGCCTTGGTGCCGGGAATGGCAGGTTCCACATCTATGATGCGCGAATAGACGCCGTATCTGCGACATTCAGCCTATCCGATTCCGGGTTCCCCCGGGATCCCGGCGGGTTACGAATGATCGGTGTCGAAAACGGTGTCGGCGTTGTGTTCGCGGGCATGCGCACATGGATGCTGGTTGGATGGGACGGAAGTCTTGTCCGGTCCGGCGCTCTGATTCGTTCGGGAATTGGCACCATTGATCGGTATATCGGACATGAACGACTTGCCGTCAGCATGTTTAGAACTGGCGAATCCGCCGTTCTCTCACTTTGTAACCGGCTGATGGCTAGAGGTGCCAGAAGCATGCCGTATGTCGATGGAAAGTTCCTGCTGGGGGACCCCAACTGGTGAGGTGAACAGAGAACGGGTTTTGCGCCTTATCATTTTTCTTGGAATTCCATGGCGGCGAATCCGTTTACTGTTGTAGAAGGGCGAGGTGTGCCCGAGGAAGAAGATGGCGACAGGAAGAGGCATCGCGTTCGTGAGGACGCAGATCACGCTCATTGAGAGCATGGCGAACAGAGAGGCCGACGAGCATCTCTGGAATCGCTTCTTCGACTTGTACTATTCGGCGATGGTGAAGTATGCGGAGATGTTCTGCGCCTCCCATGACGCCGAGGACATCGTGCAGCGCGTCCTCGTAAAGCTTGTCGAAATACTGAAGTCCGGCCGATACGAACGGCGTCCTGGCGTCCGGTTCAGGTCCTACCTGATGACGCTCATCCGGCATGAGTTCATCGACTGGCGGCGCGAGGAGACGGCGCGCGGACTTGGCGCAAAGGTGCCGCTCCTTGAGGGCGCCGCCTTGTCCGTCCAGCCCGATGCGGCGGCGCGGATCGATGCGGAATGGCGCATCGCGACGCGGGCTGCCGCCGTCGAACGGGTCCTGACGGGTATGGCGATGCCGGACGCGATGCGCCGCGCATACCGCGCGTATGTCATCGAAGGGCACCCGCCGGACGAGGTCGCGAAGGCGCTCGGCGTCAGGCGCGGCTACGTTCTGCAGGCGAAGTCACGGATAGACGCCCGCGTCAGGGCGGTGGAGGCGATGTATGGGGAATGAGGACGGGAGGAACGGTATGGTGCGCGAAATCAAGGCAGGTGACATGCTGGGCGGATACCGCGTGGTGCGTCCGCTCGGCGGCGGCATGGGCCGCGTCTATGAGGCGGAACACGAAGCGCTCGGCGTCAGGCGCGCGCTCAAGGTGTTTGTGGACGTATCGAGCCATGCGGAGGAGCGGAAGTCGCTCTTCCTCGCAGAGGGGCGCGCCCTCGCAAGGGTGTCGCATCCAAGGGTCGTGCGGATCCATGACTTCGTTGTCGACGAGGAGACGGGCACGCCGTACTTCTCGATGGATCTCGTCCTCTCGCCGGACGGCGTGCCGACGACCCTTGACGAGGCGTGCAGCCGTGGCATCGACGAGGAGCGTGCGGCCGCCTGGTTCGCCGATGTCTGCGAGGGCCTGGACTACATCCACTCGCAGGGCATCGTCCACGGCGACGTGAAACTGGAGAACATCCTCATCGGACCCGACGGGCGCGCCGTGATCAGCGATTTCGGCATCTCGCGCGTCTTCGGCGACGAGGTGCGCCGCAGGTCGGATTCAGTTCCGGACGACGTTTCGGCGGATCTTTCCGCGCTTCACATGGGAACGTACGGCTATCTCGCGCCGGAACTGCTGCGCGGCGGTCCGGACGCGGCCCCGAGTCCAGAGACGGACGCCTGGTCGCTCGGCGTCATGCTCTTCCGCCTCGTCACGGGATTCTGGTTCGAGGACGACAACCGCGAGAAATGCCTTGCACTGCTGGACGACTTCGACCTCCCCTGGCGCGACGTGGTCGCCCGCCTCTGTTCGCGCAATCCGTCCGCGCGGCTTGTCGGCGGACGCCTCGCACCGTTTGCGGAACGGGTCGCGCGCCGTCCCGCGTCCTGGCGTCGCCGCGTCCGCGCTGTCGCCGCGTGTTCCGCACTGTTCCTCCTTGCCGCTGGCACCGTCTGCGCCTGGCGCATGGCTTCACGCCGCGCCGCCGCGCCGAACCCGGTCTCCGCCGATGTCGCGCCGCCGCCCGCGCCACCACAGCCGCCTGCGACCGCCGTCCGACTGAATCCTGACGCCCCCGTCTGGAGCGCGTTCCGCCGCCGCATCGACGACGCAAGCCGCGCCACGCTTCTCGCGCCGTTCGACGGAATGGACGCGGAGGTCGAGGGCGTGTTCCGCAACTTCATCGACAGGCAGGCGTCGTACTACTGTTACGAGGACTACTGGCCGGAGACGCGCATCGGCCGGATGGACGCGCTCGTTGCCGCGCAGATGCCCAACGTCGGCGCGCCGCGCCATGCGAACGCCCCGCAGCTCCTCGTGCTGGCGGGGGAGGTCTATCGGCAGAAGCGCCTCTGGTCTTTTGAACAAGGCGAATTCCCGGATGACGTCGACCGACTTGTCGAACTGACGAAGCGCGTGGTGTCGGACGCCTCCGACAAGAGGTATGGCGCGGAATGGGCGTTTGAGATCATCGAGGCGACGCTTCCGTTCGGCCGGCTGGAGGGGCGCCGCATCGGCGCGAAGGACGCGCGCTTCCAGCAGACCGCAGACCCCTGGCTCGTCAAGATGATCCAGGCGGCGACAACGGCCGCGGAGGCGTCGCGCGCGCATGGTTCGTCCGTCTCGCCTGAAGACGCCCGTGAACACGAACAGAAACGCGCACGCGCGACACGCCTTTTCAAGGAGGCGCTGACGCTCCATCCGAAGCGCTACCGCGCGGCGGAACGGCTCATCGGACTCGCCCACGAAGACTCCGACGAGGCGAGGCGCAGCTTTGAACGCTGCCAGGAGTTCTGCTTCGACGATCTGCGCGCGTGGGAGGCATACGCCCGGACGCAGCTTGAGCTGAAAGACCCACGGCGCGAACGCCTTACCCGACTCCTCGACCATGCGCTCGCGACGGGACGCTACGATACGTGGGTGCCGGCGTTCTACGTCATCGGACGTTGGAGGCTGCTCGCGCGATACGACAAGGAGGGTTGGACGCTTGATGACAGGGGCTGGGCATACGAGGACGACGACGTGCGGCGAAAGACGCTGGAGACGATCCGCCGCTACAGGGACGGCGCGCTGTTGTCCGAGGCACCCATGCCGCGCCGCCTTGCCGTGACGGCGATGTTCGCGGCCGCCGCGCTCACCTGCGGCGACGAGGAACTTGCGGCGGAACTTGTGCGGACCGTTCCGCCCGCCACGTTCAACGCCGTCCTCGGCTCGGCCATGCGGACGACATCCCTGCTCTTCAGCAGGTTGCGCGCACTCTCGAAAACCTTGAACCAACCGATAAAGAAGAAAGAGGAACCGATTCCGCCGCACCGCGCGCGGGCGGAAGCGGCACGCACCCCTTGACGTGAAAACGAGAAATAGATTATAATATTCTCCGCTTG
>CADCOC010000192.1 GCA_902802945.1 uncultured bacterium | reverse complement strand
CCGGACTTCCACTTCTACGCCATCGCGGACGGCGCGAGCGATGTCCTGAAGAGAGGCCGCAGGTGGCGCGGCTTCGACCCGGCAGAGGCCGAGAGGGAGTCCGAGGCGCCGCTCTTCGAGTTCTTCGGGCTAAACACGGGATGACGACGAACGAAAGAACCGCCTTCCCGACCACCACGGGAACGTCTCCGCGCTCCTGCGACCGGATTTTCACTTGCGGCGAAGCGCAAATCGCCACTTCACCCTTTGTTTACAGGGGTGTGGGAATTTTCATGCCCGAAAAAGTGGGGAACCTCCAACAAAAACACAAGACAAACACGAACTGGGCGCATTTGCGTTTTTTACCCAAGCGCATTGGGATTTGGAAACAACCATGACAACTTTCAAGAACAACATTAACCTGCGGGCGCACCTTGAACATTCAGAATCGTGACAGTTTGAGGATCGACAAATAGACGCGGGCGAGTTAGCCCGCGCGCCAAAGGCAAGTTGTTTCAAATAGTTGTTTCCAATCATCAGGAGGCTCGGCGGCGAATTTCGCAGATGCGCCCACACGAACGGCGGTCCCGATGTCGAGTTTCGGAGTGGTGGAGTCTCGGGGTTTTTGGTAAACTGTTCGCCATGCGGAAACCGGAGAATGTTCAAACGCGCAGAGACTGCCAGCTGAAAAGTTGGGGGGCTCGCCGCTCTCATAGGAGTATGCAATGAAGAAAATCGTTTCGACGGCGGCAATCGCCACAGTGGCTCTCGCGGCGTTCGCCGCGCCAGCCGACATCGCCGAGAGGACGGAGGCCAAGACGTTCGCCGGTGCGGACGGCGCGGTGTTCCGCTACCGCTGGGCGGAGAAACTCCCTGACGACGGCTCGAAGGTGCCGCTCGTGATCTTCCTGCACGGGGCGGGCGAGCGTGGCACGAACAACGTCGCGCAGCTCAAGCACGGCGTGGAGGAGCTGCTCAACTGGCTCGACAGGCACGAGAAGGGGTATCGCCTCGTCGCGGGACAGGTCCCCAACGGCAAGCGCTGGGTGGAGGTTGACTGGAACGCAATGCGCCATACGATGCTTCCGGAGCCGAGCGAGACGATGGCGCTTGAACTGGCGTTCATCGACAAGCTGCTGTCGGACCAGAGGACCGATGCGCGGCGCGTGTACGTGACGGGGATATCGATGGGCGGCTACGGCACGTGGGACATCATCTGCCGTCGTCCGCAGCTGTTCGCGGCGGCCATGCCGATCTGCGGCGGCGGCGACACGGCCCAGGCGGCGAAGATTGCCAAGGTGCCGATCTGGGTGTTCCACGGCTCGGCCGACAGGGCCGTGCCGGTGTTCCGTTCGCGGAGCATGGTCTCGGCGCTCTGGGCGGCCGGCTCCAACGCGCACTACCGCGAATACCCGGATGCGGGACACAACGTCTGGACGCGGACGTATCGCGACGACGAAGTCCTGAAGTGGTTCTTCTCGCAGAGAAACAACCGCCTGGATCCGCCTCGCAAGAAGTGAGGGTTTTTCAAACGGACATTCGACCCAATTGAGATTGCTTTTGCATGAAAAAAGGAGTGTACTCCATGATGAAATATGCGAAGATTAAATATTTGGTTGCTTTCTGCGTGGCGGCTCAGGTTACAGCCGCATGTGCGGCGGCGACGGACGCGCAGCGCGTAAAGAAGGGGTTTGACCGAAAGGCGGCCGAAATCCGCACGGCGCGTCTCCACGACGCGAAGTGGGGTGTGTTCAACCATTTCCTCCAATACGGGTGCAAGACGTCCGACGAGTGGAACGCGAAGGTGGATGGCTTTGACGTGGAGAAGGTCGCTTCCCAGCTTGAGAGTTGCGGGGCAAAATTCTACTTCATCACAATGATGCAGGCCGGGGCGTTCATCTGCGCGCCCAATGCCACGTACGACCGCATTGCCGGTACCGAGCCTGGCAAGGCCTGCTCGCGCCGTGACCTTCCCGCGGACCTGGCCGCCGCCCTCGGCAAACGCGGCATTGACCTCTATCTCTACTACACGGGCGACGGCCCCTACAAGCACAAGGAGATCGGCGGACGGTTCGGGTTCACGGAGCCGCGGAACGTCGGCGTGACGCGTCCGTTCGTCGAGAAATGGGCGTCCGTTCTGGAGGAGTACGCGGTGCGCTACGGCGAAAACGTGAAAGGCTGGTGGATCGATGGCTGTTATGCCGGCTTCTTAAAGTACAACGACGACCTGCTTGCGCTCTACGCCAATGCCATCTGGAAAGGGAATCCGAAGGCGCTTGTCGCGATGAACAACGGCGTGCGGCCATACTTCGCCAAGCACTATTCCGGAGACGATTTCACATGCGGCGAGTTCAACGACTTCATTGCGATTCCCAGTGATCGGTTCATCAACGGCGCGCAGGCGTTTGCGCTCATACCCCTCGGCGTCTCGAAGAACGGATCCGAGTGGGGAAGATGGTCGCAACCGGGTTGTCGTCGCGACGCCGAGTTCGTGGCGGATTACGTCTCGCTCGTGAACAAGGCCGGCGGAGTGGTCGCGCTCGATATAAAGGTGTACAACGACGGGTCGTTCGATCCCGCGCAGCTGGAAGCCCTTAAGGTGGTGGGCCGCCGTACCGGCACGCTGAAACGATGAATATTGCATGGGCGCGTTCTGCATGGCCAGCAAAACAGGAAAGGAAAACCGACGATGGACATAAGAAAACTGATAGCGTTGGCGGCCGTTCTCTGCGCCGCGACGGCGAACGTCACCGCAGCTGTCGTCGAAAGACCAGGGGCTACCCGGAAGACGGTTGCGTTTCTCGGCGGGTCGATTACCGAGATGAACGGATTCCGGCCGCGCGTGATGAAGACGCTTCGCGAGAAGTACCCGCAGGTGGACTTCTTGGAGATTGCGGCGGGGCTGTCGTCCACCTGTTCCGATGCCGGCGCGTTCCGGCTGGAGGAGGATGTGTTTGCGAAGGGGACGCCCGATCTGTTCATTGTCGAGGCGGCGGTCAACGACGACCAGGACGGACACTTCACGTCCGAGCACAGCGTTCGCGGCATGGAGGGGTCGGTCCGGCACGTGCTGACGCGCAACCCATCATGTGCCGTCGTGGTGGCGCTGATGGTCAACCGCGGACAATTTCGCGCGCTCATGAACGGCGCGACGCCGTTGCACTACGCCGCGCACGCGAAGGTGGCGAAGCACTACGGTGCGGCGCTCGCGGACGTCGGGTCGGCGCTCGCGGCGTCCGCGAAATCCGGCGGAATGGGCTGGAAGGAATACCGCGACTGTCACCCCTCGCCGGCAGGTTGCGACCTTGGCGCGAAGGTGGTCATGGATGCCGTCGTGCGCGTGTTTGATCCGCTTGCGACCGCGAGGGCGAGGCCGCTGCCGCAGCCGCTTGATGCGAAGTCGTACTTCAACGGGCGCTTCCTGCCGCCGAAGGATGTCAAGCTCGGCGAGGGATGGAACGTGTCGCGTCCGGACTGGAAGTCGATTCCCGGCAACAAGCGCGCATACTATACGCAAGGCCCCGCGATCTGGAGCGAACGCGCCGGGGCGGAGCTTGAGTTCTCGTTCAGGGGAACGGCGGTGGGGCTTTTCCTGACGGCGGGGCCTGACGCGGGAGACATCGAATTTTCCGTCGACGGCGGACCGTTCAAGAGGGAGGCCCTTCGAGCCACGTATGGTTCGCTACACTACCCGTACGTACACATGTTGGCCGATGATCTCGCCGACGGCACGCATACTGTGCGCCTGCGCGTCGTGTCCGCCAAGCGCCGTAAGGGAACCATCGGCACGGCGGTGCGAATCCACCGCATTTGCATAAATTGAACGACATGGAAAGTTCGTTCTACACACCTGACAAAACTAGAAAAGGAAAACGGCAATGGACATGAGTAAACTAGTAGTGGCGGCAACATGCGTGGCGACGATTCTTGCCCCGTTTGTCTTAACCGCCGCCGGAAACGCGGCGAATCCCGACGCGATCGAGCTTGTACCGGTTCCGTGGCCGGTGAAGTACAAGGGCGGGCCGGACGCGCCGGTGGCGTTCGACGCCACGACGACGGTCGTGGTGGACTGTCCCGATGCGGCCGCCGCCGACTGGCTTGCGACGCATTTCAAGGAATGGTACGCGAAGGACGCGCCGAAGGTCACGCGCGGCAAGGCGGACGCGACGCGCGCGGCCCTCCTGGACGGGGACGAGGCGTATGCGGTCGATACTGATGCGTCCGGCGTGAAGATCGCGGCAAGGACGCTTGCGGGCGTCAGGTGGGCGGCGTATTCGCTCCGTCAGCTCGCCATCGCGAAGCGCGGCACGTTCAAGACCGAGGGACGCATCCTGCCGACGCTTTCAATGTCCGACGCGCCGCACCTTGCGTTTCGAGCCGTGCACCTCTGCTGGTTTCCTGAAGTGCGTCCGTTGCAGATGGAGCGCGCGATACGTCTCGCCGCGCTCTTTAAGTTCAACTACGCGATAATCGAGCCGTGGGGAATGTACGAGAGCGAGAAGCATCCCTGGTGGCACTGGCCGAATCCGACGATGACGAAAAAGGAGGTGAGCCGCCTCGCGGCGCTCGGACGCGACCTCGGCATCACGCTCGTCCCGCAGATCAACGCATACGGGCACGCCTCCTCCTCGCGTAGCTGCACGCTCAAGCACGCGATGCTCGACCTCCAGCCGGAATACGAGCCGCTGTTCGAGCCGGGCGGCTGGAACTGGTGCCTCTCGAACCCGGAGACGCAGCGCGTCCTGCGGGAACTGATCGTCGAACTGCTCGACAACTTCGGCAATCCGCCGTACATCCACCTTGGATGCGATGAGGCGCAGCCGCCGACCTGTCCGGAGTGCCGGAAACGTCCTTACGGCGAACTCGTCTGCGAGCACATCGCGGGCCTTGCGGCGTTCACCAAGGAACACGGCGCACGGGCGATGATCTGGCACGACATGCTGCTCGACAAGCGCGATCCGCGCTGGAAGGGCTACGTCAAGCACGGCTCGAAGCTAACTGCCACGCTCGCGGATACGCTGCCGAAGGACGTCATCATCTGCGACTGGCAGTATTTCGACATGAAGGAAAAGAACAAGGCGTGGCCGACGATGGCCTATTTCAAGGAGAAGGGATTTCCCGTGGCGGGATGTCCTTGGACGAACTACAAGGCGATGAAGCCGATGGCGGACTACATCGCCAAGATCGGCGGTTTCGGCTTCATCGAGACGACATGGCACCATCTGCGCGGCGACGACTGGGTGCAGATGTACAAGTACGGCTCCGCCGCCGCGTGGGGGACGTGCATCCCGCCCAGGACGCCGATGTACGACATCGCCTTCGGCAACGCCCTGCGCCTCGTGGGGCACGACATGAAAGTGACGGACTATCGCGACACCGGCCACCTCAATCTGCAGGTTCCCCCCGCCTGGTGGATCGACAACTGACGTTCCGCGGAAAGGATTCTTTGTATGACGAAAACCATGGCTCGTCGCTCTCATGTGTTTGCAGTGGCGGCGCTTGCCATCTGCGCGGCGACGGCGCGGGCGGAGGTCGTGTCGCTTGACGGGATGTGGCAGGCGGAAGTCGCACAGGACGCGCAGGGCGACGCGATGCCCGCCGCGTTTACGCGCACCATCCCCGTGCCCGGGCACTGGCCGCTCATGAAGCCGCGCCGTATGGCGGCGAGGCCCGCCGCCGCGTGACGGTACGCGTTCCGGCGGATGCGAAGGGCACGATCAAGGTGCGCGCGTCACTTTCCGACGGCACGTGCAGCGAGCGGCGGTGGAAGGTGCTCGATAGGAAGCCGGGGCTTGAGGCGGGGGCGCGGGCGTCCGCGTCGTCCGCGCTGGACAGGCG
>CADCOC010000191.1 GCA_902802945.1 uncultured bacterium | reverse complement strand
CGTGCCGAATGGGAATCCGAAATCATCGCCAAGGTCGAGCGGAAAGTGCATCTCATACCCGCCGCCCAGCGACCACGGCATGTATTCAACTCCGTTCGTCGGCATCGCGTATGAAACGGCTTCATTCGTCGTCACGCTCTCAAGCCGCCATCCCTGCGCAATCTCCTCTTGCGTTACCACCACTGGGACAACGGGCGTCCCGCCCGTTGAAGGTAGCGGCATGAGGAACTTCGCGCCGCCGCGTAAGACGCAGAATGCCGAAACGACCGCAAACGCGATAATTCTTGCCACCGTCAGAAGACGACGCGTGGCGAGACGACGCGTGGCGGACGCGACACCTCTGCACAGCCACGCACCGACGACGCCGACCGCAATCGCGGCCAGCGCCGACAGACCGACCCACATCAGCCCGTTCTTTAACGTATCTATGCCTTCAAGTACATTCATCGCCGTTCCCCGTTAGTTTATCATATTTCCCGATTGTTGAATGGTATTATTTGACGGAAACAGGTCAGATCGATTTTCGCTCGCAGTTTCATTTAGCGTTCTCCTAGTTTACAAAATCAAGCCGAGGAAGGCTCGATACGATTTTCTGCGTTTCCATTGAGACGGTGACAACCTTTAGGATGAGATCGACGATATAGCGCTCGTTGCCGCATTCGGCCAGCCACTTGTTGGGATCGTTGACGATTCCCGAATCCTTGTTGGTCGTGACCTGATACCGCTCCATCACCCACTCGACCGCGCTCTTGCCGTTGACAACGTAGTCGTAGGCGGCAAGAGGAATGCCCCGTATCGTGACGCGGTCGTTGTAGATGATACGTGAACGGTCTTCTACTTCCTTGCGATCAAGTTTTCCGTTCTTGTTCTCGTCGGTCGGGTTGTCCTTCTTCGCAAACCGCATCTTCGTGACGTGGTATGGGGAATGGGACATTGGGGACGATTGGGACGACGGGAACGCATCCAGCGGGAGGGCCGCGCTTGTCGCGGCCACATCAACCACGCAATCCTTCCACGGCTTTACGGATTCGTAGCCGCAATGGAGGTCGCCGAGCTTGCGCCCCGCCTTCACGAACGCCGCGAAATCGGCCCCCGTCTTCGGGAGCGGAATGCGCGCAAGCGACTTCTTCAAGTCGGCCTCGAACCGCTTGCGGTAGTCGGGCGAATGGAGAACGCCGTAGATGAAGTAGAAAATATCCTCCTTCGTCACCTTCTCGCCAAACTCCGCCCTACAACGCTCCAGCATGAAGTCGGTGATGCCAGATGTACAACGGTACTCGTCATCGCCCTTATCAAACAAGGACATCTGCGCGCCGCGCTCTTCCTTCGTGTACACGTAGAGAGGGAAGCACTGGCCATTCATCATCAATTGATAATCTGGAGTAACATCAGTCATTAGACAAGTAAAAGGTTTCTTGTCTCCAATTCCTGAGGTAGATATTACGCGATTCTTATGCGCAGACGTTGGGAATATACGGGGAATTTGAGCTGGTCTATGAGTAAAAACTCCATCGATGTATAAAAACTGTTTACAAAATGGTCTGTACATTGACGACGATACATTTCTCTCTTCAAACAGAGCAACGATTGCTTTTTTTGCACATTCCAAGGTCTTTCCCGCCCAACTAATCTTTGTCTCATCAACTACTTGATTTGCTCCAAGATTTGCATTATAGAAATCAATAGATCGCTTCATATTGTCAATGAGATCTGCTCTGCTGAAATTGTAACACCATGCATCGCGTGCAGTCAGAAGCCCATTAGAATAAAACGGTACGAACACCGTGTGATTCGTCTTGTCCTTTTTGTCGTCAATCGGAATGAGCGAATCGAAAACGCCGTCACGCTGATTGATCCAGTCGTTCTTTGCGTTGGGATGGATTTCGACGAGATCCATCTTCGGATCGAGCATCGAGCACATGTCCTTGACGATCTCGAGTTTCTTCTCGCGCGAGAGATAGTCGCCGATGTCGCGGTAGTAGATGCGGGCCTTCCTTTTTGGGAAACAACCTGAACAACCTGTAAAAACAACTTCTTGTTTCGCCGCGCCAACCGGCGCGGCGGGTTTGCCATTGTGCGCGGCCGAGTTAGGCCGCGCCCCATTAGAAAGTTGTTTTTCCCCGTTGTTCGGGTTGTTTCCATTTCTCACAAGGAGCGTGATGGCGATGGGCGTGCGGGAACCGAGGCCGAAAATATTGCCCGCCTCCTTCTTGCGCAACTCTCCGCTTGTGCGGCAGTTGCCACGAAGATTGAACACGTAGATGGAATCGAATTCCTCCTGCAAAGTCTCGCGGAAGCCGTCCATTGCGCTTGCGTCGAGCCAACCGGCGTTGGAGATGAACGCGACGATTCCCTTGCCGCCCTCCAGCCGATCCGTCGCCCAACGGAATGCCTTGATGTAGCTGTCGTAGAGGCTTTTCGTTGTCGCTGCCGCTGTAGACTTCGCCGCGTACGTCCGGGCAATTGCCGCCTCAAGCTTCGGATAGGATTGGTTCTGCGCGTTGTCGTTCGCGCTCTTCTGTCCGACGGAATACGGCGGGTTGCCGATGACGATGCGGATGGGCGACTTGCGCTGGCGCTTCACGCGCGCGGAGTTCTGCTGGAAGTCCTTCGTCTCGAAGACGCCGTCCTTCTCGTACAGCTCGAACGTGTCGGTGAGGCAGATGCCCTCGAAGGGCTGGTAAATATTGCCAATGTTGCCAGTGTTACCAGTTCCAGTTTCCAATTTACAATGGGTATTGGTATTGGCAATTGGCAACATTTTCACATTGGCAACATTCATCAAATCGTGATAGACGGACTCGATGTTGACGGAGGCGATGTAGTAGGCGAGGAGGACGATTTCGTTGGCGTGGAGTTCCTGCGTGTACTTGCGCTTCAGGTCCTTCGGCTTGATGTGGCCGGACTGCAGGAGCCGCGTCATGAACGTGCCCGTCCCAGTGAACGGGTCGATCACGTGCACGTCCTTGTCGGAAAGCGACTGGCCGAACTCCTTCTCGAGGACATCCTCGACGGAGTTGATGATGAAGTCCACGCATTCGACGGGCGTATAGACGATGCCGAGCTGTTCGGACATCTTCGGGAAGGCGGTGCGGAAGAACTTGTCGTACAGCTCGTAGATGACGCGCTGCTTGCCCTCGGCGTTGTCGATTCCCTCGGCGCGCTCGGCGACGGACTTGTAGAACTCCTCCATCGCCTTCATTTCCTCCTGCGGCACTTCCTCGTGCAGGAGATCGACCATGTTCTGCATGGCCTTCGAGACGACGTTCGAGGCGGCGAAGTCGTATCCGTCGAAGACCGCGTCGAACACGGGCTTCGTGAGCGCGTGCTGCACGAGCATGTCGGCGGCCTCGTCCTCGGTGACGGCGGGGTTCAGGTTCTCGCGGAGCGCGGCCAGGAACTTCACGAACTCGTCGCGCTTCGCGCCTGGGGTGGAGATGACGGTCTTGAGACGTTTGGAATGGCGGGCGGCGATCTTGGCGACCTCCTCCGCCCAGAGCGACCAGTAGCGGCGCGTGCCGACCTTCTTCACCATCTTGGCGTAGATCTTCGCCCTGAAGTCGAACTCGTCCTGGGTGGCGGTCGCCGAGGACGACGACCCTCCCGCATCGCCGGAGCCGTCGCCTTTGCCGATGACATCGACGATGATCTTTCCGCTCTTGCCCTTGTTGAGCTCGATCTTGTTGATTTCGGCGTCGAAGTGGTCGTCATGCGCGCGGAGCGCGTTCAAGACCGTCCAGACGACATTGTAGACGTCGGAATTGTCGAGCGCCTCTTCCGGCGACATCTCCGGTGGGATGACGACGGGGATGATGACGTAGCCGTATTTCTTGCCGGGGGCGCGGCGCATCACGCGTCCGACGGACTGGACGACGTCCACCTGGCTGTTGCGGGCGGAAAGGAACAGCACGGCGTCGAGCGAGGGAACGTCCACGCCTTCGGAAAGGCAGCGTACGTTGGAGAGGACGTGGCACGTGTTCGTGTCGCCGCCCACGCCGTCCAGCCATGCCAGTTTCTGCTGGCGCTTCGCCGCGCCCATGGTA
Source organism: uncultured bacterium (assembly GCA_902802945.1). Taxonomy (GTDB): domain Bacteria; phylum Verrucomicrobiota; class Kiritimatiellia; order RFP12; family UBA1067; genus RUG572. Next base: position 2,113 of record CADCOC010000191.1, on the reverse strand, counting down.
CCGTCGACATGGTCCGCCTCGATCGCGACGAGCTTTGAACGCTCTTCAGGAGAGAGCGATTCGTAGTATTTGTCGCGCAGGGCGTTGAAACTGGAGACGATATGCCTGGACGCATTGATGTTGGCGCAGAATGCGACAGCCTTGTGCATGAGGGACGGGTCTTCCCGCCGGACGGCCTCGGAATCCTTCACAAGCTGCTTTGAAAGCGCGTTGACGCAGCCGACGAGCTTCGCGGCGTCGTCCATTTTGATCTCGCCGTTGGAAGCGGTGACGGCGGCCTTGAGCTCCGGAGGTATTTTCGGCAGGGTGAGGACGAGAACCTTGTAGTCGGAGAGCAGGCCCTTTTCCACGGCCTTGCCGAATCCGATGCGGTAGAACTCCTCGCCGTAGATGGATTCGTCGTCCATCGAGCAGAAGTAGGCGTCTTCCCTCTTCGCGTCATCCTTGGCCTTGTCGCTGTAGATACGAGGCGTCGCCGTCATGTACAGGCGCTTTTTGGCGACGAGGTTCGAGTTTTCATGGACAAGGATGAAAGCGGATTCGCACGACTCTTTCGCGGCCGCGCCCGTCGTGCGATGCGCCTCGTCGCAGATGACAAGGTCGAAATCGGCCTGATGCGGTGATTCGGCGTTCAACACCTTTTGAGCCTTGATGACTTGCGGAAGCGACTGGTAGGTCGAGAACACGACGCGGAACCCGCCGTTCGTCTTGGCGAGCAGGTTCAGCTGCTTGAACTGGCTTACAATGGCCTCGACATTCGTCGATGCGGGGAAAGCAAGTTCTTCGACGGTGAAGCCGCCGTCATCGGTCGATTTCTGCTTCGTCGAGACATCGACGTCGGAACAGACGCACATCGGACGTATGGAATTGGCGGCATTCGCCGTCCATTCGTTCAGCGTCTGTCCGAGGAGCGCAATGGACGGGACGAGGAATAGGACTAGACCGGTTGATTTCACTTCGTCCTCCGCGATCTTGAGTGATGTGTAGGTTTTGCCGGTGCCGCAGGCCATGATGAGCTTGCCGCGGTCATGGGCGGCGAAGTGGGCTCGCGCGGCGGCGACGGCTTCAAGCTGGTGTTCGTACGGCGAACGGGGGCCGACGGGCGTGACGGCGCGGCCGCCATGCGCCTTGAATTCCAGATCGGCCCAATCCACGGGGGAGGAGACAAGGTCCCCCAACCCGATTTTCATGACGGGCGGAACCTGGTTGAGAAGAGACGCCTCCGCATTGTCAGACCATTTATCGGTCGTCGCGATCCAAAGGCGGCGCGAGAACCGCTTGGGCTCCAACGATCCGTCGCTGAAGCGTTTGCCGGACGTGGAGAGGAACGTATCCACAGCCTCCTTGGTGATGTAGGTGTCGTCCTGATAGCATTTGCACTGAACAGCCCAATACTCGCCCGAAAACGTCAAGGCTACAAGGTCGATGCCCAGATCATGACCAGAGCCAAAATCCTTGCGGAACGGAAAATCGCGCCACAACCACACCTTGTCAAACATGCCTTTGTACTGCGGTCGATTGAGAAGGTATGTGCGCATCAGTTCTTCGAACTTCGTGCCCTTCTCGGCCTCGGAAAGAGAGTCGGCACGGTATTTCCCCAAGACTTCGAGAAAGCCTACGGTATGTGTCGTATCTGGGAGGCTGTCGGTATTTGTCGCTATGCTCTTTTTCATGGTCGTGATGCGACCACATCACAACTGCATGAAAAGAGCGCGTTCTCGATCCATGCCCTCACCGGAAGCCCTACCACAGGCCTGCCTGATTACACGGGAGAACGCGCCCTGGGGGGCGCGTTCTGCTGGCAATGAATCAGGCGAAGCCTGTGCGGCTTCTTGGTTTGCATACGACGTTGGAAACGTGTGGTAGTATTTCCGGTGAGGCGTCGTTCAGCAGTTCGCTAAATTGTCTTGTTTATGGTTTTAAATCGATTCCTTGTTTCTCCTTTGGTTCGAGGAACGGGGATAGTATAGCATTTTTAGGGGATAGTGGGTAGTGGTTAGTGGCTAGAGTCAGGGATTCCAAGTATACAACTTCATGTCAGGTTCGCCGCCACAAATACGCCCTTTCAAGAAGCTTTCGCGCTGAAAATCTGGCGCCTCGGCCCCCAAAGGCA
>CADCOC010000190.1 GCA_902802945.1 uncultured bacterium | reverse complement strand
TTCCCTCCCGCACCAAGGTCGTGCGTGTAGTTGAAGCGCAGCACGTTGCCCTGCGTGGTCCAGTCGCGTCCCGTGTAGTACGCCCCCGCGTCGCCCGTCTCCAGCAGCACGCGATAGACGGTGTTGTACTCGAAGAGATGATCGTTTCCGCCGTAGAGGACGGCCGAGTGCGGCGCGTCGTGCACCACGTTCGAGCGCAGCGTAATGTAACGGCGCAAATGTAATGGTTGGGGTTTGATTTGCGATTGGTGGACGTTGGATAAGGGATGATTCGCTTGGGATTCGCAAGGGATCCACTAGGGGATCCCGCAGAAAAAAGATTCCCGCTGTGCCTGTCACGGTTCGCCTTTCAATGGGGCGTGGAGGTCCTGGCGGGAAGAGATTTTACAGCAGCAAACAAGCGTCGTTCGCAACGTCTTCTTTCACATCGCCCATGCATTCGTTCGACGTGTTGAAGTTTCATCACGCATTGAGCGACTCATTGAATCCGTAATCCTCCTCTTTGGGCGCGGGAAGCCATTTCCCGCCCTTGAACACAAACGTCCTGCCTTTCACGACGAACCGCTTGGCCGTGAAGCCCTCGCTCGTCAGGACCGGGCCCGTCTCCTCTCTTACCGCAATAGGTGCCGCCTTCTTGATTCCTAGCTTGTAGCGTTCCCATGCGACCCACCCGGCCATGTAGCTCGAATAAATCGTTCTTCCCCTGTCGGGCGCCTTGTTTGGCACGTGCCTCACGGACAGCTTGTCCCAGTTCATCCGCCCGACCCTGGCTCGCCACTTCAGATGTGCGCGTACCTTCGTCTTTGCTACTTCAACGACCTGGCGAACGCGTTCCGGAGTCCTTCCGAACGATTTCGCGATTTCTGCTAAGGTCTCTCCCCTTGTACGGCGATAGAGGACTGACATCTCATAGTCGCTCAGGCACGTCCTTCTCAATCGCGTAAAAAACCTGTCCGCGAAATCCAGGCCGTCGCGGAACTCTTTATGACTTTTTAAACGAGTTCTATATTGCATTCGTCTTTTGGCTTTGTAAATGCAGTACGTCGAGAACCTGAAGCCCCTGGTAAGGTCAAATTTCTTTGCTGCCTGCCATAACCCCATCAGCCCCTCTGCAATCATGTCGTCCACGTCCTGGTCGCGGTACTGAAGAGCATATGCCTTTGCGCTCTGGACAATCAAGGCCACGTTATGCAGCACGAGAAGCTCGTTCAGCCTTTCTCGGTTGTGCCCCTCGCGAAGAACAATCTCAGATTCCTCCTCCGGCGTGAGAGGAGGATGCTTCTCTATAACGGCATCAAGCCAGGCTTTCATGCCGGGCGACATCATCGTCGAATCGCCTATCATGACTCGGCCTCCTCTGGCATCATGGCAACGGCTCCGAGCTCCCGGGCCATATCTTCGTCGCGCACGGAGCCGGCGGCGACGTCGCCGCCGATAAATACNGCGCTTCATTTTATCCACATCGTGCACGGCGTTTTCGGCACGCGCCGCGACCATGTCGTCTGCGCGCATGTACCTTTTCCCCGTCTGGACGGCATGCCCTCCCTCGATGCGGAGGCGGCAGTAAGACGCGCGTTTCGCGCACTTGCGGGAACAGAAGATGTTGCGCGACGTATATTTGACGAACTCCCTCCCGCAGACGATGCAGACGGCCTTGCGCGCGGCGCGTCCGATGTCGGCAGCCGACACCTGCGCCATGGCGGCGCATTCAGGCGAACAGTACTGACTCCTGCCGGTATACGCCATGTACGCCCGCCCGCAGTACGAACATCGGCGTTCGATCGTCGGCCCCTTCTGCCTTGGCGCGGCATGGCGCTCCTCGACCGTCGCGCGGTAGCTCATTGCTTGGTAGGCCGGGAATTTTTCCAAAATATGAAACAGTCGAAGAATATTTTGACGAAGAAGCGGCAGCGCAGGCTGCCCCTGCTCCAGCACCCACGGTTGTCCCGGCTCCGGAACCTGTCCCTGCAGCAGAACCTGTTCCTCGACGTCTTCGGCGTGAATCGCTTTCCACACCATGCGCAAGGCCTCTCAGCGTGTGCAAAGCTCATAGAATCATCCTCCCCATCGCGTCAGACTCGCACCACGCGCGCAGGTCGGCTGAGCCGCCGCCGGACACATAGAGCTGAAGCATAAGAAGGGTGTTGGCGGGCAGGCGCTGGGCCGAGGCGGCGGCCCAGTCCTCGTCAGCAGTTAGTGTGGACATATATTGCGCCCACCCGCCAGACACCCCAAGATCGATTCCCATCTTCCACGCGTCAACCTTCGCTCCATGGTAGGCGGCCTTGAACTCCTCAAAGTCGTTGCCCCCGTACGGGTCGCCGACGTTGACGAAGTGGGCGAACTCCTCCGTGTAGTCCCTTGCCCTGTGCACGACGATTCCAAGCGGGAAGAGCGCGTAGGAGACGCGGTTCGCGTCGTTCGACCGGCACACGCCCTCGACGAACGCCTGGAACGTCGGCGTGACGCCGTAAGCCGTGCGGTACCGGCTCACGAGGTCGTCGAACGCGTTCGTCTCGCAGAACTGCTGACGCCCGCTCACGTACAGCATGTCGCCGCGCACCGGGAATAGGTCCCTGGCGATCTTGTAGCGCGCGGCATAGATTCTGAACGGCGTGGGCGCCGTGCCCGGACGGAGCACGGGTATGTTGACCGGGTTCACCTTCGCGAGCATGGCGACCTCGTTCATCGGCCCGCCGAACTGGAGCGCGCGTTCCGACAGCGCGCGGATCATCTGCTCCTCGTACTTGTCGCCGTAGCACCTCTCCAGGATGCACTCGACCGTGAAGTGCTGTCCGCCGCCCTTCTGCTCGTCCCTCTCCAGCTGCACGCGCTCGCCGCTCTTTATGAACGGGAACACGTCGACGTCCCCTGACGGATACGTGACGCGGCGCTCCGGCGAGCCGACCGGGTAGATGACCGGGACGAGCGCGTTGTAGGAGAAGTACGCGTCCTGATCCGTCGGGAACGGGTCGAGTTCGTCCTTGTGGAAGTAGTGGCGTAGTCTGTTGTCCCCGACGCCCACGTGCTTCGGCAGGTCCGCCCCCTGCTTCCATATCCACGCCGACACCTGCGGATTCGGGGAGGGCAGCGCGCCGGACGCCAGCGCGAGCAGCGCAAATGCAATTGAAACGGACTCCTTCACGGCTCGTCCTCCTCATATCTGCTTGTCGTCGTGTACGTCTCCGACATCTCGTGTTCCGTGACGAGGTACCGCGCGCCGTCCAGATGCTCGATCTCGATCAGCGTACGCGTGCCCGGCGTGGGCGACGCGAGCTGCGACCCGTTGGAGATCAGCGTCGCCCCGCCATCATAGCCCCAGTCGAAGTAGACGGCGGACGGCGCCGTCTGCGCGAAGTCGTACACGACGCGGACGTGCGCGTTCGACTGGAGGTTGAGCTCGATCCCGTCCATGCCGACGTTCACGTCCGTGAAATAGTGCGTGCGGTAGTTCGAGAGCGTGTAGTGCTTGACGCGGCCGTTGTTTATTTCGTGCGTCTCGACGGCCCAATCGGCGAATTGCCTCTTCACGTCGCCGTACCTCATGTACGGGTCGCGCCGCTCGATGCTCGGTTCTGTCAAGTTTCCGGCGAGCACCTCCTCGATCTTGCCGACGTAGTATGTCGACAGGTTGCCAGCCGGATTGTCCCACGTCCCCCCGTACGTGACAGCGCTGGCCAGGTCGTACGCCTCCACATGCACGCGCGGCGTGCCGAAGCCGAGGACGAACCTCGCGCAGTTGAGGCGCACCATGCCGTTTGACGCGAACAGGCCGTCTGCGGTCAGCACCTTGTCGATCACGCTGAAGCCCTTTGCGATGATGTCCGAGTTCGTGATCGTGATGAGCTCGCCCGCCGTGAGCCGCCCGTCGATCTCGAGGTCCCCGTGGATGCGGCCGCCTCCGTTCGTCGGGACGTAGCACGCGAGCAGGTCGGCCAGCGTCTCGGGCGCGCAGGCGTCGAGGTAGTCCTGAAGGCTCCGGTGACGACCGCCGCCGACGAAGACGATGTTTTCCGGTGCCTGCGCGTAGAGATACCGCCCGACCTGGAACCACTGAGCCGCCGCGATCTGGTAGTCGTGTCCGAGTTCCAGAATCGAGAAGCGGTTCGGGAGATAGTAGCTGACCGGCGTCATGAACGAAAGCGCCGTGTAGTTCGTCGGCCCCGCGTGGATCGCTATCGACGACACGTTCGTGTCCGGCCCGTCCGCGAAGATGATCGGCGTGTTCGTGTGCACGAGCTGCACCGGCCATTCCGGCAGGTCGTCGGCGTAGGCCACCGGATACCTGTTTGTCGACCAAACCTCGTTTGTCCTTGTCAGCGTAACGGAATCCTCGTCCCTATACAGCGTCAACGTCGGCGGAAGCCCGTAAATTGGAACGGAATTCGTGTAGCCACTTGCACCAGCAAACGGTAAATACACCCACCGCCCGTCCCCATAAGACAAACTGCGCATTGAAAATTGGTGCGTTCTTGGGATGGTATGCCAATGGCCTTCGTCTTCGTACCACTTCAGCAGCGCCGTGCCGTCATGCCAATCGCAGGAAGCAAGCTCGGGCACTCCCTTGTACGCCGGGGCTGCGCTCATCGCCGCGTTGCTCACTACGCTGTAATTGCCGGGCGTGCTGCCGAAGCTCCAGCCGTTGGTCAGGGCGGAGATGTTGCGCAGTTCCACGGCGGCGAAGTCGAGTGCGGGCACGGGGATCGGTAGGGAAGAGGGCGTGAAGCCGGGCGCGTGCGTGAGCCGCAGTACCGCCGAGGCGAATACGTTGGATGGCGCGCCGAAGAAGAGGGAAACGCGGTCCGCGCCGCAGTCCTGCGCCGGGCCAAACGTGGCCGTGATGGTGCTGCCGTCGAACGTCGCCGGCGCGCTCCACCACGCGGAGCCCATGCCGTTGGTCTGGTACCAGAGGCGCACGTCCGCGCCGTCCGCGATCGGCGGCGTGGTGTAGCCCTTGAGGGTGACGGCGAGATCGACCGGCACGCCATGCGGCACGGGCTTGGTCGGGTACGGCGGCATTCCCGGCGAGTTGGTCCACGCCACCGGCACGGCGGCGATGGCGGCGAGTTGCAGGGCGGCTGCAAGGGCCGTTGCAAGGGTTTTGTAGTGGGGTTTCATGGTGGCTCCCTTCCTGTAAGAGATTGCTTACATGTTAATTGTTATCGCTTGGCTCTGTTATCGTCACGCCCTGCTCCAGCGTGTTCGCGGGGAAACGCGAAACTTCCACGGTATCGCCAATGATATAGGCGTCGCTGACATTTCCATTTCCCGGCACCTCGTAGGATCCGGAGGTAGTGTTCGGTGTCGGCATCTCCATTGACTGCACGCTCGTCATAACGCCTCCCTAGAATTTCGCCCCGGTACACGAAAGCACGATGTCGGCCCTGTACATCCACGCGACCACGGAGATGTTTGGCGCTATCCCTCGATTTGTCTGGCCATCCGTGAATCCGTTGCCGCGCGTAAAATGCACGACGGCCCATAGGTCGGCAGGATTGGTCTTCAAAAAATCAAGATTGTCTGTGTCTGTAATTTGAAAGTCATGGTAGTACATTGTCGGCGCGGCCGCGCTTGCGGAGTTCGTCCTTTGGTTCGCAGTCCACACCGGCATTGACACGCAGTCGTCTCCGTGGTATGGATTGTACGCCACCGAGTGCCGCGCATAGTTTGTGTCTCCGTTCACGGTCTGGCCGTTGTTTGCGCACCCCTGAAACTCCCACGAATCATAGCCTTCCGCGAGGTCGCGCGCAAATGTCGGCAGTTCTTTCTCTAGGCGGCAGCAGAGGCGCGATGCGTTGCCGTATATGGCAGAATTCATCAGCGTGCATCCATACAGGCCTTGCGCGCTCGCGTCTTTTTGAACGGCCAGCGACGGCACATATACCCGCAGATACGCCTTGAAGGACGTCAGCTTGGAGAGATGGATGTGTTTTAGGTTGAACTTGTAGGCGGCTACGGAGTAAATGTACTCTGCCCGCTTCGAATCGGCCGAAACGCCCGGACGATGAGAGTACGGACCGCGCATTGAGCCCCTTGTGAACGCGCTTACAACGGGCCTGTACCCGCTGCGCCATGAAAGCGTGTCGAGGCGGCTACCAATGGCGTTCACTAAGGCGTCCGTGTCAGCCTTGACGCTTGCGCCACCCTGTACAGTTGGGTACGCCTCTAGCCCGGTCGCCATGCACGCGGCATACCGTCCCTCCTTTGCCGTGGCGAGGAACACCTTGTTGTTCCATGCGGATGCTTGTGCGAGCGTCACGAGGTGAGTAGCCCCTGCGCTCGTTAGTGCGACAGATCCAAGATGTCCGTCGGTTGTGTTCGCTATAAGGTGCGGCGTCGCCATTGTTAGCTCCAAACAACCTTTGTAGGCGTATCCACGTTGGTAGTGGCATTGGTGCCAAACGAATGGGCGATGCCTTTCTGGAATTGCAAGGTGCGCTTGACGACCTGTAAATGAGTGCCGTCCCACTTGACGTCGGTCACAACCGTGAGGCCGTTCGTCGTTGACGCAGGCGGGTATGTAGCCTGATTGATTGCGACCGGCTGCTCCGTTGGCGTTTCAAGGTTGCCGCTAGAATCCATGCGCACCCACTTTGACGCGGCGAGGGAGTTAGTCGACAGCGGATGCTTGTGGTCGCCTCGCGCCGCAGTAGTGTCCGATCCTGCCGTGGCGTTTGATGGATTCGACGCCGGAGCAACGGGAATCGTGTCGGACAACTCTGGCCCGTCACCTCCGCCGCCACCGACGAACGTCTTGAGCCACTCCGTATCGACGGAGATGATCCACGGCGCGTCCGTTGACGGCTGCTGCGGCATTTGCATGGATATGCCCGTGCCCTGGGTGACGTGGTTCAGGATCGCGGCGATGAGGTTCATCTGCCGCGCGGACGGCAGCGCCTTCTTTCCCTTGTATCTTCCGAAGAGATTCCACATGACGATTGCTCCGCTATGCCGTACGTCCGTTTTCCCAGGAAACGGTCACGTCTCCGTTCGTGACCGGCGTGCCGACCGTGCAGGCAATGGCCCCGGATGTCGCCAACGCGATCGACGTCTCGGTCACGGTCAGCTTGTAGCCGTCGGCGTCGTTCGACCGGGACACGACGGCGTTCCGCTCAACGCCCACGAACATCGGCACGACGGCCCACGACGAGCCGCAAGTTGTCCGCAGCGCTGACTTTGACACGCCGGAGACGCCTGCCTTCATGGATTCGGCGGTTGACTGCGTCAACCCCCTGTACTCCGTGACTTTTACGTGCTGCACGGCGTATATCTTGCACACGAGCGTCAGGACCTCGTATACCGCCCCGACAATGCCGTTGTCCGTATCGGACACCACGACGACGGCGTTGGGGTGGTCCGACTGGAACGCCGAAAGGCCAGCCGTGCCGCCGCTTGACGTGTAGGAAATCCAGCCCATGTTCTACTCGCCTCCTTCCTCGAATGCGGTCTCAATGACCTCCAGCGCCTCGGCGGCGCGGCGCGTGTTCTCGGCGGTCTCGGCCACGGCGCGCTGCGCGGACGCCTCCTCCTCGCGCGCCAGGGCCACGCGCCTGACGGCCTCCTGGTCGAGCGAGAGGTTCTTCGCCTCGCGCCAGTCGCGGCGGAACTTCAGCTTCTCGAAGTCCTTCTCGTACTGCTCGCGGGCGGCCGCGTCGGCCTTCTCCTCCTCGAGCTTGGCGATCTTGGCGTTGCGCTCGTCGATGGTCACCTTGTCCTGGCGGGCGACGGGCTTGAGCTCGTTCAG
>CADCOC010000189.1 GCA_902802945.1 uncultured bacterium | reverse complement strand
TGCATAGCCTTGAAAAGTTGAAGGAGAATTCGGTCTGGTATGACGCGAATCTCGACTCGTTGCTGCCGAAATATCGCGGCAGATACATAGCCATTTCGGACGGCAGAGTGCTTGGCGACTACGGCGACTTCGACGAAGGCGTGGATGCGACCCTTGCGGAAGGATATGCCCCCGGTTCGTTTATGGTACATCTATGCGTTCCGCGCGAAGAGGAACTTCCGCGCGTGTATCTTTCAGGGCGTGCGGATTTTTCGGGGGTCATGGATGTCATTGGCCGTGGCGATTTGCTCCTCACCAACAAGGGCACGACCGAATTCGCCTTTCGCATTCCGTCAGAAGGCAAATCGCCATTGTGATTTTCACCTTACTTTGGGCATGACAGCGGCGCGACCGAGCGATGTGCGGACCGCGCCCTGCGGCGGCAAGCGAAAGGAGTAGATGAAGGATGCAGAAACTGAAAAAGGCGATTCTCGTCTGTTCCATCGCGCTGGCGTGCTGTGCGTCCGCACGAGGGCGGGCGACGCCGGTTTTCGATGAAGCGGCGCTCGTGCACGTTGCGACGAACGGCTGGGGCGGAGTTGCCGTCAGCAACGTCGTCGTCTGCACTCCCACGGAGGCGAAGTCCACCGTCAACGGGATTTTCTCCAAGACAGACCATTACGGCTCTCCGCAGAAACGCGAAGTAGTCTGCCGCCTGCTTGACGCGGGCGACGCGTATCTCGTGAAGTTTGACAGGATCGAGAAGACGCACAACGGCGATTCTGAGCGCCGGACTATCCCCGTCACGACATGGTGGCTCGTTCGGAACGTGATGAATTGGGGGCTTCCGTGCGAATCATGTGACGGGCGGATTGAGATTTCCACAAGATGTTCCGCAGCAGATACCTTCACGTTCCAGTCGGACAATAAAGTATGGGGATTCGAGGGCGACATTTTCGAAGAAGATTTCACCCCAATTTTTGGTCCAAGCGAACTGCTGGCGCAGGCGCAGGGCGCGCCGACGAATACGGAGGCGGTTGTCGTCGTCGCGGATGTCGAGAGTGTACGGCTATCTTCCCTGCAGATATGGGGCGATGCATCTGGTCAGATACGCATGTGTGGCGAGGTGGGGTGCGGCGAACAACATTCACGTGCAGTCTATCGAGTTGATTTGCGCGTTCGGGACGTCAGAAGGGGAACGTGCGCGTTTCGCCGTTTTGCCTTTCCGGTTGAGCTTGACACGGCGAACGTCTCCGTGACGGGCGATTGGCTCTTCTTCCGCGGCATGACGCTTGAAATCGGCTTCTCGCGCGAAGGGAACGCCCTAAAGGTGAACCGAGCCGAGCCGGTCTTTCCCTACCCGCCGTATGCCAAGGACGGCATTTGTCTTTACACGGCCCCCTCTGAGATCCCCGGCTGCTCGCCGTTTTGCGGCATGCTCAATGCCGTTCATGACATACGAGAGAACGCGAAGGAATCTCGGCATCTCTCGAAAGGTCTTGCCCTCGTCCAGTACGGCGATCGTGAACTTGCCGTGTTCGCGTCGTCGACGAACCTTGTGACGGGTATGTGCGGAACGTACCCAGACTACGGGGCTTCGGTCAAGGTCACGGTCTATGGCGACGCCGGTTCGAACCTAGACTACTGGCGGACGGCCTGGTTTGCCGAACCGCACAAGGTTTGGATTGCGGACGAAGACGAAGCAAGGTACGTTTCGGCCGTGTCTATCGAGAAAATCGGATTGGCAGACGACTTCGGCCGCCACAACGTCCATTTGGGTGAAAAGATGCTTTTCTTCAAGTGGCGGAACACCGTGCTGCCGTCCGTAGAGTTCCATCCTCCTGCGACCATCGGCGACGTTGCCGCGTTCTTCACGGCCATGGGCTGTTCCGTCTGCGCGGCGGAGAAGGGTGACATCCGCTACGCGGTCTCCGCCGACGCGTCCGCAGTGTCCCGCACCGTACGTCCGTTCGCTGCGACGAACGTCTATGCGTTCGCCGCGCTCAGGCGCGTCTGCGCGGAAAACGGATGTACATTTCGTGTCAAGGGGACGAATGTCGTGATTAGTGCGGAGGTTGGCGAAGACATGATGCGGCCTCCCGACCTGGACGAGCTGACACGCGAGCTTGCGGCATCCGGTTTTGCCGACGTGTCAGGTGCCGTGTATGCAGCTGTCAGCCCGTATCCGGCGAAGGTAGATGAATGTTCTTTGCCATGCAATGAGATGGCGGGGATGACAACAGCGCGCGCCGCGAGGTTCAGAGCGTCCGGAAACGGCTGGGTCGTTCCGCCGACGTCGGACGCTGGCCGCGTGAAGTTCCTTGCGCACGGATGCGTCTGGTATGAGGCGCAGGCGGATTCGGTCGGGTTGTCGGTTACGGACGAAGACGGAAAAGAGAAGGTGCTCCAAAGCGTCTCGTTCTCAAAGGCGCGACTGGCGCGCGACGTGGTGTTCGTCCGCGCATACGCGGAGGAGATGGCGTCGTTCGCCGATGCGCCGTCCGAGGACGAACTCGTCGATTTGCTGTGCTTCGCCCTGCATGCGCGGCAGGCCGGGTTTGCGGCGGAGGCGGAGCGGATCGTCTCTGCGCTTTTCGCGTGTCCGAAGAACGGCGCCGTCGCCGTCAAGGGGCTCAAGAAGCGGCTGGAGAAGGTCAAGCGCGACTATCCAGACTTCGAGGCTTGGGAACGGAAGGTGATTCAGGAAAAAACGCTCAAGAAAAAAGGCAGGTCAAGAAGTACGCGGAAGTCGAAGAAGACGAGGAGGCAAAAGAAATGAGAGAGGTTGTTTCACCCCTGCGCAGGTATGCCACGCCGCGCTATCCGACGGCCGGCGAGATCGGCGAAGCGGATCTTTCGCGTGTGCCGGAGCGCTGGAAGGGTCTGCGGACGATTGTGTCCACGATCGGCGCCGTCGCGCTCGGGCTCAAGACGCTCGCGCTCGGCGGCGAGGCGTGCGACGCGCCTGCATCGGCGCCCACGGAAAACGTGCCGGACACGAAAAAGCCGCAGCGGGAAAGTCCAAGGCCTGTGACGGATGTTTGTCCGCTGCCACCGGCCTCGCTTGCCGGCGACGGCGAAGGCGCCTTCGGCTGCGTGGCGATGAATCCGCCCGTGATCCTTTCCGAGGACGCTGCGCTTGCAATCATCGAGCGGGAATTCAGAAAACGTGGCGTGACGCTTGCGGACGCGCAGGAACTTGACGGCGTGGAGGCTCCTCTCGGAGAACGGGAGCGCAAGCGGGAGAACCCGAATCTCGTGGCGAGGCTCGTCCGTGCCCGCCGGGCGCCGCTTGAAGAGCCGCGGAAGAAGCGCACGTGGATTTTCGACTTCGGCACGCGCGACGGATCGATGCGGATCGAATACATTTCCGAGTCGGACGCCGGCCGCTGGCTCAAGGATCCTTGGGAAGGCTCAACCGTCTGGACCTGCCGCACGCGCGATGCCGCGGAAGCGGCCGTCCAAGGGTTCGGCAAGCGGACGGAGGGCCATCATGTCGACGTCGGCGTGTTCTACGATCCAGTCGCATACGTCCCGAAGCAGGAAATCGAGGCGTTCGAGAAGAATGCCGGAGGAAAGCCGGACTGGAAGAAAAAGCACGAATTCAAGGAGCGGAGCGGGCGCAAGATAGCGGAACGGCAGCTTGTCGCGCAGATTGAATGGTTCTTCAGTCACCTCTCGAAACGCCATGCACCTGACGCTCCATCTCACTGACCGGTGCAATCTCGCGTGCCGCTACTGCTACGCGCGGCACGGGACGAACGACATGGCGCTTGAGACCGCCTTGTCGGCGATTGCAGAGTGTACGGACGGCGAGGAAAACTGCGGCATCATATTCTTCGGCGGCGAGCCGCTGCTGCGCGAAGAGCTGATCTTCGAGATCATCGCCGCCTGCGAGAGGAGGCGTCCGTTCGCGTTCCACTACAAGGTGACGACGAACGGCACTTTGGTGACGCCGGCGTTTGTCGAACGTGCGCGGGAATGCCGCCTCAGCGTCGCGGTGAGTTGCGACGGGCTGGCCACCGCACACGACCGGCACCGCGTCGGGGCAGACGGCTCGGGCTCGTCGGCGGAGGCATTGCGCGGACTTGGGCTCGTTCTTGCCGAACTGCCGTATGCGCCGGTCATGATGACCGTCAACCCCGACACGGCGGGAGATTTCGCGGACGGCGTCATGGACCTCTGCGCGCGCGGCGCGAAGTACATTGTCTCGACCGTCAACTTCCAGGCGCGTTGGGACGCTGACGCGCGGCGGCGGCTCTGGAAGGCGTACGAACGTCTCGCGGACTGGTATCTCGATTCCTGCCGCCGCGAGGAGAAGGTCTATTTCGCCGCGTTTGACAAGCGCATCGCCACGCGCATCTGGCCCGGACGCGGCGCGTCGTGTCAATTGGGGCGGCGGCAGATATCCGTCGCGCCGGACGGCACGTACTATCCGTGCGTCCAGTTTGTCGGCCGCGCCGGTTATGAGATCGGCCATGTCGGCGCCGGGTTTGACGAGCGGAGCCGGGAATGCATATTCGCGCGCAACGAGAGCGCGAAGCCGGCATGTGCCGGATGCGCGCTCGAAGGGCGGTGCAACAACCGGTGTGGCTGCCTGAACATCTCGACGACCGGATCGCTCGACGCGGTGCCGCCGTTTTTCTGCGAACACGAGCGGCACGTGATACCGCTCGCCGACCGTCTTGCGGAACGGCTTTACGCCGAGCGCAACGCGCTCTTTATCCAGCGGCACTACAACCCGGCGTTCCCAGTGGCATCCATTCTTGAGGACATGGCATAGAAGTGGGCGCGTGCGGAACGCGCCCTGCGGCGGCAAGAGAAAGGAGTAGTTGACCCATGAAAAAACTTCCCGAGGGGCGCGGCGCACTTGTGCCAAATCGCCAAATATTGTATAATAAGCAATGTTTTCCTTGGGGCGTTATGCCCCTGAAACGGGAGCGACCTATGGCAGAAGTGAAAAAGAAGGTCTATCTTGAGACGTCGTTCGTCAGTTACTTGACAGGACGCGCAACAACGCGAGAGCCGGTTGCCTCGTGGCAGGCCGCTTCACGCCAATGGTGGGAGGCTGTGCGCCCGTCGTGCGATTTGTTCGTGTCACGTTATGTCGTTATGGAAGCCGAGAAAGGCGATGCCGAACAAGTGGCGCGTCGCACTGAAGTGATACGCGACATTCCAAGGCTTGACGTTGGACATGAAAAGATCGAAGAAGTCGCAAAGACTTTGATCAGCGAACACGCACTGCCTGAAAACGAGGCCACGGATGCCTATCACATCGCAACGGCGGCCTTCTACGGCATGGATGTCCTGCTTACATGGAACTGCCGCCACATGGCCAACGAGTTCACTCTGCCGAAAACCTACGGCGTTCTGAGGGACGCAGGACTCAAATGCCCTGTCATCATCACGCCCAAACGCTACATGGAGGATGCCGACCATGACGCATGAAACAATGACCTTTGAGACGCCGATTGACGAGATCTACCGAATCCGTCAGGAGATTTCGGCGGCATACGACCACGATCCGCACAAGCTTTTCCTCGCCGTGGTGGAGCAGCAGAAGCAACGCGCCCGTGAAGGTCAGGTTTACTGGGGTTACAATGCCGCCGGAGAATTGGCACCGCTCCCTATGGAGGCAATCTGCGGCGCGTAGCCGCGTCCATAATCTCAAACCGCAAACTGCAAATGAAAGGGGCTGTAATTGGTAGGTGGATGATGGTTCGCGATGGATTTTTGCGCGTGGCGCGGGTGGTGGTCGGAACGCGTCCTGCGGTGGCAAGCGAAAGGAGTAGATGAAAGATGCGGAAACTGACAAAGGTAGTTCTCGGCTCATCCCTCGCGCTCGCGGAAAACGCCGCGCGGGGGGATTGACAAATCGCAGAAGGATGTGCTATCATACTGCCCATCTTCTTTGGGAGACCAACGACGTTGAACGGTAAATCGCAAATGACGCCATTGAAGAGGCATGGAACGGCATCGGAAACGACGCCGCGTATAACCACGC
>CADCOC010000188.1 GCA_902802945.1 uncultured bacterium | reverse complement strand
ACCTCGAAGTCCTCCTGCCGGATGACGTACTTGTCGTCCGGGTCCTTCTCCGGGTCTCCCGCGATGTCCTGCTTGTCTAGCTTGTATTTGCTCTTCTCGCCCATTTCGAGGTAGCAGGGTATCGTGTTCGCCTGCAGCATGAACGAAAGTCCCAGGTGGATGCGGTAGATCGGGAACGTCTCATAGACCTTCACGTAGTCCTTGTCGCCATTCTTGCCGCTTTCAGCGACCACCTTCAGGAGGATGCCCTCGCTCGTCCCCGCCGGAAGCTCGTACGTGCCGGTCTCCTTGACGACGGCCTCGTGCAGGAAGTTCGTCTTGACGCCGGGATCCTTGACGATCTCCACACTGTAGGGAATGGCGTTCGAGATCGCGTCCGCCTCAAGGTACCTGCCGTCCTCGCCGGCGGCGCCCATGCGCGTGAAGCCCGCCGTCACCGTGTACTCCCGGTTCGTGGGCATGTTGAGGACAACGAACGGGATGCGGTACTCGTCCAGCCCGACCTTGTTCTTCTTCTTGTCCTCGCTCTTCAGGACGAACTTGTCCTTGTTCGCCGGAAGTCCCATGCCGTTCTGCGCGAACTTGATCATTGCCTCGCCCTGCTCTTCCTCCTCTTCCGGCTCCTGTTTCGTCGGCTCTGACGGTTCTTGCGGTCCAACGTCAGGGTCGCGGTTCTCATAAATGAAATAGACGTAGGATTTAATGTTGCCGTTGCCAGGATAACTGTCACCGGGCAGTATACCTGCGGCGTTGAAATCACAGTAATTGCTCAATCCTGCCTGAATGCATGCATAATAATACCCACCGCCGCCAAATCCCCTGTTTGTATCCACTGTAACCGTTTTCGTGGCCGACATCTCACGCTTCTGTTTTTTGTCCAGATCCGCAATCGAATAGGCATACGGTTCGGTGCCGAAAGAGGATGTGTATGACGATCGCTCTTGCCTGTAAATTACCCGATTCTTCTTGGCATCGGCAAATTCCGCATTGTCGTTCTCATGTTTCTTTCCGAGGTCGTAATCAACGGAAATCTTCCCAGGCTCCGCGCTCACAAAAATGTTCATTCCCTTATAGCTGTAGTTTTTCTTCAACCCGGAATACTTAGAGCATCTAAGCGCGGCGCGCGACACGCCCGTGCAGTTGAACACGAGGTTGCTTGGAAATGTCCTGTAGCCCTTCTCCTTGGAATAGTAAATGTCAATGCGCTCGCTGGGCATGGTCCACTTGAGAGACGCCGAGGACTGCCCGAAATGATATTTACCGGAAGAAGCGTCGTAACCGGTGAACTCGTCCATGTCGCAGCAGAGTGACACGGGAGATGCCAGGATGTTCTTGGGTTCACGGATTTTCTTTTTGATTTCCTTGCCGTCGATTTTGTACTTGAATGCCGCTCCGTTGTTCTTGATGCAGTACACCTGGATTTCACGGAGCTTCCTGTACCCGACTAACTCCATGCCTTCCGGCGGCTTTTCGTCGGTCTCCGCCGTCTTCGGCTCTCCGTCCTCATATTTCCAGGGCGGCTGTACACGAACAACCTCCGTCTTGTTCTCACCGTCCCAGTCTGGCGGGATGTACCCTTCAGGATCTTCTTCCGGCTTCTTTCCGCCGCCGGACTGCGGCTCGTCACCGCCACCGCCCGTTGTGCCTGGCTTTTTCCCGCCGCTCGGTTTCTGTTCGCTGCCGACCGGTGTGCCATCGGGGTTGAGGTAATCTGGAGCGCGCTTTGTGTCCGGCATCTTCACCGGTTCCTGTCGTAGCATCCCGCCATGCGCTGAGGCGGGATAGAAACACCCTACTCCTCCGTTGACTTTCGAAGTGGGTGTCGCACTACCGCCCTGCGAGGTCGTGCCCCCGCCAGACGAGGAAGTTCCGCCACCACCGGACGAGGAAGCCCCTCCACCGCCCTGCGTTGTTCTGCCGCCAGTTCCCTCAGTGCCCGCATAGATTTTGAGGTCTGCCCAGTAAATCGTCCCGCCGCTGGGGGCGGGGTCGGCGGATAGAAGGATGTAACCGCCCGCCTTGGAGCAGTCGGCGTAGCTCCCCGCCAGCTTGCCCTTGCAGGAGATAATCTTATTGCCGTTCAGGAACACCTCCGTCTTATCGCGGTCGAACACGGCAATGACATTCTCCCATTTCTCCGCCGTGAATCCACTCTTGCCCTTCTCGCCGGCTCCCCAGCTCTTGTCCCACTGCTTCACACATATAACTGGATCAACGTACTGACTGTCGATAACAAGATAAAGCATTCCCGGAGAAGCGTTGTCGGCGGGCATGTTCAAGAGCGAGGGGTACGTATCCCTCGCGAACTGCGAGAATTTGACTTTCATCGAGACAGAGACCGGAAGCCCTGGCTCCTTCGTCAAAACATCCGGAATCGGTACGGCGATGTGCCAGCCGATCGGGATTGCCACCGCACCGTCGCCGCCGTTCGCCTCCCACTTCACCTCGCCCATCCCGCTGACCTTTTCGGCCCTGTTTCGCCTGACCACCGCGTCCTTCCCGACCTCTGCCTTCAGCGGATTCGCCGCATCGTCGAATGAAAGGTGGTACAGCAGAGTCCCTCCCGCAGAGGACACCGAGTCCGCAGAGGACGCCGAGACTGCAGAGGAAGTCCCGCCGCCGTGGCCGAGGATCAGCGTGGACTTGTCGTCGCTGTACGTCTGCGAAAGCGACGGCGCGATGGAAACTGCGCACGGCTTCGATTCGCTGTTCGAGCCGATGTACTCTTTGCTGTCGCTGCCTTTTCTGGCGATGACTTCCTCTATGCCGTCCGTGATCGTGACGCTTTTGCAAGAGCCGCCGTACGACTTGCCGATGGCGGGGCAGCAACGTGCGCCGACCGCCTCCACCTTCCCGCCGGAGATCGTGATTGATCCGATTTCCTTGCCTTCCCAAGAAGCCCCGATTCCTACCGCCGTATGAGCCCAATAGGGGAGGTTACCTTCGAACGGCCCCGCAGTCGCGAGCACTTTTCCGCCCGCGATGACGATTGCACTGTTCGTCGAGCAGATGCCGATTCCCGCACAGCCCTTGCTGCCCGTCGCCGTTATGTCGCCCCCGAGGATGCGGATAGTGCCACATCCTGCGCCCGTGCTGCCTCCTATGCCGCTGGCCTCGCCTCTGCCGGTCGCGACAATCACGCCGTTTGAAATAACGATATCGCCGCAATCTCCGCAGCCGTGGCTGTCGCTGCTGAATCCGCCCGCGCCGATTCCCACGCCGCCGAAGCGTCCGGGCGCGCCGATGGCCTCTATGCGCCCGGTCGTGGCGATTGTTATTTTTCCGCAGGGCGAATCGTTGCCGCCTCCGATTGCCGCGCCGTTGGCGTAGTAGTCGCCATTCTTGCCGCCTGCCACGGCCTTGACGCTCGCATTGTCCTTGACCGTGATGTCGCCGCAGCTTCCACCAGTCCCGGCCGCGCCAATCGCCGCCGCGCTGAAGGTGCTTTCCGCCGTCACGTCGGCATTGCCGCAGATCGTGATGTCGCCACACGTCCCCTTGTACGACGCCGCGCCGATTGCCGCCGCGTGTGCGCCGCCCGCGATGGCCGTGATCTTGCCGCCCGCGATGACGATGTTTCCGCAACGGCCGTTGTCGTTGTTCATATACATCCACTTCGAGCATGCGCCGATGGCGCTGCAGTATTCCTTGACCGAAACGGCCTCGAGATACCCCTCGCCCTTGATGGTGAGCGTGTGCCCTGGGGGAACGTAGATGGCCGAAGCGCACGTCACGTAGTTCGAGGCGACGTTCCTCGTGTTCGGTGCAAGGATGATCGTGGCGTCGCCCACACAGGCGACTGCGGCCTTTTTCCCGTCGGAGGAATACTCCGCATATACGCCGGCGAACGTCACCGTTGCGCCGGCCTCAATAGTGATGCCCGTGCTCGGGAAGTTGCCCGTCAGCGTCTGCCCGTTGCGCGCGTAGCCCGGCGCATCGTCCGTGCTCGCCGCCGACGCGGCGGCGAACGCGAGCGCCGCAAGCACGGTTGTTGAGAGAATCTTGAATTTTATACGGCAGTTCATCTTAGGTTCCTTTCTTTTTGAGCTTCGGAC
Source organism: uncultured bacterium (assembly GCA_902802945.1). Lineage (GTDB taxonomy): Bacteria > Verrucomicrobiota > Kiritimatiellia > RFP12 > UBA1067 > RUG572. Next base: position 3,531 of record CADCOC010000188.1, on the reverse strand, counting down.
AGTGCGAGGTGATGTAGTCGAGTACAAAGTCGAAGTCTTCGTCTCCGGCAAGGCTGACCTTGAAATCGGCAAGGAACAGTCCGAAGAGCAGGCATCCGGCGAATATTCCGCAAAACACCTTGTAGAACAGCCAGAGCAGCCCCGGGTTCTTGTAGAGGTTCACCGAGTAACGCCAGCGATAGGTTCCGTTTTCACTAGATTTCATTTGCCGCCCTCCGCGTGCTCCAGCTCAAGCGGCAGCATGTAAACGGGGAGCCGCAACACGCCGCCCTCATCCGAATACGCGCCCGTGTGTACGATGTAAGACCTCGACAGCCTGTCGCTAAACTTCTTCCTGAACTTGTCAAGGCTCGACGTCGTGATGCGCTTCGTCTTCTTTACCTCTATGGCGGATACGTTGTGCCTGCCTCCGACGACGCTCCCGGTGACCAGAAAGTCGATCTCCATCCGTTCGGCGGCATTCTCGTTGTCGCTTCTCGCGTAGAAGTACAGCTTGCGTCCGCTCGCAACGATCATCTGGGCCACGAGGTTCTCCATCAGCGCTCCGAGATTCGCCTCAAGGTTTCCATAGAGCACACGTCGCTGGATGTCGGCCCGCAAGGCGTCGTCTTCGTCAAAGGAAAGGCTGGTCAGAAGTCCCGAATCCCCCATGTAGAGCTTGAACGTGCTTCGTTCGCTCGACGCCTTCAGCCCGATGGTGGGCTCCGTGGCGTTGTAGGCGGTGTTGACGACCCTTGCGTCGTCCAGCCAGAGGAACGCATCCTCGTACGATCTGAAGCGCGCGTCCGCGCCAAGGCTCGAAAGCCGATACACGCGATCATGCCTGTTCAGCTGCGACGGTATGCCGTCGAATATCGCCCTGACTTTCCTGGCCATGCGACCGGCGTGCTTTGCGATGTCGTTGCGATAGAGGTCGAGGATGTCGCGCTTCTGGCGATCGACCGCAGCAAGGTCGCGTTCGGCCACGAAAACGCCGACGGCCTGGGGCATCCCGCCGACGACCATATACTGCCGAACAAGCTCCATCGCGCGCCGGTGAATCGCGTTCGGCGGCGCCTCGCCCTTCTCGTGCGCCCTGCGGAGGGCTTCCAGCAGAAGCTCGTTTCCCGTCGCCCAGAGGAACTCCTCCCAGTCCATCGGACCGAGGCCGATCCGCCGTTCCTCGCTTGGGACTTGAATGTCCTTCACGTTCTCGTCGATGGACACGAGACTGCCTGTCTCCAGATAGTCGAACCGCCCATCCTTGACGAGCCACTTGATCGCCTCACGCGCCCGCGGAAAGAACTGGATCTCGTCAAAGATGATCAGGCTGCGCCCCTTCACGAGACGCACGTTGTAGTAGGCGGAGAGGTTGAAGAAGAAGTCGTCAAGACGGTCAAGCTGCGTCCTGAACATCTCCTTGACCTCGTCGCCCGCGAGCCGGAAGTCGATTAGCAAGTGGCTCTCGTATTCGTTCTTGCCGAATTCTTCAGCAATCCAGCTCTTCCCGACACGGCGTGCGCCGTCAATGAGAAGCGCGACTTTTCGCACATCCCGCCGCTTCCACTCGAGAAGTCTTTCATAAATCTTTCTTTTCATGGTCTTGATCGCAGATTTTTATCCAACTGCACGGTTTTGAGATGAACACGACGATGTTTTTACACCATTTTGACTCGAAACAGCGCGCATTATATCACGATTTTGACCTGAAAGCAAGAAACTGCTACTTCAGCAGCGGCGCATGGCATCGGCTGCAGCGGTCGGCCTCCAGCGGATTCTCCTTCGAGCAGACGACGCAGCGAAGATTCCCCGCCTTGGGCTTGTCGTAGAGTTCGTACGGGAAATCGAACTGCGGAACGAACGGCCTGAACCCCGTCTCCTTGATCTTCTTCTTACGCCCGTCCGTCGTGCGCACGACCGTGATGTAAAGGACGCGGTCCTCTTTGGAATCGTTGCGGTTGCGGTGCAGGTTCTTCTCGATGATCTTGTCGGTGACGACCGCCTCGTAGGGTTTCCTGAACGAGTGTACGATCTTGCACAATACCGAGCAGACGATGATCGCGCCGGCGATCACGAGCCCCATCGGAATCGCATGTTCCGGCTTTACCGCGTCCGGCGCAAACTTCGAGATGACCGTTGGCGCGACAAGCGCGATGATGCACGTGACGACGCCCCACTTGAACGCCGCCTTGCGGTTCTTGGCGATCGCGGCGGCGATCTCCGGACTGTCAACGCGGTCCGACCAGCCTGGTTCGGGGACACCGTTCTTCTCTACGTATGCCATTTGAGGATTCCTTTCTTTTCAAGTTTCGGTTTTGCAACCAAACTCACTCGTCCATCGCGAGGCGGAAGCCGATATGCGGGGCAGGCCAGTCCTGTGGACACGACTGCCGCCAGACACTGCGGCATCCGTATGGAAAATACGTGTAATTGCCGCCGCGCAATGTACGCTGACTCGTAAAGGGGTAACCCTTAGGATCGACAAGTTCCCTTGTCTCCATCGTGCTGAGATACGCATTGAATTTGTCCGAACAGAGTTCTGACACGTTTCCAGTCATGTCATGGAATCCCCAAGGGTTTTGCGGGTACGATCCCACCTTGACGGGACGGCCGATATTTGGACCTTTGCTCATGGTGCCAAATGGCCTTGTACCATTGCAGTTCGTTTCTTGTCCGTTACAGACATCTCCCCACGGGAAGGCGGTGTCTGTTCCCGCCTTGCAGGCGTATTCCCATTCCGCGTCAGTCGGCAGACGCGCACCACTACCCACTTTCTTGAGAAACTTAGTTGCATCATCCCAGGTGACGCGGTTTACAGGCATGTTGTCGCCAATGGCTGAACTATCTGACGGATTCTCGCCCATAACGCCCTTGTATTGGGCTTGTGTGACTTCGTATTTGCCAAGCCAGAAACCTTTCGTCAACGTAACCTTGATAGGCGGCTTCACCTCTCCTCCGCCTGCATGCAATTTTACAACATCCGCATCGCCTCCATTGGGGGCATCTACATTGCGCCCCATCATGAACGTGCCCGCTGGGCACCAGATCATCTCCATCGTAGCGCCGCCGGGGAGCGTGATGGTCTTCGTCTTGGCGTGGACGGGGCTTGGCAAGGCCTGTTCACGGCGCTGCGCCTCGGCCTCGGCTTTCGTCTTCTCAGACTTTTGCTCCGTCATGACATCGCCACTGGGCCGACGATTCACCTCTGCCGGGGGTTCGTCCTTCCCGCATCCCGCGATGCAAAGCGCCGTAATTCCTGCGAGGACGAATCTCGCCGCCGCCAGGCGAAATGTAGCGGCCATGGTCTTTGTCTGGTTACTCTTCATCTTAAGTTTCCTTTCTTTAGGTTTTGGAAAATGCATCAATCATCATCGCCGTTTTTTCTGTTCCCGGTCCAGCGCGTCGTTGATGGCCTTCGGCGTGAAGAAGTTGGGAACGTTGATTTCCGGCACTGGCACGTTCTTGGCGTTGAGGCATTTGCTCACCTGGTCCGCCCAGGTGTTCAGGTCCAGCTTGTACTTCTGGAGCGCCTTCGTGAATTCCGCCGGCGAG
>CADCOC010000187.1 GCA_902802945.1 uncultured bacterium | reverse complement strand
TGAAATAATCACGAGTGCGGTCGTTCACTCTGTATTCGTCGCGTGTGCGCAGCCACTTGTGGACCTCGTCCGTTTCCGAGCGGGTGACGGCGAGAACCCTGTGGCCGTCGAGCCTGTTGACGTGCGCGTCGGCGACCGCCTTCGCCTGGTTTGCGTCGTTCCGCTCCTGCGCGAAGCTCACGAAAGACTTGAATATGCTGTTATATCCGTTGATGTCGAGTGTCATGGTATTTTTCTCCTATAATGTTTTCTACCTTGAATACACGCTTTCCGTCGAAAGGTTACACGGGCAGGCGTGGTTTTTTGGACCATTCGGCGTTGAGTCGGCTTCATACTGCCGCTCCCGTGGGGGCAACGACATTCATCTGCGTTGTCGTGGAAGTGCCGTCAAGGGCGATTGCGCACTCCCAGCTGAACTTGATCGGGAAGCCCGCCGGCTCGGAGTAGCGCACCGTGATTACGCCGGTCTCCTCGTTCTTCAGGAGCGTGTAGGTGAGCGGCGTATGCTCGGTCGTGCTGTATCCCTGCGCACGAAAAGCGTCCACGATCTGGGTTTCGCCAGCCTGCGTGAGCGCGAAGTAGATCGAGCCGAGCTGCACCAGGTGAACCGGCCCGCAGAGCTCCGCGATCTTGTCGGCGATGGCGTTCGCCTGATCCTGGTTGGAGCTTGTGAGCGTGGTGCCGTCCGGGAAATTGACTTTGAAGACGTTCTGCTCGTCGGTAAAAATCTCCTTGCCGTCCGAAATCGACACCGGACTCGCGGGACGCAGCAGGTCGAGGACGCACTGCGCACGGCCACCTTTGGCGGTGCCGTCCAGTTCGGATATGCCGCCGTTCGCCGGGGCGATGTAGGGTGCCCTCGGGAGATTCTGCCCGTTCAGGATCGCCTCCGCGCACTCCTCGATGGTGCGTCCGGAGGACTGCATCATGAGGTTGAACTGGAAGAACTTGCCCACGTTTCCGCCCAACCTGTTCATCAGGACTTGCTCCTGAAGCCCGCTCAGTGTCTGGCCGATCTGCGAGAACGTCATCTCCGCCGCGCCAGGTATGTCGGTGAGGAAACGTTCGCAGAACGTCGCCTTCGTGAGCGTGCCGGCCGCCTTCATTTCGGCGATGGCGTCCAGGTTGGCGAGGATGCGCGCGATCATTTCGACGTTGGAGCTGCGGTGGTAGTTCGCATCTACGCCCGCCTGCGTCGTGGCGAGCGGCGCGATGAGGTCGAACACCTCATATACGAGGGTTCGCTTTTCCGGCGGAATCTGCGCCATGGTGTTGGTGCTGGCGGTGGAGTAGCCGCGGCCGAAGAAGCGCGTCACGGGATTGTGCTCCATGTCGAACACGGCGTTGGGATCGTCCGTCGCAATGGGCAGCGACTCGTCGATCGCGATGTGTTCGAAGATGAATTTCTCGTAGGCGTATTCCGCGCTGACCGTGAAGTAGCTCTGATCGGCGTTCAAGGCGGTGAGGCTTACGCCGGCGCCGACACGCCCGTTGGGCACGCGCTTCGGCTCTACTTCCGCATCTCTGGCGGCGAGCCAGGTCTTGAACTGCCCAAGCAGCTTGAGACCGGCCTTGAAGTTCTCCGCCGACGCGGTGAAGCGTCCTCCGTAGGCGAAAAGGCGCCGCGCCGCGCTATGCTGGTCGAGGGCGGCGATTCGCGCCTCGGTCTCGGTGCAGCCTGTCGCCTCGCGGTAGATGTCCGCAACGCGCTGTAGCATCGGAAGCTCCGCGGGCGCGTATCCGCGCGACAGCGCCTTGCCCGCTGCCGAAGAGCCGGGAACGTCGAAGCCGTCCCCCGCAATCGAAATCTCGAACGCCTTCCTGCTCAGCGCCTCCTCGCTCGCGGCGAGCGCGGCGTCGCGGAAGTCGAGCGTGACGAGGAACGCCTTGAGTTCGGCGCTCTGCTCTGCCGTAAGGCCTGCGGAGTGTTTCCTGAAAAGCGCCGGCGCACGCTTAAGCGCGGCTTCGGCGATTGCGCGCTGTTCGGCCGTGGCCTTGTTCTCGCGAACTGCGCTGGCGGTCTCCCTGTCAAGCCATTCGAGGTAGAGATCGGAGCGCACCGTACCGAGCATGCGCAGCGCGAGCGCGATGTTGGCGGCGGACTTGTTCGCCGCAAGAGCCCTCTGCGTATCGACGGGGACGGGATTCCTGTTCTGGTCGATTCCGCTGCTGTAGGTAACGTATTCGATGTTGTAGCGTTCTTGCTCTTCGGCCCCTGCCGCATCCACGCCGGCGAATCGTCCGTCTGCGGCGAGCTGGACGGCCGCTTCCTTCAGGCTTGCGCCGCAAACGTCGGTGAACGCCATGTTGAGAAGCGACGTGAGAACGGCATAGTCGCCGTTGTCCATCGACGCGCGCTTGTCCTCCGAGAGCTCCGCTTCGATCGCGGCGTTGAGCGTTGACGCTACGATACTAATGACCATGAACACCTGCTTGTCGCTCATCCCGACGATTTTTTCCGGGACGAGATTGGTCTTCGCGAAGTCGAGCATGTTCGCCACGTCTGCGCGGGCGAGGATGCGCGCGGTGGCGGCGGGCAGTTCGGCGTCCTTGAAGGTGCTCTCGGAAAGCGTGGCGGCGCGAATCTGCGTCTTGCACGCCTCGGAAACCGGCAGCGCATCGATCTGCGCGAGGAACGCGACCTTCTTCGAGATGAAGGAATCGACGCGCGCATTGGCGTTCTCGGCGATCAGCTCGAGGTTGAACGTCCTGTAGTCCGTCGCGGGATTCTTGAGCACGTCGCGGAGATCGGCGCGGTCGAACGCCAGCGTGCCGCCGTGAATTGCCACGGCGTCGGTTCGCAGGTGGCTGCGCACGAACGCCTCGTCGAGACCGGTCCTCTCTACGATCTCGCGCAGCGCCCTTTCGGGAGCCTCCACATCCGCCTTTTCGATGGAGCCGTAGGCCTTGGCCACGACAAGCGCGTCCTCGGCGTACTTTTCGAGGACGGCGGCTACGGCGGCGCGCACGTCGCGCCGTCCCACTACCGCCGATCGGAACGCCGTCGTCAATTCCTCGGAAATCGCGGCGTTGTGCGCGAAGAGGGTGCTGCGGCACCAGCTTGCCGTTTCGGCCCCGATTACGATGTTGTTCTTCGCGGCGAGGCCGGTCAGGAAGCGTTCGCACGCGTGATTCGCTCCAATGTCCGCAAACTGCTGGCGCACCATTGAGCGGAGATCCGACGGCAAGACAGGACCTGCGCTCTCGCGGATCTTGTTCGCGATGGCGCGTCCGTTCGCGCTGGTCATCAGCTTCTCCTTCGCTTCCAGGGAAAGGTCGTCCATCCCGAGGTCGCGGAACGCCTCCCCGACGGCGAATGCGTAGGCCGGCGGCATTTTCGACTTGCCGAAGGCGTTGGCGATCGAAGCATTTTCCTCTTTCGCCGGAAGCGCCCGCTGGAAGATGGTCGCGTTGTGGGGGAGCGTGTCGTCCTGGACGTTTTCCATGTCTGCGGCGACGTCCGGCCGCTCAAAGAAGGCCTCAAGTTTCTCGACGAACCCCGGCTTGTCGAACACGAACGTCATGCCGACCAGCCTGCCGTGCGTAATCATCTCGTCGCCGCCGACGTCGGCATCCGGAGGGAAGAGGCCATAGACGACGTTCCTGAAGATGGTTTTCGCCGGAGCCATTGCCGTGTAAACGGCGTTCTTGTCCGCGCCGGGGACGAGCACGGCGTCTATGGCGTCAGCCAGCGCGCCGAAAGCGGCGCGTGTGGACTGGACGATACGCGCGAGGTCGATGTTGTCCACGCGGCCCACGTGGTAGAGATGGTCCTTGAACGCATCGCGCACGGCGAGCGGGATGTCCAGCTCGTCCACCGCCCGCATGGCGGCTACGCGCTGCTCGGCAAGGTCGGCCGCCAGATCGCGGAAGGCCTTTTCGATGTCCGCATTGCTCGCGACGGCGAAGGTTCCCTGGCGGATGGCATCGGCGAGCTTGCCGCCTTTGGCCTTGATCCAGTACATGTCGATGCCTAAGGTGGAGAGCGCCGATCCGGGAACGCCCATCGCATGGCTGAGCGCCTCCTTGTAGAAGTCGGTGAACTTGTCTTTGATCCGTAAGACCTCGGCGAAACGCCTGGCTTCGGCTTCGATAAGATCGCGCGATTCCTCGATGATGGCGTCCGTCTCCGCCGCCGAGCGCGCCGCCGTAAGGCGCGTCAGCAGTTCGGGATGTGATACGGCGAAATCGTCCAGCATCGTTGAGGCGGCCCACTCGGGTGCGCCGGTTGCCGCAAGGATGCCCGACAGGCGTTTTTTGGCGCACATCTTCGCGCCGGTATCTTCGGCGATGCGCTGGAAACTCTCGCGGATCCCATCGGCGGTAACCTGCGCGGCGGGATTATCCCTGACAATGATGCTGTTTATGTCCTCCGTTTTGAAAATATCCTTGTTGGCGATGCCGGCCGGAATCACATCCTCGCCGAAAAGTTCGCGGAGGTGCCCCACTACCGGATCTACAATCGGCTTGAATTCGTGCGGAAGCGCGGAATTGTTTCCGATGGCTATGGCGTCCCACACCGCCGTGTTCCATTCGCTGGGCGACATGGCGGGAATGTACGTGGCGCTCTTGTCTGGAACATTCGCGCCAGCGGCGCCATTCCGCACGAGCGCCTGCAGAACAACATGCTGGCGCAACGCGTCGCCACGAACGGCACCGCCAAGGTTGACGAGTTCCTTTGCGAGCATCTTCACCTCGGCGTCCGTGATGCGGTTCACGCAGGAAAGGGTCGCCCAGTCGTGGATGCCGGCCTCTTCGAGAAGCATCACGGCCGCGGTGCGGATTTTCCAGGATTCGCCGGAACGCGCATGTGTCTCGATCCACGAGTTCTTCGAGGGCGCAGAGGCGAACTCGCGGCGAACGCGACCGCATTCCGAGTCGGCATTTGCGCCCTGCATCGAAAGCGACGAGAGATGCACGATCGTCTCGTCGAGGTAGCGCACGTAGGATGCCTCGTCCGTCGGCAGCTCGAAATCGATGCTCTGGTTGGACCTCGTCTGGTATTGCAGCACGCCACGGCCCACAGTCCTGAGGTGCCCGCCGGACTTGGCGAGGATCGTGTCGCGCTGGAGCTTCGCGTATTCGATGATCTGGACGGTATCCTCCATCTCGCGGAAGTATATGTTGCCTGCGATAAGATCCTGGAAGATGGCGATGTTGTGGCTTTCGTCCAGTTCGCGCGTGGTGGCGAGCCCGGCATTCGTAGCCTCGCGCGTGGCGGCGAGCGACGCCCTGCGCGCCTCCGAGTATCCAGCGTGCAGCTCGGCGTCGGTACGGATGGTTCCCGCGCCGGCATGGGCGTTGATCGTCTCGGCGTTGCGGTCGAGGATTGTGCGTATCTGCGCGCGCGAAAGCGGCTTGATGCTGCGCTCGGAGAGTTTCTTGTCCGCGCCGGCGGAAGTGTCGGCGGCAAGCCCGAGATCGCGCCGGATCCGGGCAATCTCGTCGACGCCTACGCCGTTCTGGGAAAGCGCCTTTATGAAGGCGTTCTTGATGGCCAGCACCTCAAGATGCGAAAGCGTCGTCTGGTTGGATCCCTTGAAGTGGACGCTGTTGTTGATCTTCTCGAGCGTGGTCTCGTTGGCGAGACGCACTTCGCCGGCATTGTACTTGCCGGTCGCGACAGCTTGGAACTGCTGGATCGAGATGTTTACGTTTGCTAGGTCAGGCATGGTGGTTCTTCTTTCCTTTTGGCTTATTGGCTGCGCTGTTTACACGCAAGACGCCGACAGGTTACAAGTCATCATCCCCGGCATGGAGCCGTGCGCAGGATGTCGAAGCGCCAGAGATATTTTCTTGATGCTGATATTCATGTTTCCCCATCCTGTATTAAGTGTGCTGGTTGTGTTTTTACGGTTAATTATACCATAAATCCGCGCGAAACACCCTTATCCCGGAAAATCCGGGATGGATAGTTAAGCGGCTAATGCCTCACGCCAAGTTCGCGAAGTGCGCGAAGTTTTTCTCACGCAGAGGCGCAGAGAGGCAGAGGGGGTATTGAAAACAACATAAACAACTTGCAGAACAGTCACTTTTTTGGAGAC
>CADCOC010000186.1 GCA_902802945.1 uncultured bacterium | reverse complement strand
AAAAGCGCCATCCCGCAAACTTGCGCCAATTCGCCTTTGTTCACAGACCCGTTCCGGCAACAAATGTTTGGATTGGCGTGGATATGGATGCCGGTGATTTCGTGAAACCTCGTGGAACTGGTGTTCAGTTAGACTTTGAGGTCAAGGTGGAGTGGGACGGCTTGCCGCCGCCGGACAGTCGTCATTGCACGGCATCACTTCGTTTCCCGGGAAAGATGTCGGGCGCGTACTCTGTGAACTGTATCAAAGAAAGCGACTATAAGTACGTGTATGAGGCTGTTAAGAAGGCCCCTTACACTGAAAAGGAACTTAAAACAGTCGGCAGGGACAGTAGCGGATATGTGAAGCGGCCTGACAACGTGCGGCTTGCGGTTGTGAGGTGCCGATGTGCGATGGGTGCTGATGGCAAAGTGAAATCTGCCTGTTATGGCTAATTAAGGTTTTTTATGTTGATGCGAGTTGGGATGGAATGCCAACGCTTCTGCTTTCTGGCGTATTCAACCCAACCCCCAACTACACGAATCTTGAGCCGAAATGAGGAACGGAGAAACGAGTATGTGTAAGCGCACAAAGCACATGATCCGAGTTTCATGAAGATGCCAGCCCTTGTGAAACTGACAGAATCGACAAGCCGTTATGCAATTGTTAAAACATGCTGGATTAATCGATTTCGTCTGCATGGAACGCCAGCATGCATATATCTCAGATATTGGAATGTAGATGTTCCAGATAACGGAGTGTTGGCGTGCGATTACTGGAGCAGGAAGATCAATAAAGTAGTTGTCCCCGTTACTAAAGACACTATTCGGGAGGATAATGAGAGATTGAAGAAACAACGGGACAATGTCAACGGATCAGTCGACATGAACCTCGAACCGAAACGATAATGGAGGAACTGCCATGTCAAAGAACAAGACACTTTCAGCGGCGAAGAGCGCGAAGAACGACGCTGGGTTTCGTTTTAGTTTCTAAAAAAATCTCGCGGAAGTTATGGTCAATGTCACCGTTCTTTGATATAATACCGGTGTTGTAATTTTTGGAGAAGGTTTGTCTTGAGAAAGGAATGACGATGAGAAGCATCAAAATGTGTAAAAGTCTCGTCCTTGCGGCATGTTGCGGCATGGCGGCGATGCAGCTTTGCGCGGACACCATCGGGTGGTGGCGATTCTCGCAGGGCGACGGCGCCACGATCACGAACGCGGCAGATGCCGCGACGTTCAGTGGAACGCTGAAGTCCATCACGACCGCCGACGCGTCGTCGCCCGTGTATGGTGACGACAGTTCGCAGTTCCCGACGTGGAACGCCGGTTTCAGCGACAAGGCCGACATCCTCGATCCTGTCACCAAGACCGTCCGCCCCGCGACCGGCGCGCTCCGCTGGAACATGGGCGCGACGAAGAGCGGCCTCGTAATCCCCACGACGTCAGGCGACGCCCTCCACGGCAACACCTTCACGGTGGAGATGTTCTACCGCATGCCGACGGGCGGCGCCACGCCAGGTGCCGGTCCTTACGGACTCTACTTCCTCGGCAGGAAAAACGCCAACGGCTGCTGGATCGGATGGTACCAGAACAATCGTATCTATGCTCGTGTCGTACAAGCAAGCCACCGAAGTATGTCAACGCCAACGAACGTCCTGCGCGACGGACGCTGGCATCATATCGCGCTGGTCAGCGATAACGGGACGTTGACGCTCTATACCGATTATGTGCAGTGTGCTACGGGAGGCGTAGCAGATGATCCGATGAAAAATATTGGCACGTATCCCCTTGTCGTCGGCGCGAACCCGTATGACAGCACCGACGATTCATTCCCTGGGGATATCGCGGAGGTGCGCGTCAGCAACACGGCGCTGACGAAGGAGCAGTTCCTGCGTCCGGTCTCCAAGTGCTGGAAGAACGCGGTGGACGAGGACACGGCCGTTTATCTCACGTTCGACGAAAGTACGTGGTTCGGTACGGGACTTTACCCCGCTACGGGCATTACGGCGAAAACGCCGGTGTTCAATTCCGCGTTCAATTCGGATTTGTTCGCGGAGTGGGTGGACGTTCACAACAGGAATACGGCGCAGATTTCGCTCGGCGAGCCGGTGGCGGCAGAACTGCGCAGCAACACGCTTGATCCCGATACGTTCGAGAATACGGCCTCGATGCACTTCGCGACGAACGGCACGGGCTACGGTCCGGCGGTGAACATCCCCGGCGCGGCGCAGCTCTCCACCAATTCCTTCACGATTGAGTTCTTCATGAAGATGCCTGCGAAGACTGCGGCGGGTACGGAGGACATCGTGAACACATCGTTCCTCAAGCTTTGCAAGTTAGGAACGATGAACGGACGTGTGCTCGCCCGTTGCTATGTAGGAGGGGCCTACGGCGGCGGCACGAGGGATGTCAACATCTATACAACGAGCAACGAATGGCACCATCTTGCGTTTGTCTATGACAAGGCGGCGACGACCAACAACTGTCGACTCTACATCGACTGGGCGAATCCTGACTGTCGTACGGAGACGCTGTACGAGGGTACGGCGTCGCAGTATTTCTTCATTGGCGCGTGGGCAGAAGGGTCAAGCCAGAACAAGCAGCCGTACGACGGGTGGATGGACGAAGTGCGCATCACGCGTCGGGCGTTGCGTCCCCACGAATTCCTCACGCCGCGTCCGTTTATGTCCAATCTCGCGATGGACTGCGTGTTCGCCGATAATCTCGCTACGGGGCAGGACCCTGTGATCGCCCCAACGGGTACGGTGTCGGGGACGGCTTCATTCGCAAAACTGCGCGGCGGCAAGGTGACGCTGGACGGCGAGATCGGCAAGGAGAAGCGCGACTTCGGCAAGAGCGTCGTGTTTGACAGCGGTTCCGTCTGGTGGGAAAGGAACTCGATTCTTGAACAGCCGAACATGACGGTGGAGTTCTGGGCGCGGATTGACTACTTGCCGGAGGACTGGTGCAACATCGTAATGATTCGACGGCCCGACATCGGCCAGTCATCGGGTAACAAAAAGTACCTTATGAATATCCAGTACCGCAACAACGCCCCGCGGCTTGTCGGCATGCTCGGCCTCTCGGCAGACGGAAACGACGTGGGATTGACGGAGTCGCAGGATTTGTTTGCAAACGGCGATCCTGCGGATGGCAAATGGCATCACTGGGCAGCTGTCATGTCGCAGACGGACACGGCCATGACGCTGAAACTCTACCGCGACTGGGAACAGTACGGTGCAACCATCACCAAGACGGGCAAGAAACTTGCACTGCCCGTACCGGGTTCGGCGCGGCTCGGGTTATTCGCTTCAGGTGGCATGAAGGGGGCCGTCTCGAATCTGCGTGTCACGCCGCGCGTGCTGGCGCCTTCCGAGTTCATGCACCTCCTGCCAAGCGGTCTCATGATCATCTTCAAGTGATGACGCGGCATGACTTTATCGGGGCGCTTGGCGCGAGCTGCGCAGATGGTTTCGTTCGAGTAGGAGCGCGGGCGCGGCGTTTAGGCGTCGCGGACGATCTTGACGCCGGAGACGGTGCGTTTCTTCGTTGAGAAGGCGATGCCGATGAGCGTGATCGGCTTGCCGGAAGGACGGAAGCGGTCGGTGTAGGACTTGTCCTGTATCTGCTCAATCGCTTTCTTCGCCGTGGAGTCGCGTTTCACCTCGATGATGTAGGCGTCCGTGGCCGTCTCAACAGTGAGGTCGATGCGCCCCTTGTGCGTGCGCACCTCGCCGTCCACGTTGATGCCGATCACGCGCAGCACCACGTACATGATCGCCTGCCACGACTGCTCGTTCTGACGGTCGGTGAGGTCGTAGGGGATTGCCGCGAAGAACTGCCGGAACGCCTCCACGAAACCCTCGGGATCGCGGGCGAGAAGAGCCTCGCGTGCGCGGCGTGAAATGTTTGACGAGTCCGTGTCGTCCTGCCCCACGTAAACGCCGGCGAGGGACTTCAAAAAAGAATTCTCGACCTCGAGGTTGGGAAAGCCAAGATGGTACGTTCTGTCAGCGCCGCTTTGCTCGAACCCCTTGATGGTGAGATAGCCGGTCTGGAAAAGAAGCGTGACGGGCTTGAGCCTTTCCGGCTCGTATGCGGCGAGATCGGCGTCCGACACCGAGAGGTCCGAGACGTCCATCGGACGCACCTTGAAGAAATCCAGGAGAAACGTCGGCATGGCGGTAAGAGACCACCAGTTGGCGAGCTCCATGGAATCGAACGTCATGCCGAGGGAGACGGGGTTCACCACCGTCTCGGCGTTCTGATGGAATCTGTAGCCGTCGTACCACTTCACGATATCGGCGAACGCGCCGTCGGCATCTTTACCTAGCTTCTCTCCGAGGGCTGCGAGGCAACAGGGAAAATACCGGCGCACCTCGTCGTGCGTGTAGCCGAAGAGCGTCGCGACGGTTGCGTTGAGCGTGTAGTCCTTGAGGTTGTTGAGATCGGAGAAGATCGACACCTTCGAGAACTTCGACACGCCCGTGAGGAACAGGAAGCGCTGCTTGCCCTCCAGTGTCTTCAGCACCGAGTAGAACGCCTTGAGCGCGTCCTTGAACTCCGTCACCTGCGGTGTCATCAGGTGCCCGAGAAGCGGCTTGTCGTATTCGTCGATGAGGATGACCACCTGTCCGTCGTCGGATTCCGCAGCAAGGTCGTTGATGACGTTAGAAAGGGCTATCGACGGTATTTCCGAATCCCGGTATGAAATGCCGTTGCGCACGCACTCCTTTGAGAGCATGTCGCGCCAAATGACTTTAAGCTCCGGCACGTTCGTGGTCTGGGCGCTGCCCATGTCGAGGTGCAGGACGGGCCATTTCTTCGACCAGTCCCATTCCGGCTCGATGGCCAGCCCCTCAAATAGCTTGCGCTTTCCCTCGAAAAGGCACTTGAGCGTGGAGACGGCGAGCGATTTCCCGAAGCGCCGGGGGCGCGCGATGAAGAACTGCTTGCCGCGAGATAGGTCGGCCAATTCCTTCAGGATTGCCGTCTTGTCTACATAGGTGAACCCAGCCTTTCGGAGGTCATCAAACGTGTAGATGTCTGTCGCTGCTTTCTCCATGGCGCATAGTATATCATATTTGAGTGGTTCGTGGTTGGCCAGCGGCGGTATTATAACACAATCCCTTGGGGGAAACGTTTCCGGCAAAAGCGGTTGTCGAGCCGCGCAGGCACCCGCAATTGTGGTATAATATTCTTGTTCTGTAAACGAATTAAGGAGAGAACCATGAGCGTTGTCATAGATTTGCCGCCCGTATTGGTGCAGGAAGCAAAAGGATTTGCGACTCTCAACGGGATGTCCGTTGAGACGATGTTCCTTGACTGCATAACAGCAGAACTTGCCAGGCGTCGCGCTGCCAGGGATTCACTTGATGAATGGGAACGCGAGTTCAAGTCTTTGGTTGGGCAGAGCGAAGGGCGCCTTTCTGAACCGTACAAGTTTCGCCGTCAAGATGCTTACGAGGAGGCATTGGCGTGATATTCCTTGACTCGAACATTTTCGTTTACTCTGCCGATGCCGCCGACAAGGCCAAGCAGAGCCGTGCCTATTCAATAATCAAGAATGCCGTCGACAATCCTTCTTTCGTCATCTCATCGCAGGTCTTGAACGAGTTCTCAAACGTTGCCCTTTCAAAGCTCAGGAAAAGCGTTTTCGAGGTGGCTAGATTTATCCGGCTCTTTCGCAGAATCAGAGTCGTTCCTGTCGTCCCTGATTTAACGCTCGAGGCGCTTTTGATTAAGGATCAATACGGTCTTCAGTTCTACGACTCGCTTCTCATAGCTTCGGCTGTCGCGAACGGGTGCAACGAGTTCTGGTCGGAAGACTTGGGAAACGGCGTTGTCTATTCGGGAGTGAAGGTCATCAATCCTTTTCCATAACGGGCCTGTCGGCTGCGGCGGCCACATCCGTGTTGTAATACACGTGGTTTACGACATAGGAAATTTGAAACGCAAAGAAGGAGAAGTCAGATGAATCTTAACCTACATGGAAAGGCCGCGTGGTTCGCGCTTGCTGTTCTGTCCGTAGTTGGGACGGTTTCGGCGCTCACGCTTGAAGAGGGTTTTAAG
>CADCOC010000185.1 GCA_902802945.1 uncultured bacterium | reverse complement strand
AATTTCGATCAGGACACGCGAAGTCACATTATGAAGCCACGATGTCGGATTGGAGGTCTTGAAAATGTCCAGCATCAGCGGCACCGACGAATCCTGCTTCGCCAATCCGAGAAGCCACACGTACTTGACCTTGTCTTCTTCCTTTGCCGACTTGTCCGCCAGCCGGACGGCGACAGCCTCCGCGACGGCCTTTGCGTTTTCGCTTGCGGTCTTGCTCAGCGAAAGCATTTCATCCCGAGAGGTATTCTTCGACATTTTCAGAACGCGTTGGATAAATGCGTCCGCGTCAAACTGGGCCCCGCCGTCCGACACCGGCGGACGTAGCCGCTCCAACGTGACGCGGATGACGGAACGCCCGGGATCGGCAAGCCACGCCGGCGCGAAACCGGCGCCGGGCCCCGGCTCCGCCGAGCCGATCTTCGTCCCGCCGGCAAACACCTCCAGCCTCCCGCCCCGGCACACGTACTCCACGGCATACGTCCCGTCCGCCGCCCTCGAAAGCCGCGCCGCCTCGCCGAGCGCATGGTCGCGTCCGCTCCCCTTGGGCACGGCCACCGCCTCCAGCGTCCCGTCGCCCCTCTCCTCGACGATTACGGAAGGTTCCCTCGGCCTGCCCTTCACGAATCCGTCCGTGTATGCCGGGAAGAGGCGGAACGGCCCCTTCGCCCGGATCGACAGCCGCCAGCATTCGCCGCACGGAAGCCCGAAGCCCGTCTGCCTAGGCGTGCCGTCCTCTTCGACGACCGGCAGCGATCGGATGTTCCCGAACATGTCCGCCGCGTCAACCGGCCCTTCCGACCTGCAAGCCCTCCACCATGCCGCGCGGAGCGGCGAACAGTCTCCCCAGAGTCGCGTGCGCAGGTCGCGTCCATGCTTTCCGGGATCGACGGCGTCGTCGTACCTCATGTCCGGCACGGCAAGTGCCTGCGGATTCTCGATTAGTTCCTTTGGCACGTAGCGGACGATGTATTCCGCCGCGAGCCCCAGGTCACCCGCCTGGTGCGCGAGCGCCGCGAAGCGCAGGGCGAGAGGCCCGCGCATCGCGTCCGGCATCGCCGCCCATACCTCGTTTGTAAGCGCGGCTTCTAGGCCGTTCAACACAGCCGGACGCATCTCCTCTATCTCCGACGAATTGAACTTCACGCTCCACCACGGCCCGAGCATCGACATCTCCGGGAACGTCCGCTCGCCGGACTCCGCCGCCGCGCGAACCACCTCGTTCGTCACGTAGTCCATCGTCGGCAGCGGGACAATCCCATTCTGCGACGCGAAGCGCGGCAGCAAGGTCGCCTGGCGCCGACCCTGCGCGCGGGCGCGCGCCTCCGGCGTCGCGTCAAGCCAGTGTTCCGTCACCGCCATGTACTGCTGCCGGAAGTTGAACGGATACCAGCCGTTCTCGCCGTCCAGGGCGAAGTCCAGCGGCTGCGGCGTGATCGTCTCGCCGTTGACGGAGAGCGTCATCCTGCCGTTATGGATGTCGGCGCGGATGCGTATCCCGTCCGGCCCGCAGGCGACATGCCGGCTCTTGACAAGCTGGCGCGGCGTGGGATCGAAGTACGCCGACCGGCGCATGTCGCGTTCGCCGGTGTTCTCCCAGACGGACACGTTCCAGTCGTTTGTCGCGCCGACGACGCGCTCGATCCTGAGGACCGGCATCCTCTGCCCGTACTCCAGCGACGGCGCCCCGAGGTAGAACTCGAGGAAGGCGCCGCCGGACCTTGACTTGGCGTCCGCAGCCCTTGTCGGCTTCGCGGTGAACTCCGTCGTTCCCGTGAAGTCGCGCATGACGCCCTTCGTCGAATACCACACGACCCATTCGTCGCACGTGCGGAACGACGTCCGCGAGACGTCACGCGCCAGCGGAACCATCCTTCCGCACGCGCTCCACCGCACGTCGCCGCATGTCAGCAGGTCGTCCATCATCGACACCCTCGCGCCGTCCTCGCATGCGTGGCGGTACAGCGCACGCCAAACGTCCTCCGCGAACTGTCCGCGCGCCCTGCTTCCGGCCGGCGCGGCGTTGCCCGTCTTGGAGAGCGCCGCCACGGCGTTTGTGACGTCGCCGCCGTCAAGCTCGGCATACGCCTTGCCGAGCGCGGCGAACCGTTTCGGGTACCGCGCCTGTTCAAGCAGGAACGGCAGCCGCGTGTACATCGTCTGCCCCTCGTAGGCGAACACGCGGTCCGAGGCGTATCCGGCGTCGAAGCGCCTCTTCCAGATGCCGGGCGTGATGCGTCGCCAGCAATCCACCATCAGCGGGTAGTCGCCGCAGCTGTACGCCGCCGAAGTGAAGTCGCAGAGGATGTCGTCGCGGTCGCGCGGCGACTCGAGCCAGAGGGACGATCCCGGCTTCATGTACTCGCGGATGATCCGAAGCGTCTTCTCGCGAACGGATTTCTCCTTGAAGAACAGTTCACGGGTGTCGAGGTTGCGCACGTCGCTCTCGAGGCGCGAAAGGCTGCGGAGGCGCAGGGACACGTTCATGGCGGGTATGCGCGTCGCGTAGTCGCCGTCCGCCGGCGCGATGCGGTCCAGCTCGTCGAGCATCAGCTCCGGGCTCCCGCCCCAGCGGCTCGTCAGGTGGAAGAGGTGAGAGAAGCGCAGGCTGTAGGAGTCCGGACAGGCGGCGATCCCCGCCCTATACCACGACTCGCGTTCCCCTTCCGTCGCGGACGGGTTTTCGAGCTGGACGAGCCGCGCCGCGGACGCGGGGATGTCGGGACGCAGCACGAACGCCTTGCGCAGATGGACCTCGGCGTCCCATATCGTCTTTTCGTAACCCTCCCATCCGTCCTTCGTCACGGTAGCGGCATAGCCGGTGCCGCGCGTGTTCCACGCCTTGCGGTAGAGAGTCCGTCCGCGCAGGTACTCGATGAGCCACGGATCCACCTCGGCGGCGCGGACTTCCATCTGCTCCAGGAGAAGCTCGTTCTCGGCTGCGCCCCACTGCTCGACGAGGTTCGCGACGAGATCGACGTTGTTTGAGTTGCACACGGCGGGATCGGCTGCGGCGCGCACGATGTCCTCGCAGAGGTTCGTGATCGCCAGGGCGTTCAGCGCGCGGTCCCACATCTTGGCGTCCTCCGCGATTGCCGACGCCAGTTCCGCCGCGACAAGCGGATTCTCCTTCGCGCGGCGACCCTCGTAGAGCCTGTAGGCGCCTGCGGCCATCGTCTTCGGATCAAGGCCGGCCCTCTTGCGCATCCACGGTTTCGTGCGCAGTGCCATCGCGCGGTAGAGGAAGTGGACGGCATTCGTGTCGAAGTCGGAAAGCAGGTCCTGCTCCCAGTACGGCGTCATGATCCCGCCGAACCGCTCGCGGGCCTCGAACGCAACGGCCCTGCGTCCGCCAGGCGGCAGGGTGTCCGATCCCGGCAGGAACAGCGCTTCGTAGAACGGCGCGCCCCTGAGCCGCTTCACGTTGCGGGTGAGGTAGGCGTGTTCGGGCCGATCGTCGCGCACGGTTCCGTCGGGCGTCTCCTGTATCGGCGTCAGTTCGACCGGCACTTCCCCGTCATCAACGGGCGCGGCCGACATCGCGGCAAGCGACTCCACTTCGCGCCGGAAGGCGGCAAAGTCGAACGCGCCCTGACGCGCGGCGCAATAACCGTATCGCGCGACGATGTCCTCGGCCTTCCGCCTTGTCGCCGCCCGCGACGCATCGTCCCCTTCCGCGCACATCAGCCAGATCTTCTCCGCCGCCACGACGCCGGCCTTCAGCGCGATCAGGCGGGCGGACGGCTCCCCGTTCGGATAGACGAGGAACGTGTCTCCGGCCATGCGTCTCTTCGTGTCATACGAGGCGTCCTTGTACGGATCCTCCGGCCATGCGTTCGCGGCGCGAAACGTGAATCCGTCGAAGCCAGCCATCGCGGGATAGGCGCCGAGCCAGAACGCCTCGTCGTCGGAGCCGGACATCAGCGCGTTGGGACGGCTCTCCGCGCCGCAGACGTAGATTGTCGTCTTCATCCCCTTCTCGCGTCGCGCGGGCAGCATGGCGAGGCAATCCTTGTCGAGATGTTTCAGGGACTGGCTGTAGCAGTCAATGCCGATGCCGTCGAAGTCGGATGCCTTTCGGTTACCTGTCGCGTAAATCTTGAGGCCGGGGGCCGTGCGGCGGACCAGCTCGGCGACGGCGCGCACCTCGTCAGGCGTACGCTCGTCCAACGCGATGTACGTGTCGCCCAACCACCCCTTCGCCTTCAGATGCGCGGCGAAATCGACGAGGAACGGGCTCCAGTATCTCTCGAATTCCAGCGTGCCGGGAAGCAGCTTCGCGCGGCGCTCCTTGCCGTCCGCGCCGCGCCACGTCGCCATGTCGCCCCACGGACACATCGCGTAGCAGGCGATCTCCGGGCCGATGCCGTACATGCGCCCCATCGTGACGTATCTGTCGAACACGGAGTAGTCGAACGACCATGAACCGTCGCCGTTCTCCTTGCGTCCGACCATCGAATGGAACCCGTCCTTGTACTGGTGGTTCCAGGGGAGGTCGGATATCGTCGTCGTGAGGGTATTCACGCCACATTCGGCCAGTTTGCGGAATACCGTCCCCATCTTCACGTAGTGGATGCCGGAAAACGGTTTGACCTTGAAATGGCGGGCGATGGCCCACGGATGCTGCCAGAGGTCAAGGCAATATCTGCGCTTGGAAGGCTTCGGGAGTTCGCGGTCAAGGACGGTCACTTCCAGCGGCCAGAACGACTTGCGCCCCGGCTTCGCGTTCGGCGCCGCCGTCACGATGCAGAACGCAGGTTCCCGCGCCCTTTTCACCCCTGAATCGCTTCGGACGAGATCTGGGCGGCTCTTCGTGTCCTTGCCGTCTGACTGCATCGCGTAAACCACGTCGTCGCAGTACGCGACGCCTATTGAAACACCGTCGAAATACGGCGCGAACTGGGTAAGGGAGAGCGTGGCGAATTCTGCCCCCTCGGGAATCGGCACATACGCCGTCTCGCCACGCCACACCGTCACTGAGAACGTCGGCGTGCCGCCGGACGTCGCCGCGCCAAGTGCCGACACAGCCGTGACCGCAAACGCAATGGAGAGCAAGGCCCTCCACTTCTTCACTATCATCGCCATATTTGACATCCTTTCGCTCTGGGGCCGAGCGTCGTCCGCGACCGCCGCGAACAGGTACACTCCGGCCCTTTACAACAATAAACGGAATCCGCGCACGCACAATTCCAAGGAATCTGAAGATTTTTGAAAATCTTCAAGGACAGATGGCCGAGGGCGACACGGCATCGGTCCCGATCTCCAGTCCGGAATCGAAGGTCTCGTCACCCTGCCCCGAAGTTCGCTAGTTGTAAAATGAGAAATGACCACGTTCCGCTTTTACAGTGCCTTGATTTCGTTGGCAGTGAGGAACGGAGTGCGCGGCACGAATCCCGACGGCAGATATTCTATCATCTCCACCCTCTTTCCAGTGTCAAGCGGCAACAGGGCGTTGAGAAAGCTTATGACGAGATTCTTGTGCTCGCCAAATACCTTCTTAAAGGTCAAGTCCGCCTTTGGATCTAGGTATTTTGCCATCGTCTTATCTTTCCTGGTGTGCCAGAGTATGGTTAACCCCTCGCCGCGTATTATACTAAAATCCTCGTTTGTTTGTCAACGGGCGCAAACGCGCCCACACGCGCCGTCTTAGCGCGGTTGTAGGCGGTTTTATGGAGGGCGGGCGTCATGGTGTGGGCTTCCTCACGCCATTGAAGCCTTTAGCTCCTTGACCTGCACAAGCGACAGGCCGGTACATTCGGCGATCTCTTTCAACATGAGTTTCCCGTTGGCGAGTAATTTCTTCGCCAATGCGAGAACCGCCTCGCGCCGGCCCTCGCGCTTGCCCTCGCGCTTGCCGCGCGCCTCTCGGCGCA
This sequence comes from uncultured bacterium, assembly GCA_902802945.1. Lineage (GTDB taxonomy): Bacteria > Verrucomicrobiota > Kiritimatiellia > RFP12 > UBA1067 > RUG572. Next base: position 205 of record CADCOC010000185.1, on the reverse strand, counting down.
CCGCGATTTTTTCTGCAAATTCTTCAACTGCTTCGCACATATCGTGCCTCCCTTCTTCTGAATTCTTGAATTGACTGACTTGCCTCTTGAGAATGTCGAAATACATTTCCGCTGCATTGCGACACAGGAAATCGTGCATCAACTTGCCGATGTCGGATTTGCTGCGCGTCGCACCGTTCACGTAGATGATGTGCGTACCGTCGCC
>CADCOC010000184.1 GCA_902802945.1 uncultured bacterium | reverse complement strand
CTTGAAGAGCGCGTTGCGGATCGTGTCGTCCGAGGGCGCGCCCATGCGGATCGACTGGCACCTGCTGTTCAGCACGCAGTTCGACACGACGAAGTCCTCGCAGACAACGTGTTCGTCCTTCCACTCGCGCATCGCCCGCAGGATGATGCAGTCGTCGCCCGTCTTGAAGTGCGAGTTGCCCACGCGCACGCGTCGGCAGGCATCGAAGTCGATTCCGTCGTTGTTGATCATGCGCTGGTCGCCGACGACCGTTATCCCGTCCGCCACCACGTCTTCGCACAGGCGGATGAACATCGTCCACAGAGGGCTGTCCTTGAAGGTGACGCCCTCCAGCCGCACGCGCCTGCAGCGGACGAACTGGACCATCAGCGGACGGAACTTCGGCTTCGGCCAGTGTCCGTGCGGCGGCTTGCGGTCGTAGAATGCAGGGCCCTGTCCGTCAATCGTCCCCTTCCCCGTGATCGCGATGTCTTCCGCGTCCCACGCCTGGATGAGAGCCCGATACGAACTTTCGGGCGACACGCTGCACACATCGCGCGGGAAATCGTCGTAGTCCTCTCTCTTCGTGCTTCCAAGCAGAACCGCCCCTTTCTCCAGGTGCAGCTCCACATGGCTCTTGAGGCGCAGCGAGCCGGTTGGATGCACGCCCGACGCGACGACAACGCGCCCCCCGCCAGCAGCGGCGGCGGCGTCAATCGCCTGCTGAATCTCCGCGCGCCCACCCTCGGCGGCAACTCGGAAATCTCCCGCATTCGCCGCAACCACCGCCAGTGCAAAGGCGACAAACAATGTTCTTCTTACAACTTTCATTGCGTACATGCCTCGGTTATTGTTATTTACTCTGCTCATGTGTATTGACTCCTTGTTTTTTAGAGAGGTTTTGTTGGATCTGTGGGGACTGTCCCCGGGCATTCATTCTCTGAACAGATCATCGAGCGTGACGACGGATTGGACGTCGGATGCGTTCGCGTTGGCCTTGAGTCCATGCGCGGAGACCATCGTAAGATGGATTGCGTCCGACGTCCCCGTCTGCTCCGCATAGACCTCACGTTTGATCTTGAGCCGCCTGTCATATTCGTCCGTTATCGCAAACGGACCGGCGGTGTACTTCATTTCGCACAGGTTGACGACCTTGTCGTCGCGCTCGATGACAAGGTCGATCTGCGCGCCGTCCCCGTCCTTGCCGTCATCGTGGAACCTCCAGCCGTATGTGCGAGTCACAACGCCGGAGATGCCGAGCTTCCTCTTAATTGCCTCAAGGTGCTGCAACGCCACGCGCTCAAAGGCGAGTCCGCACCAGATGCGCACGGCCTGCGTCGTCTGCGACACGGACCAGAAGTTCGGCATCAAGTTGGTCTCTCCGTCAATGAACCTAAAGTAGAACAGGACGTAGTTGTCGATCAGCTGATAGACAAGATCGCGCTTCCGGCGGCCCGGTTCCGCGTATGCGCGGATGAAGTCGCATTGCGCAAGTTCCTTCAGAACACGCGAAAGGCGTCCGTTCCCCTTCGTGCGCGTGGCCGCGATGATCTCGTTCCGCGTCATCCCGCACTTCTTCGTCCCGAGGGCGCGAATGACGGAAATGTACAGCTTCGGCTTGCGGAAGAGAGCAAGAAACAGATGGTCGAACTCGTCGGAGAGCTCCCCGTGCGGAGCAAAGAACAGCTCGTCGATGTTCTGCACGAGGCTGATGTCCGTGCGAAGCAGATCCCAGTAGTACGGGACGCCGCCCATCACCATGTACCCTTCCAGTATCTGGTCGCGGTTCATGACGTGTCCGTTCGCGCGCACGAGCGCCTCGCATTCGGCAAGGGTGAACGGACGAAGGTAGATTTGCCGCGTCAGCCGGTTGTGGAGTCCGCCGTAATCGTCGATGATCTTCTCGATGACCCATGACGTCGCCGACCCGCAGATGACCAGCATGATGTCGCTCCGCGCGGAAGCCCAGCCGTTCCAGAAATGGTCAAGTGCTCCGACGAAATCGGACTTCGGCGTATCCATCCACGGACATTCGTCAAGGAATACGATTTTTCGGCCCTCTCCCTTTCCGAGAAGAAGCTCCTTGAGGAAATCAAACGCCTCGTACCAATCTGACGGACGCCTGCACCTTGGATATCCCTGCGCCGAAAGGGACTTTGCGAACTCCTCCAGCTGTTTGGCGGTGCCACGTTTGCGTATGCCCGTATGCTCAAACGCGAAACTGCCAAATGCCTGCCGAACCAGAAACGTCTTTCCAATTCGGCGGCGTCCATAGACCGCAATGAATTCGGCCTTACCCGAATTCTCCGCGCTCCTTAGTTTTGCAAGTTCAACTTCTCGGCCAATTATCATCGAAAACAAACCTTTCTTGGCTGTTTCGACGCATAGCATACCTTATTTTCTGCCACAAGTCAACCTGAAAACACACTTGTGGCACATTTTAACGCACTTCAAGCCGTTAAAACCTGCCACAAGTCCAATGGATGGCCGATGGGGACAGTACCCGAACATTGCCTTTCTTTGTCTGTTGAACGTGAAGCATGCTCATTCCTTGAAAAGATCGTCAAGTGTCACCTCAGACTGAATATCGTTCCAGGCGGCATTGTGACGTACACCGTTAACCGTTATCATCGTAAGATGGACAGCAGAGGTGGTACCCCTATTCGCCTTCTGCCATAAACGGCAACGAATTCGGACTTATCCGTTTCAAGAAGGTCTCTTAGCCTTTTTCTCTCATTTTCGCGTCCAATTAACACATTTACGCTCTATTCCTTGCCAGAACGAATCAGATGATACATTATTTTTGTCCAAAAGTCAACGGCAAAATAGGTTTTGGACAAAAATAAGACGTTTTCTTGAGCCTCACTTCGCCATGGACTGATTCAACGTCTCCCACGACACGCCCTTGGAGCGGACGAACGGCTTCCGTTTCCCGCGTGGCGTGACGAGGTCGCCGTCCGGCATCTTTGCGCCATTGAGCGTACAGTTGCGGAACATCAGCGGCTCCGTCACAACCGCCTCAAGCGGCGTTTTCGCCTTCACTTCCGCCGTGAAGTTCTCCAGGCGGATGTTCGACTGTTGTTACCTGTCCTCGTTTTTCACGTCATCGCAAACGAGAATTCGCGTTAACGAAAACATCATATCAAACCAACCGCTATTATCACCTTGTCGCCCAACGGCGGAAGACAGCCTCGGCTTTCTTTCCGCGAATGGTGAAGTCGCGCGCGCGAACCTGTTCGCGCGTCACGCCCTTGCGCCTCGGGGAGTGCTGGTCCCACTTCCACCAGTGGAATCCCCGGCACCACGTCTCGTGCGCGAACACGCTGAACAGCGCCTCCATGTACGTGGCCTGCTCGTCCTCGTCCGGCTCCGCATCCACGTTGAGGCCGGACGGTGACACCGCGCCCTCCTTGATCGACGCGCATCCGCACTCGCCGAAAACGATCGGCTTGCCCGTTGCCTTCGCAATCGCGGACATCCGCGCGTGTGCGCCCTTGAGACGTTTCGCCATCTCCTCGACAGAAAGAGCCCTCCCCCTGTCCGCACTCGTGCGTGCAGGGCAGTAGTAGCTGATCGTGAGGTAGTCGAGCGAATGAAACCAGTGGTTGCGGTCCGCGAGGCACTTCTTGAAGTCCACGACGCCCGTATGAAGCGTGTGGCAGCTCGTGACGGGACCTGAATACACGCCGCGGACGGCGGCGATCACGGCCTTCCACTTGTCGCTCTCCTCCACCATGCGGTCAAGTTCGCTGTCGAGACAGAACGCCTCGCATTTCGTGCGTTCGGCGATGCGCGCGTAGTAGGCGCTGCGCGCGGCCATAGAGGCGAACCACTTCGCGCGCTCCCGCGTGGCGCGGCCGGGCATGCGCTCGCGGTCCGCGATCATCCACACGCCGAGGCGGCCGATGCCGTCCTTGCACTCGAGCATGGGGCGCAGCTGCACCTTCATGCCCTTGGCGTGGATGAGGTCGATGGCGTCCATGAGCTCGATGTCGTTCGGAGTGAGGGCGAAGTCCTTGTACTGAAAGGCGGAGGAGCAGGTATCCTGCCACACGGTCGGGACCACCGTCACCCACGTGGCGCCCGCACGGGCGATTGCGTCGATCTCCGCCTTCGCCTCGACGGAGCCGAAGTAGCCGTTCGTGGCGTAGAAGCCGAACGTCACGCCCCACTGCATCCCGTCCGGGATCGTTGCGGCGTTTGCGGATGATACAATCAGCGCAGCCAATGCTACGGCGCTTGTCTTGATCGAATGACAATTTTTCATGGAAAATTATAGAGGTAGTTGCCAAACCCCTCTTTCGTGCCATCTGCGAGCCAGGTCGCGCGGCCTGATAGAACTCGCAAAAACACCTGCACGGCTGAAGAATTCAGCACAATCATTATGCCAAATCCGCGCCTTCGGCGCAAGGGTGAAAGCTGATTTTTGCTCTTCAGCGCGGACGCTCCAGCTTGAACTGCAAGGTGTGCAGCGTGCAGATCGACTGCTTCTTTACAGGCGATGAAAAGGTCAAGAACAACGCCTCGCGTCCCTTCACGGCGGCAAGGGCCTCGACGGGAATCTCCACCCTCTGCATGCCGACCGGCAGGTCCGGGGCCAAGGTGAACGAGCCGACCTTGATGCCACCCTCCTTCGCCGAAGGACGCTTCGCCCACACGTCGATCACACCTTGCAGTCCGTTCGTCTCCAGCTCAACGGACAGCGTCAACCCCTTTTTCCCGAAGGTCTTGTTGAAGTTGAAGTACTTCCATCCGGCGACGGAGCCGTCCGTGCAGTTTACGAGCGCGCAACGGTTGACATCCGGTCCGTAGGGATCCCGCGCCGCATACCCGTCGCACCGGAACGGCGCCGGATAGGGGCCGGAATACGAATATCTCGGTTTGCGGCGTGCGGGCGCCGGCCCCGTGTAATGGCTTGCGATTCCCGCCGCGTGGAGCTCGAACGGATCAAGCCCATCTGTCTCGAAGCCCATGGAGTCGATTTCCGCCTCTGAAATCGAGACCTTTCCGCCCGGCCTCTCGTCGACAGTCACATCCACGCGGCCCACCATCGCCTGGCGCGAAAATTCGTTCAACCCGGTCTGACGATGGTAGAACACGTACCATTGCCCGTTGACCTCGCACAGGCTGCCGTGCGTGTTGCCGCCCGGAGCCGCCGTGATGCGCGTCTTTCCGTCAGGCGCCTTCTCGCGCCCGCGGAGATCGATCAGCGTGCCGCCATACGTGAAGGGCCCGAGCGGGCTGTCGGAGTAGGCGTATGCGAGCGTGCAGTACTCCGCCCCAAGGCCGAATTCGCCTTCCGCCGTATGCCGTGCGTAGATGAGCACGTACTTGTCCTTTATCTTGCGCATGGAAGGCCCCTCAAAATAGCGATCCACGCCCTCCTGGCGCCACGAGGTAATGACGTTCCTGCGAATTTCCGCGCCGGGCTTGAGCGTGCACATGGTGGAGGTGTCGAGCTCCGCCGCCGACACGCTGTCGCTGCCGAACCCCACATCCCTTCCCCAGTAGACATACGCCTTCCCGTCGTCATCGACAAACGTCGCGAGATGGAATCCGAAGCTGTCCACCTTTTTCGGATCGGTCTTGGACCAGTTGCAGACCTTGAACGGACCGTCGGGGCGGCTGGACTTCGCCACCATCCCCAGCCGTTCGCGGGCCCGGACGTTGAACGGGAACAGGTAATACGTCTTCCTGCCGTCCTTCCCCGTAACGACTTGAGCATCGGGATCCCAGAGGACATCTCCCCTGCCGGACTTATGGAGCGGCGCTCCGTTCGCGTCATTGACCGACCGGAAGATGACGCCGTGGCATCTCCAGCGGCTAGGCTCCTCAAGAGGCGCCGACCACAGAGTGTAGTCGTAGCCGCAGTAGCTGTTGCGCAGAGTGTCGTGCGAGCCGTAGAGGTACACGCGCATCTTGCCCGGGTTGTCCGGATCGTCGAAGACGTAGGGCTCGCCGTCTGGTATGTACTCCCACAGCGGCAGAATCGGATTTGCCGCTAATGCGACACCCGATGCGATTGCCGCAACCGCAAACAGCGCCTTCTTGACGAAACTTATAAAGTCCAAACTATTGTAGAATAGAGACCCACGCCT
>CADCOC010000183.1 GCA_902802945.1 uncultured bacterium | reverse complement strand
CCGGACTTCCACTTCTACGCCATCGCGGACGGCGCGAGCGATGTCCTGAAGAGAGGCCGCAGGTGGCGCGGCTTCGACCCGGCAGAGGCCGAGAGGGAGGCCGAGGCGCCGCTATTCGAGTTCTTCGGGCTAAACACGGGATGACGACGAACGAAAGAACCGCCTTTCCGGCCCCTGCCACGGGAACGTCTCCGCGCTCCTGCGGCCGGATTTTCACTTGCGGCGAAGCGCAAATCGCCACTTCACCCTTTGTTTACAGGGGTGTGGGAATTTTCATGCCCGAAAAAGTGGGGAACCTCCAACCATTCCGCACCATTCCGCACCATAATCGTACCCACCACCACCGTCCTCCGTTCCGCCCCGTAATCGCACACCCCACCACCGGCCTCCGTTCCGCACCATAATCGTATGGTCCCCCATCCGCCCTCCGTTCCGCCCCGTAATCGCACGAACCCTCCTCCATAGATCCCGTTCCGCACCGTAATCGCACGGAAGGCCTCCCCCTCACCGTTCCGCACCGTAATCGCATGGTTCCCCCACTGCCCTCCGTTCCGCACAATAATCGTGCGCAAGGTTCCTCCGGGAAAAACTTGAGACACACCGATTTGTATGCTTTCACGTACATTTATTATACAATTTTCATACATTTCCGGCGCATTCTTTTAACAGTTTACCCCCTATCTTCGGGACGTCGGACGTGGTAGAATTATGGTGTCGGACCAAAGAAGGAGATGCACATGAGAAAATCCGTCGAAGAGTACCTGGAAGACCGTGGTTGCCGCGTCGTGCGGCAGTCGGCGGAACCCGCGCCATGCACGTTCGAGACTCTGATAGACGGGTTCCTCGTGCATGTGCTGCGTCTCGACAGCGAAAGCTACCGGCGCGCGTTCTGGAGCGAGGCGTACCGCAATGGGCACACCATCGGACACGTCCCGCGCACGTTCGAGGCGTTCTTCAGGCGCAACGCGCGCACGTTCGAGGAGAAGGTGTTCCTCCTTCTGGCCGTGGCCGCGCTCTTCGGCGTCTACACGGTGGCGACGCTTCTCTACCGGCGGCTCTCGCTCATCGTCAAACGTCTCCGGCGTCCGACATACTACGAGCGCGAGCGCGAACGGCGCCAGAAGCTCGCCATCGCGCGGCGCGAGGTCAGAAAGCACCACACGCTGAACCCGCAGCCGACCTTCGATGCGATCCGCGCGGCACTCCACACCGCTCGCAACTCGCCCGAGTCCGCAATCCGCCTCGGGTCGCTCCTCGAGGACCTCGAGTGCTTCGTGGACAACACCCTCATCCACGACTCGCAGGGACAGATCGTGGGACGCCGGGGCGGCATCAAGCGCCTGCTCCAGCGCGAGGCGCCGGACCTCTTCGCGAAGTACTCCACGATCATGCGCTACAAGGCGATGGCAAAACGCTTCCGCCAGGCGTGCGGCTCGGCCGAGCCCGTGCCTCCGGCGACGCTCCTCCCAGAGCCAGAGGCCGCCGGTTCCGAATCCACGCCAACGTCCGTACCTGAGACAACCGGTTCTCGCAGTGCGCCTGCGCCCACTCCCGTCGGCTCCCCTGAACCCGCGCCGGAAGTCACTGGTCACGCCACTGCCCCTGCCCCCGACTGCCTCACGGACGAGATGCGGACCAAGCTGGCCGCCTCCCGCGAGGTGGCGAGAACGATACTCGAGGAGTGCGAGGGGACGCTCATCTCGTTCGAGGCCGCGCTTGCGCTACGGCTGGACCCCGACTGCATCCCCGCGACGGGAGAGGAATACGTGCGCAAGCCAGGCTGTCCGCGTATCCCGCGGAAGGTAATCAGCTGGCTCGTCCGACACCAGGTCGCCTGACGCCGACGCTAAGTCCGCACGTTCGTTGCTTTCGCCAATGGGAGTTTCGGCAGCTTGAGTTGTTGAGACTTTTTAAGTTTTTCTCCAAGTCTCACAATCTCCTGGACTCCCAATAGTGAAGGCAAAAAAGTTTGCATCTCTGCGCCTCTGCGTAAGACTTTCACCGAAGCCATTACGCCAGCCTTCACAACCGCATCCAGAAACGGTCCCTAGGCGTGCGATTACGGTGCGGGCCGGAAGATGATGTTTGGGTCGGTAATATCACGGTACGGAACGGAGTTGGAAGAAGTGCTAAGCGATTATGATGCGGAACGGAATACGACTTCTAGCAGAAATATCACGGTGCGGAACTAAATGAGTGAAAGTGCTGTGCGATTACGGTGTGGAACGGGCAAATTTCATGCTCGGCATCTTCCGCTTAAGCTTGACGCCGTCCTGCACTCGCCCGCACTCGATGTAGACATCCGCTAGGCCCAACACGTAGGCGCGGTCCTTCCAGCCAGTCTGCACCACCGCCTCCTCGGCTAGGCGAATCGCGCGGTCCACGTTGCGCGCCTTGCCGCCGCGGATGCTCATGAGCTTGGCCGAGCGGAGTTTCAGAGCAGGATCGTCCGGATGGCGTTTGATAAGGACATCGAGCGCCTGCACCGCCACGTCTTCGTGTCCGCTGGCCGCGCAGCACTCCACTAGTTCCAGACGATGGGCATCCGTCTCCGGATCCAGCTTGACAACACGGTTGAACACCTGCGCGGCCATCTCCATCTGTCCGCCCTTCTTGAGGCACATGCCGTAGTTGTGCATGAGCGCGGCGTCCTCCGGGCAGATGAGCAGCAGTTTCTCGTAACACCCCAGAGCGCCGTTGACGTTTCCTGCACGCAGGAACTGCCGTCCCTTCAGGTCAACCACGTCCACGAGACCGCGCAGCAACGGGTCGCGCGGGCTGACCTTCGCCGCCGTCGTCCACCGCTCGATCGCGTTCGTGGAGATGCCTTTGCCGATGTCGTCGAATCCCGCGAGGAATTCTCGCCGCGCGGCCTGCACGACCATGATGGCGTTCGTGGTCCGGGCAAACACCTCGGCCTCAGCCTCTCCCTGACGGAACCACGGCATAGGAGGAATGTAGTATGGCGTGAGTACGGACGCCCGCACGAAAGTAGCGTCGTTCTCGGTCAGCTCTCCGACCGACTGACGCGCCTCCTTCCAGGAAACCGTCTGCCGTTCGGCTACTGCGACTTCCTTCAGACCCGGCTCGATTTCGATGTCGCGCCCCACGTAGCACGTGAACACGTCCGATGGCGTATAGATGCCAGAAGCGGCTAACGCCTCGGACGTTTTTTCGTCGGCGAAAAGATCGTAGACCTTGTCCGCCGACACGTCCGCCGCGCCCGTCAGGACGTAGTCGTGCGCGCCGATGCACCACAGAAAATACGGCCCAACCGCCGCGCGGAATTCGGAAAGAATGCCCTTCAACCGCCCGCGCGACAGACGCCGCGCATCGACATGCAGCACCACGAGGCCACCCGGTGCGCGCAGCCCCGTCATGCGCGACCAATCGTCCGCCGTCGGGAAGTCCGTCCCCTTCAACCAGTCCGGCTGGGAGGCGACAAGCACGATCTCGGCTGAGGTAGTGGTATTCGTCGCATCCAACACCTGCACGCCAGCAGAATCAAACGGCTTCCGGTAGAAAGTCGCCTCGGCACCGACCACGCGTACGGACTGCGCGGATGGTTTCAGGAGCATCGCAATGCAGCCCGGAAACAGACGCACTTGGCGGAACCTGTAGCCCGTATCCACGGGACGGTCGTCCATCGTCGTCACGCCGCCTTCCGGGAAATCCGCGTCCACACGATTGGCGATCTGCCCCGTTCCCTCGTCCGTTTCGCTTTGAAGTGGCAACGATGCCGGACGGCGAACATTCAGCCAAATCGCCACCGCACTGACAATGACAACCGCCGCGAGCATTCCGCCTACAACGAACGATTTCCTCTCACCTGTCCACTTCCCGATTCCCATTTTACACTTTACACTTTACATTTTCCATTTGCCCAAGAAGTTCGTCAGCACACCTTCCCACCACGCCGCAGCGGCGCGCAACCGCCGCCTGTGCACGCTGGCCGTACGCCACTCGACGTTCGGGTTCGTCGAAGAAGCGAAGAAGTTCCGCCTCCACGGACGCCGCACGCGCCTCGGGAGTAGCCGCATCGGGCGTCTGCACAAGCGCGTCCGCCGCGAGGAGGTCGCTCATCACCGGACGAAAATTCTCCGTGTACGGTCCCACCACCGTTGCGACGCCGCAGAGACACGGTTCAATCATGTTCTGCGAACCGTGTTCGCAGAGGCTCTTCCCCACGAACGCGACTGCGGAGATTCCGAAGAGCCCCATCATCTCACCCGTCGTGTCACACAGATAAACATCCCTCGGGGAAGCGGCGCTCTCGCCGCATTGGGCACATGCGACACTCGGGGAAGCGGCGCTCTCGCCTCTTCTCGACCTCCGCACGCACTCAAACCCTGCTGCCCGAATATTCGCCTCGACGGCGTCCGCCTTCTCGAAGTGCCGCGGTGCGATCACGAGCTTCACGCCGGGATGCTTTTCCAAAATCCGCTTGTAGGCGTTCAGCATCACCACATCCTCGCCCGGCCACGTGCTGCCGCCGAGCAGGATCTCGCCCTCGCCGATCCACGCGCGCAACTCGCGCTCCTTCGCCTCGTTGCGGTGCGCCACGTCGAACTTGAAGCTGCCGGTCACCTGCACAGTCTCCGGCTCCGCCCCGGCGTCCGTCAGGCGCTGCGCGTCAAGGTCGCTCTGCGCATAGATTTTCGTGAAGCAGCGGAACACCTCGCCGAAGAACCACCGCAGCGCCTTGTAGCGCGGCGCGCTACGGTCCGAGATACGCGCGTTCACGAGGTAGATGGGCACGCCGCGTTTCTTGAGCGCGCGGATGAAGTTGGGCCAGATCTCCGTTTCGGTGAGAATAACGGCGCGCGGGTTCACCGCGTTGAGCGCGCGCTTCACGCAGCCGCCGAAGTCGAGCGGGTTGTAGATCAAAACGTCGTCCGGCTTCACTTCGCGCTCAGCCGTCTTCCAGCCGGTCGAGGACGTCGTGGAGAACACGAACCGCACGTTCGGATCCCGTTCGCGCATCGCGCGCATGAGCTGCCCCGCCACCTGCACCTCGCCCACGCTCACGGCATGAATCCATATCCTCCTCTGCGGGAGGGCCGCGCTTGTCGCGGCCTTTTGCGAGATGGCGTCGAGAATTTCCTTCGGATAGCGTCCGAAACGGTCTGCGAAGCGCGCGCGGTACCCCCCGCGGCGCTTCATGCGCAGCAGGAAGGACGGCAGCATCACCGTGTAGGCCACGGCGAACAGCGCATTATACAGCAGCCATTTCATCCGGCCCCTTTAGATGTCCAGCGAGCGGACGTTGAGGGCGTTGTCCTCGATGAACTTGCGGCGGGGCTCAACCTCGTCGCCCATCAGGAGCGAGAACATCTGGTCGGCCTTCACGGCGTCGGAGAGCTTCACGCGCAGCATACGGCGGCGGGCCGGGTCCATCGTCGTCTCGTAGAGCTCGTCGGCGTCCATCTCGCCGAGACCCTTGAACCGGTAGATGCTCATGCCCTTGCGCCCACGCGCGCGCACCGCCTCAAGGAGGTCAGGCAGGCTCTTCACTTCCTGCGACGTGCCGTCCTCCTCCAGTAACGCCACCGTGCCGGACTCGCCAAGGTAATCCTCAACCGTGAAGCCCATGCCCTTCAACGACTCCATCTGCTTGCGGAGGAGCGAGGCACGATACATCTCCAGCCAGCGGAACGCCATCTGGTCCGTCGGGTGGTACGTCTCCACCTGCGTGGACGGAATGTCGATCGTGGTCTGCATCTCCTGCTGGAGCTCCGCCACGCGCGCCTTGAAGGCCGCCTCGTCCGTCGCGAACTCAACGATCGCCGCGTCGCCCGCGCCGCGCACGAGCGCATAGCGCGGAACCACGCCGTTCGCGTCGCGCGCGTCGAGGAGGGCCTTCACGGTCAACCCGCGGCGCTCGACGGCCTTCGACGTCTCGTCGATCTCGGCGAGCAGCTCGAGGAGTCGGCGCGCCTGGTCGTTATCGAGCACCTCGCCGTTCGCGCGCTTCACGGACATGTCGTCGAGCCCGAGGAAGAGGAGCCGCGCCGTCATCTCGCCATCGGTCAGCACGTACTCGATCTTCTTCTTGCGCTCAACCTTGTAGAGCGGCGGCTGGGCGAGGTACACATACCCCTTCTCGATCAGCTCCGGCATCTTGCGGTAGAAAAACGTGAGGAGGAGCGTGCGAATGTGCGCGCCATCCACGTCGGCATCGGTCATGATGATGATCTTGTGGTAACGGATCTTCGAGATGTCCCACTCCTCCGCGAAGCCGCAGCCGATCGCGGTGATGAGCGTG
>CADCOC010000182.1 GCA_902802945.1 uncultured bacterium | reverse complement strand
GCCGAAGCCGAAGCACACGGCCGAGGACACCGCGCGCTTCGAGGCGCATTACGAGAAGAAGATGGACGAGATGCGCGCCAATGACTTCAAGGGCGTGTCGGCCGTGTCGCTTCACACTTACTACAACCCGAAGGCCGCGGACCCATTCGTGCCGAGTACGGCGTATCTCAAGAAGATCATCGCCGAGTTCCACGCGCACAACATCCCCGTCTGCTCCATTCCGTTCGAGGGCGGCGAGACGGAGGAGGTCTACTTCAAGCTGTTCGAGCTGGGATGCGACGGCTTTTCCACCGACTACCCGAGCGTGATGTTCTCCGTCATTCGCAAGCTGAAGGAATGACAGGACTCTAGCAATCCCTGTTACGCCAGGCGCGGGGGGAGAGTCCGGTTCCCTTGCGGAACGTGTCCATGATCGGCAACCCAGAGATTTCGGGTTGTCCACTCTTTCGGTTGCGAATAATATACCTTTTTGTGCTTGTACGGGAGCGGGTGGTTTTGATACACTTGTTGCAAGGCAATCTAGGAAAAAGATTATGAAATGTAAAAAGATAGCGATCTTCGCCGGGCTGGTGTCCGGGCTCGTAACTGGTTTTGGATATGCTGCGGAGGTGTCGTCTGACGACGCCTTGTGCGCGGTCAAGGGCTGGGTCAGCCTGAAGGAGTCGCTGGACAAATCCATTGAGGGCAATCCTGCGTCCGTCGAAACATACACGGGCAGGAGCGGGAAGGGCAAGTTCTACGTGGTGACGCTGGAGGGCGGCGGCTACGTGGTGGCGGCTGGCGACGACGAGGTGACGCCGATTCTCGCCTATTCGAAGAGTGGCACGTTCGATGCGAGCGAGAAGAACCCGCTCTGGTGTCTCCTGGTGGGACGCGCCGCCATCGAGGCGGACCGGCTCGCCGCGTCGGCCACGGGTGGCAGGCGCCTTGCGGCTTCCGCATCCGCGACCTCCGGCAACGCGGCCAAATGGAGCCGCCTTCGCGCGGCGGGCGGCGCAAACGGCGGCAAGACGCGCCTCGGCGGGGCGCCGTCTCCCGCGCCGACGGATCTGCGCGTCCCCGAACTGCTCTTCTCCGACTGGGCGCAGGGCCGCATCGGCAACTGGGCAGGGACGGATTTCCCCTACTGCTTCAACATGTACACGCCTGAGATCAACGGCGAGCGCGCGGTCTGCGGATGTGTGGCGACGTCCGGTGCGCAGATCATGCGCTACTTCCAGTATCCGACGGCGTCCGTCACGGCGCAGACCATGACCTGCAAGGTGGAAGGCGTGGATACGAACCTCACGATGATGGGCGGAACGTACGACTGGTCGAACATGCCCACGAACATCAACTCGATGTACAACCAGCCCGAAGCCGACACCCTCGCGTACCGCCAGGCGATCGGAAAGCTCACGTACGACGTCGGCGTCGCCGTCGGGATGTCCTACACGGCAGGCGGCAGCGGCGCGTCGGAGGGGGCGCTCGCCAATGCCCTGGTGAACGTGTTCGGCTACAGGAAGGCGGCCTACTTCTACACCAACGGCGGACTCTCGACGGAGAAGCTCAAGAAGGCGGTTATCCCCAACCTCGACGCGAAGCGTCCGTGCGGCATCGGCATCGCCAACACGACCACGGAGGAAGGCCACGCCATCGTGGCGGACGGCTACCACTTCAACATGGGCTGGAACAATCTCGCCGGTTCCAACGCCTGGTACGCGCCGCCGGATTTCGACGTCAGGGAGGACATCCAGTACGACGTCATCGATGAAGTCATCTGCAACATCTTCACGGACACCGGATCTGAGTTCGGCTCCATCGCGAGCGGACGCGTCCTCGACGGGAACGGCAACCCCATCCCCGGCGCGACGGTGACGGGCACGACGACGATGCTCAACGGCGTCGTCACGAACATCGTCACTACGAGCGACGAGCGCGGCATCTACGCGATTCTCCTCCCCGCCGTGGAAAATCCTTGCACCATCAAGGCCACGGCTGATGACGGTTTCGTATCCAGCGAGGTCACTTTCAACAATGCCTTGACGGACATCTCCATCGGCAACACATACGACAACGACATCACGATTACCGCAATACCGAAGCCCGCCAAACTTCTCGACTACATTGAGTCCACGGGCGCGCAGTATATCGATACGGGCGTCGAGGCGAAGATGGGCACCAAGGCGTCGCTTGACATCATGTGGACGGCGGTGACAGGGTTTGACGTCGAGATGTTTTCCGCCAATGGAGCTGGCAACACAAACTACAAGCTTCTCGACGGTTCTGCTTCGGGATCGTTTTATATTTACCCGACTGTCGGGTCCAGCAGTTTTTTTGTTGGCAAGAGCAACCTTTCAAACTGGCCGTACAGTGCGAATTTCGTGACATACGCCAACAACACGCGTTATAGGGTTTCCGTCGGAATCTCCACGGACGGTGTGTACTCGCTTGCCATAAACGGTGGCGCTTACACGCAGAGCGGCACGGCGACGAAAAGCGTCGGGACCATTGCGGCGTCCGGGCGGAGCTTCTATCTCTTCGGCTGCAACAACAACGGGACGGCCAGTAATTATTCCAATACAAAGGCGCGTTGCTACGGTACGAAGATCTGGCAGGATGACGGTAGCGGCGAGTATAAGCTTGTGCGCGACTTCCTCCCCTGCCTCGACTCGGACGGCGTGGCGTGCCTCTACGACACCGTGTCCAAGGGATTGTTCTATTCAAAGACAGCAACGGCGTTCACCGCCGGAAACGAGCTGTCGGATTTCGGCACACCTGACGCGTTCCTTGAGTATATCGACTCCACCGGTGCGCAATACATCGACACGGGCGCCGAAGCGAGGGCTGGCACAAAAGCCGAGATGAAGATGCAGTGGAAGGCGTATCGGTCTGGATATAACCTAGATGCGTATCTTTCGGCTACAAGCGGTTCGGGCAAGTTCTACCTTTGCGAATTGAATTACGAACGGTGGTGGTGTGCTGCATTCGGGAGCTGGGAAAGTTATGTAAGCTCTTCATATATTACAGGAAGCACTCTTGCTTCATACATGAACCTAAATACGGATTACACAGTCATATCCGAAGTGAATCAGGCAAAGACATGGTCGATGTCATTTGGCGGAGGTTCCGCAACCCGTGCTACCGGGCAGAGTTTGAATACTTTGGACGTGAACTTTTACATGTTCGCCTGCAATTCGTCCGGCACGGCCGCCAATCACGCCACGGCTCGCTGCTACTATACTAAGATATGGCAGATGGACGCCGATTGGGAATACCGGCTTGTGCGCGATTTCGTGCCTTGCCGCAAGGACGGTATTGCGGGACTTTACGACAAGGTTTCAGGGACGATCTTTAAGTCGAAGACAGATACGGCTTTAACCGCCGGTCCCGTGTCGGCCGAGTTGCCGGACAAGTTTGTTGAATACGTCTATTCCGATGGAAGGCAGTATGTCGATACGGGTGTCGAGGCGAAGATGGGCACCAAGGCTGCGCTTGACATCATGTGGACTGCGGTGTCAGGGACGGAAGTCGAGATGTTTTCCGCAAATGGAGCTGGCAACACGTATTATTGGATGCTTGACGGATATGCCTCCGGCTCGTTTTACGTCCGTCCGAACATCCAAAGCTCTGGAGGTTTCTGGGTGAGCAAGAGCACCCTCTCGAACTGGCCGTATAGCGGTAATTATGTTACATACGCGCAAAATACGCGCTATAGCGTTTCCGTCGGAATCTCCACGGACGGCGTGTATTCGTTTGCCATAAACGGAGGCGTTTACACGCAGAGCGGCACGGCGACAAAAAGCATCGGAGCCATTGCGGCGTCCGGGCGGAGCTTCTATCTCTTCGGCTGCAACAAAAACGGGACGGCCAGTAATTATTCCAATACAAAGGCACGTTGCTACGGCACGAAGATCTGGCAGGCGGACGCGAGTGGCGAGTACAAGATCGTGCGCGATTTCAAGCCTTGCGTCAAGGGAGGCAGGCCGGGGCTTTATGACGCCGTTTCCGGGAGAATCTTCTATTCAGGGAGCGGCACGGATCTTCTGGTCGATGAAAACACGGAAGTCGAAACGCAGAAGTTCTGGACTGACTTCATGGGCGATGGCTCGTTTGACAATTTGCAGAACTGGTGGGGCGGTGAGCTTCCGGTGGAAAACGAAGACGTGACGGTCTATCCGAAGAGCGCCGCAATCGTCACCGACACTGGTTATTCCCTTGGCACGGTCAACGTACCTGTCGGAACAGCCGTGTTTGGCGGTGGAAGCGGCGCGATTACGATGAAGGGTCTGACAATCGCATCCGGTGCGACTGCGGAGATCACCGGTGCGGAGGGACTCGTTGACGGCGGCGTGTCGGGCGCGGGTACGCTCGTGATCAATCCCGGCGTGGGCAACACGTTCACGATGACGAAGAACAATACGGGTTTCACGGGAACCGCCGTCATCAAGAGCGGCAAGGTGAAGTTCGGCGATAGGCGTTCGTTTGGAGCCAGACCCGCGAATATCCGAGTGAAGGGCGGGGCGACGCTTGACGAAAGCAATGTATCCGATACGGACTACAATGGCGAGAAAAACATTGCGACCCTTGACGCTGGGGCGATTCTCGTCGGAAATTTCAACGGCGGCAATGCAGTGCTCACGACGTTGACACTTGAAGGCGATGCGACTGTTGACACGTCCTCTGGCCCTGTGTCGATTTCACAGGCTTACAACTGGGCGCTGACGCACATCAATCTCGGCGCCAACACTCTGACAAAGATGGGCGCGAACGATTTCTACATCTCTTGCAGCGCGATAGCCGGCGCGGGTACGTTCGACATCGTCCAAGGAAAGGTCGTGGCTACGCCAACATGTTATGGACACGGAAATTCGTCAACGACCTGCTCCGACGGTACGATCAACATCCGTTCTGGGGCGACGTTCCATCTCAAGGACGTGGATAAAGACGGCGACAAGGTGACGCTCTCAGTCAAGAACCTCGTCCTTGACGGTTCGGTGACGAAGGGAACAACGTATAATCACATGCTCACCGTCACCGGCTCGATCACCGGCAAGGGAACGACGCCGATGCTGACGATGGGCAGCGGGGCGAAGTTCAAGCCGAACGGCACGGACTTCCTCACGATCACCGATTCGCTTTCGGGCACGATGACGATTGACGTGAGCGAGCTCGACTTCACGGATCGCAAGGACGACATACCGCTCTTCAAGGTCGGAAACGCGTCGATCCTTCCCGCGAAGGGCGATGTCGTGGTCAGCGGCGAACTGCCGGTTCCTTGGCGGCTCACCACGACGCCCGACGGCCTCGGCTACAGGCTCAATCGCGAACAGGGCACGATAATCACAATTCGCTGAAAACGCAGACATTCTGCTGGACAGGAACGCCGCCATCGAGGCGGCGTTCCTATTTTTCATGCAACTTACAAAATAGACACATTTTTGTACTTGTACGGAAGCGTGATTTTTTGATAGACTTTCCGCAAGCCAATTTAGGAGGAAGTCATGAAGCATAGAAAGTTTGCGATCATAGCCGGGCTGGTGGCCGGGCTTGTGACTGGTTTTGGATATGCCGCGGAGGTGTCGTCGGACGATGCCTTGTGCGCGGTCAAAGGCTGGGTTAGCCTGAAGGAGTCGCTCGACAAATCCATTGAGGGCAATCCCGCTTCTGTCGAAACATACACGGGCCGGAGCGGGAAGGGCAAGTTCTACGTGGTGACGCTGGAGGGCGGCGGCTACGTGGTGGCGTCCGGCGACGACGAGGTGACGCCGATTCTCGCCTATTCGAAGAGCGGCACGTTCGATGCGAGCGAGAAGAACCCGCTCTGGTGTCTCCTGTCGGGACGCGCCGCCATCGAGGCGGATAGGCTCGCCGAGGCGGCAACAGCCACGGGTGGCAGGCGTCTCGCGGCGTCCGCCTCCGCGACCTCCGGCAACGCGGCCAAGTGGAGCCGTCTGCGTGCGGCGGGTGGTGCAAACGGCGTCCGCCACGTTCTCGCACATCGTCGATCTCGAAACGCCTGATGCGTTTTTGTCGTATGTCGAAGCTACCGGCACGCAGTTCGTTGACACGGGCGTGAAGGCGAGAGGCGGCACGAAGGTGGAAGCGTCGTTCCAGTATAAGGGCTATGTGTCTAGTGGTGGACACGGCGCGTTCATCGGGGCCGATGGTTTTCGTCCCATCGCCGTTCACAATAGCTGGTATTATTTTGGCTACAGCGGTTCGACAAAAAGCGTCTGGGGATATGTGGACAACAACGAAGCCACCGGCTTCGTCTGCACATACGCCGACGAGAAAGGAAAAGCCGTTTCAGGCGACAATCTGGTGTACACGTGCGAGGTCACGGAGAACGGTGCGTGTACGATTACCGTGTCTGGGTCAAGCCACGGAAATGGCACGGCAACGAGAGCCGCGATGGGTACGCTTTCGCCGGGCAGAAGCTTCTACTTGTTTGCCCAGAATACCTCGTCCGGCGCAAACTATCACATGAAAGCCCGTTGCTACAGCGTGAAGATCTGGCAGACTGATTCTAACGGCGATTATCAGCTTGTCCGCGACTTCAGGCCGTGCAAGCGGTACAATCGTGCGGTGCTCTGGGATGCCGTCACCGGGAAGATTTTCTTCTCCGGCAGCGGAACGGACTTGACGGCCGGGTCGGTCGTGACGCCGGAGTTCGAGAGGAAGGCGTTGAGCTACGTCGAGTCCACGGGCGCACAATACGTCAATACTGGTGTCTGCCCGAAGTACGGCACGAAGGCGGAAATCAAACTCAGCCGCACGGCAGAAGTGAATACTTATTATGATGTGTTTTTGGGATCGAGCGGCACTGGCGGATACTATTACTTCGGATGCACTCGCAGCCCATCCTATATTGGCACCGGGTGCGGTTCCCGCAGGGGGTATGCAGATCCGAATGCATCGTGGGGTTTTGCCGACAGCGCGTCTCTGCTTGATTCCAGACAGATCGCGAATGGTACGCAATATACCATCACGACTGAACTTTCACCTGAGGGCGACTACAACATAAATACTCTTGGAGGAAGAATCAACAATGGCTACGCCTATCACAAGACCAAGATTGTCAATCAGGGCGATTTCCTCTCTTCCAACAATCCTCTCTATGTCTTCGCAAGCAACAACAACGGAAGTCTTGCCGATCCGTCCAAGATTCGCTTCTACAGCGCGAAGATCTGGCAGACGAACGGCGTGGACGGAACCTACGTCCTCTTGCGAGATCTGACGCCGTGCCAGAAGGACGGCAGGGCGGGTCTGTACGATTCTGTCAACGATGAAATACTCTTCCCTGGGGGTGGGGTGCTGACATACGGTGAGGCCGTCTGGAACAACACCAGTGGCGACGGTCTGTTCGAGAATCCCGCGAACTGGTCAACGGGCGCCGTCCCTGTAGATGGCGACGTCGCGACGGTGAAAGTTTCCGGTGAAACGACATTGATTGTAACGAAACAACATGCATTGGGTGGGTTGTCCGTCACCGGCAGCGGGACGCTTACGTTCGTGGGCGACGGCTCGCTGTCGTACAATCGGCTGGACATCGCGTCCGGCGCGACGGTGGTCCGCATGGGAACCGCGGGACTCGTTGACGGCGGTCTTTCGGGTGCCGGCACGTTCGTGCTCGATCTCGGCGCCGGCAAAACGCTTACGATGACAAAGAACAACACCAGCTACAAGGGGGTGGTGACGGTTGCGAGCGGCACGGTGAAGTTTGGCGACAGAAGGTCGTTCGGCTCGCGTCCTTCGACGATCCGCGTGAAGGGCGGCGCCACGCTGGACGAGGCCAATGTCCAGGACGACAACTACGGCGGCGAGAAGAACAAGGTTATTCTGGAAGCGGGCGCAAGGCTGATTTCCAGCCCCGGTGTGAGCGATGCGAAACTGCCGCCGCTGACCACGGTGACTCTGGAAGGTGACGCGACGGTCGATGCGTCGTTTGGCCAGGT
>CADCOC010000181.1 GCA_902802945.1 uncultured bacterium | reverse complement strand
CGCTCGTCAAGTCCGCCGCCACGACCATGACGTTTCCGAGAGCCATGACACAGTGGGCCTCTTCCTTCCAGTCCCCGCCAACGGACATCTGCGCGCTTTCGCCCTTGATCTGCTCGGCCTTGATCCACTTGACGTAGAGGTACGACTTTTTCCTGTCGATCGGACGTACGTCGATGGAGAAGTCGGCCCGCCAGCCGTTGAATGACCGGGACCAGACCACAAGCGGATGGTCGTTCGTCTTGCAGGAGTAGCCGACGGGTCCCTTCTGCTTCACGCGCACGCCCTTCGCCAAGGGAACATCGTGGCTCGAGAAGTGCGAATGTTCATTTTTCGTCCCCTTCTCGCAATACCGGATCTCTCCGAATGAGACGGAGGAAAGGACGACGGCAAACAAAATGACGGATAATCTTTTCATCTTTACATCCTCCGTGCAAGTTTCGCCTTCCAGCCGAGAAATTCATGGTACGCCTTACGCTCAAACTCTATCGTCGAATTTTCCATGACATTTTCTCTTTTCGTCGCATATTATACAAAAACCAGCCCTGCCCGTCAATTGGCCTGTCACGAAATAAGCATAGTTGCACCTCTGTATTTGTCACGAACTTGAGCAAGTTACACCCTTGGTTTTGTCACCTAATAGAGCCTTACGCCTTCGCTCAAACTGCCGAAGTCGTTGAATGTTGCCAATGTGAAAATGTTGCCAATGCCAATGTTGCCAATTCCCAATTGGTATTGGACATTGGTATTGGCAACACTGGCAACATTGGCAACATTTTCATACTTCCATAATTTCATATTTCCACATTTCCACAGTTCCACATTCATATTTCCACATTTCCACAGTTCCACATTCAACATTGCCTCCTCACTTACTTTTTCCTGAAACTCTTGAGATGCTTCACGTATTCCGCCGCGCCGCCTTGGCGGTAGCCGGTCTTGCCGATCCTGTTGCCGTTGCCGTCGAGGATAAGCGCCGTGGGGAAGCCCCTGATGCCGTATTTCTTCGTCAACTTTTCGTTTTCGGCCTTCGCGTGGTCCGAGAGGAGAGCCTTGTTCTCCGGCGAATCGATGAACACGAGAACGTAGTCGTCCATCACGCCCGTCACGAAGAGCGGATCGGACAAGACTTCCTTCTCCAGCTTCTTGCACCAGTAGCACCAGTCGCTGCCGGAGAAGCAGGCGTAGACGAGCTTGCCCTCGGCCTTTGCCTTGGCGAACGCCTCGTCGAGGTTGTCGGTGAAGCCGGCGGGCGTCGAGGTTGCGTCGGTCTTCGGCGGAATCTTCTTCGCCGCGGCCTTCCGCGCCTTCTCCTCAGCTTCGCGTTTTACAAGGGCGGCCTTGCACCCCTTTTCGATCTTTGCGAGATAGCCGTCGACGCCGCCTTCCCAACCTTCCCTGTCCAGAAGAGCCACGCGAGAGCCATCGGGATGGATGATCGCCATTTCCGGCGGAGTGAATACACTCTTCCGACCGGCATAGTTGACCGCGAACCGAATATTGTCTTTCGCCATCCACGACTGGCTGGGCTTGTAAAGTTCAGCCATGTAGCAGACGTACGACGCGCCAGCCCTTTTCAGGAACTCCTCGGAACCCAGCACCTCATGGTCCAGGACTTTCATGTCCTTGCCTTCCTTGCTCGGACGTGAGTTGAGGAAGTAGGCGAGGACGAACTTCCCCTCCTTCGCGGCCCGGGCCTTCGCCGCCCGGAAGTCCTCCGTCCACCCCGGCAGGAGCGACGTGGACGTGACGGGCGGAGGCGGCAGGGGCTTCAGTACATAGAAGCCATCCGTCTTCTTGTCGCCGTTCTTCGCGAACAGGACATTGACCGGCGCATCGCAGACATAATGGGTACCTGATTTATTGCCACTCTCTATCTTATAAAACAGCCGAACTGACTTCAGCAATACGCCCCTGTCATAAACGTCGCCGTCCAGGGCAAGAAGCCTGATCACAGTGCCGGTGCCGTGGTCGAGGCCGGACGCACTGGTGTCAAAAGCGTAACCGAGTTCGGACATGTCGCCGTTCTGTTCAAGGAAGATGCGCACGTTCATGTTCGTCGGCACGTCATACTCGACGCGAAACAGCGCAAGCTGCTTGGCCGACGAAACGACGACGCGCGTATCGGGCGGCAGGAACTTGGCTCCGCGCCGGCCCTCTTTCGTGTTGTCCACTGCGGCGACGCCCGTGACCTTGAGCGAGATACCGTTCGCGTCCGCCGCGTTCGCGGCGAAAGCCGCGCCTGCGGCGACAGCGGCAACGAGGCATGTCTTTGCGAGTTTCACGTAAAGAGCTTTTCGTGTTACCATGGTTTTCCTCCTTTTTGAAAAAGAATTGTCAGCAACATTATACTTTCTCTTTGCTTTTAAGTCAATGGCATTCCCTTGCGAAATCTGACACAATTACAAAAATCGGAGTTTTCGCGGGAATTCAAAGTCCGAGTAGCGTGCGGAACGGGACGATGGCGTCGAAGTAGTTGTCGGCCTCGACAATCGGCGCGAGGTGTCCGTCATAGACCAGCGCGGTACGGATGGATTTGCCGGCGGGTCTTTCAATTCGGGCGACTTTCTCCTCGACTTCCCGGATGACTTCCCTACCGATTTCGCGCTGGCGTTTCACTTCCACGACATAGAGCGCGCGCCGGGTCTGCAGAAGCAGGTCGATTTGCACGCCGCTACCGTTCCCGGAACCGGTGCGGCGGAACGGCGCGGCGGACTCGATGAGCGCATTTCCAAGATGGAGCGGTACAATGAGGTCAGGGTAGTTGTTCACGACCAAATTCTCAAAGGCGTAGCCCATCACGGATTCCCACCCGTCAAGCGCGTCAAGGCCCACAAACGCATACGAACCATCATCAATCGTGTCCTTTTCCGGCTCGATGTACTTTAGGTAAAACCGCGAGTAGTTGTCCTTGAGGCGGTAGCGGCGCTCCCGTTGCCGTCCGCCGGTCTCTGGGTTCCGTCCAGCGTCAAGCGCTACAAGCCCCGCTTCCTTCAAAAGCTCTAGCGCGTCCGAAAGCTTGCCGCCTTTTTCCATTCCAAGTTCATGGGCCACTTCGGTTACGCTCATGGCCCCGCCCACGAGGCAGCGGATCACCCTTCCGGACAACTGGGGTTGACGGGTGATCGCGTCAAGGAACATCTCGTCGAAGTCCGTGCGTAACGTGCTCTTCGCCCGAAACGCCATCTTTCGGATGTTTTCATCGGCCGAAAGCCCCGGATCGACTTCTTCAAGGTATCGTGGAACGCCACCCGTGACAGAAAGCACGTCGATGATCTCCCGCGCGTCGATTCGCCCGACTGCGTTTCCCCAGAATTTTACGCACTGGGCGAGAGGCAGTTCACGGACTTCCATGTCCAGAGAACGCCGTCCCAGGAACGCGCTGTTGTCGATGATGTTTTCCTTGATCCAGCCCGAAACGCTGCCGCACAGCACAACCACCA
This sequence comes from uncultured bacterium, assembly GCA_902802945.1. Taxonomy (GTDB): domain Bacteria; phylum Verrucomicrobiota; class Kiritimatiellia; order RFP12; family UBA1067; genus RUG572. The sequence continues at coordinate 3,774 of CADCOC010000181.1, read as the reverse complement.
GTCGGTCGTGCTTCTTCCAGTGGTTGTCCCATGCAATCTTGATCGTGTCGGCAAACATTTCATCGTAATAGCCGAGCCACGACACTTCGTCCAGCAACACGACCGTCCGCTCGTTGTCTCGGATCTCCCTGTCAAGCCGCAGAAACGCATTCAGCCAGTTTGAGGGAGGCGTGTCATCCGAGCCTGTCAGAGCAGACAACTGCTGAGCAAACGCCTTGAGCTCTGTGCCGTTGTCGTAGTTGGGCTTGGGCTTGACACCCTCGATTTTGAGAAACCTGGCCCCCGACAGTTCCGCAAACCGTTCGATGAGGGTGGATTTGCCAATTCGCCTCCTGCCACGACATGTACAAAGAGACGCCACGCTCTTACCCCAAAGGGCTTGAAGATCGGCTAATTGCGATTCTCGTCCAAAGAATTTCATGATTTCTCCATGTGAAACGAGACTAGTTAATCAAAAAGCGGACTGGAAGTCAATGCTAAAGTGCACCATTCTCCTGTTTTGTGACTTTGGTGCACTTTTTGTGGCGACAAAAAAGTGCACCTAATTCCTGTTTGAGGAGTTTGGTGCACATCTACGGGCATCTTGCCCGTTGCCAATCTCCCCTACTTTTTCCTAAAGCCCATGAGATGTTCGGCATACTTCGCCGCGCCGCCCTGGCGGTAGCCGGTCTCGTCGATCTTCCTGCCGTCGTCGTCGGGGATGAGTGCCGTGGGGAAGCCCCTGATGCCGTATTTCTTCGTCAGCTTTTCGTTTTCGGCGAGCGCCGTCAGCCTTCCCCTGAAGTCCTCCGGCTTCGGCCCGGCGGAGGCGACAACACTCGCCAGGCACAACCCGGCAGCAAACACAGCAGCAGTATTCTTTTTCATTGGCGGTTTTTGGTTTAGTTGATGAGACAGCGCAGGATCAGCGCAATTTCAAAAGCTCTTCTGCGTCGATAAGAGCGGAGAGGGCACAAATTGTGGATTTATGACAATCTGTGCCCTACTGCCATGTTGCCAATTCCAATGTTGCCAATTTCCAATTGGTATTGGGCATTGGTATTGGCAACACAGGCAACATTGGCAACATTTTACACCCGGATTTTCATTCCTTGGCTTCGCCTTCGGGTTCGACGACCACGATTCCGTTTTCGTCGACGGTAAACTGGTAGCGGACTGCTTCGCAGACGGTTTTCAGAGCTTCGTGGAACCGGACGTTCTTAAGTTTGATCTCGGGAAGCGCCGGAACGCCGTCATTCCCCATCATCAGGATGATACTGAATCCTCGCTCGTCCTTCGGTATGTTGGGGCTATCATGATCGATACTGGCGTCGCGGAGCGATCCAATCGCATCGGCGAGCGTCGTCTGCGGTCCGAACTTCACTTCCGGCAGGACGATCACCTTCATGCGGCGCATGGTTTCGGCGGATTTCGGGCCGCATGAGACGCACTTGGCACCATCTACTTCAAAAAGGTCTGCCATCTGTTTCCTCCTTGGGATCTTTCCTTGACTGGACAACGAGAAGTATATCATATTTTGAGGTGGGGCGAGCCGTCCCGGCGAGCCGAAATCGGGCCGCGACAAGTGCGGCACCTCCCGCTGGGGCACGTTCGCTGAGCGGACGGGCGGCTCGCCGATGACGGCTCGCCCCACCCCTTCCTTTATCGCGCCCTACCAATTTCGGCATTGCACAATTCGCGGAAGCGCCCAAACACTTGCGCTCGGACCGTTAGAATGGTAAAATGATTGTATTTCTTCGTGCAACAACCAAAAGCAAGGATCACAACCATGAAGAGAATATCCGTAATCGTTCTAGCCGCGCTGATGGCCATTGGCGTTACCGGATGCCTCAGTGCGCCGTTCCAGCCGCCGAGCGGCGTCGTGTCGGTGACGACGGCCCCGCTTTCCACGGAGGGGAACTGGAGCGTCGGATCGAAAAAAGGAGAGGCCTCGTCCTTCAGCGTGCTTGGCCTCTATGCGTCCGGCGACTGCTCGATCGCGACCGCCGCGCGCAACGGCGGGCTCAAGAAAATCGGCCATGTGGACTACGCGTATGTCAATGTCATTGGCATCTGGCAAAAGGCGACGGTCATTGTCTATGGCGAGTAACATGAAATTCGTCCTTGTTGCCGCCGCTACACTTTTGGCTGCATGCGGCTGCGTGTCCGTCAAAGGGGACAAGACGCTTGTCCCGCCGACGGGCTTGTACGCGCATTTCCGTGCTCCGCTCTCCGTCAACCGCGAATCCGTCCCCTGTGCCAACATGAAGAGTGGAACGGGGTCGAGGGCGATCTACCTGAAGGAATGGATCTACTCTGGGTTGAGCGCGGACTTCTGCGACATGGCCCTGCGTGACGCCATTGATGACGGCAAGCTTACGAAGGTGTACTTTGCCGACTACGAGCAGGAGACTTTTCTCGGCTTTATCACACTCTTCAAGGTCACCGCCTACGGAGAATAGGCGTCCCTTAGTTAACGCAGATGCGGTAGATGCGGACAGCCGTGATTGGAAGTTCAGTAGATTGGGGGAATTTGAGGAATCCCTCAAAAAGCCTTAATAACTCCAAGACTCCGAAACTCCAAACAGCGAAAGCAATAAATACACAGGTCAGCGCTGGACACGGCCCGAGGCGTTGCCGGCGGCGAGCGCCTGGACTTCGGCAACCGACGCATGGTTGAAGTCGTGCTCGATCGAGTGTTTCAGACACGAGGCCGCGACCGCGAAGTTGATGGCGTCCTGCGTGCCGTACCCGTTCGCGAGGGCGTAGATGAGCCCGCCGCCGAAGGAGTCGCCGCCGCCCACGCGATCGACGATCTGGATGTCGTACTCAGGAGAGAAACACGCTTTGCGTCCGTCAAAGAGCATTCCGGCCCACTTGTTGCGGGATGCAGAAATCGAGGTGCGGAGCGTGATGGCCACCTTCTTGCAGCCGAAGCGCGTGGCGAGCTGGCGGGCGACGGAGATATAGCCCTCCTTGTCGAGCTTGCCGCTGTCAACATCCGTACCCTCTGCCTTGATACCAAAGACGTCGGCCGCATCGGCCTCGTTGGCGATGCATACGTCCACGTAGGGAACAAGCTTCGCCATCGTCGCGCCCGCCTGTTCGCGGGTCCAGAGCTTGCCACGGTAGTTGAGGTCGCAGCTCACGGTGATCTTGTGCGCCTTGCAGTACTTGAGCGCATCGAGGCAGATGTCGGGGCATGCGCCGCCGAGGGCGGGCGTGATGCCGGTGAAGTGGAACCACTTCGCGCCCTTGAGAATCTTCGCCCAGTCGAAATCCTTGCGGGACGCAGTGGCGATTGAGGAACCGGCGCGGTCATAGACGACCTTCGAGGCGCGCTGGGAGGCACCTTTCTCTACGAAATAGATGCCGAGACGCGGACCGCCCCACACGATGTCCTTCGTATCGACGCCGAACCTACGCACCTCGTTGCGGGCAGATGCGCCGAGCGGGTTGTCGGGGAGCTTCGTGACGTACGAGGCGTCCATGCCGTAGTTGGCGAGCGACACGGCCACGTTGGCCTCGCCGCCCGCGTAGGAACACTCAAACTTATCCGCCTGGACGAACCGGAGATAGCCTTCCGGGTTCAGGCGCATCATGATTTCACCGAAGCAGACGATTCTTTTGGACATGACTAGTAACCTCATTTTCCGGACATTCCGGATTTTCCGGACATTCCGGACTTTCCGGGATAAAAAAGAAAGCCGGCGGCGCCCTACTCTCCCGCGGGCGAGTCCCGCAGTACCCTCGGCGAAGAGGCCCTTGACTTCCGTGTTCGGAATGGGAACGGGT
>CADCOC010000180.1 GCA_902802945.1 uncultured bacterium | reverse complement strand
GACGTTCTTGAAGGAGTCGGGGAACCGAGATATGGACGAACCACTGCCGTCCGAGTCATAGCTCATGCTGACCGAGACGCCGACGTCGTATGTAAGCTTTCCGATGGCTTCACGATATGTGGTGACCGTCGGACTCGTCCCGTTCGCGTACATGGTGTTGATGTTCAGCGGCATGTTGGCCCAGTCGTACGTCCCGCCCATCATCGTCAGGTCCACGGGGACGTTGTTCGTATAACAGGGGAATGTCCGCGGCGTCACGGACGTCTTGGGCCACTCGAAGTAGCGCATGAGCTGCGCGCCGGACGTCGCGACGCATCCACACGGATAGTGGTTCGGCGTGTAGAGGTTGAAGCAGTCGGGATAATTGCCATTGTTGTAGTTGCCGATCTCCTCCTGCGACCAGTCGGAGTGGAGCAGTTCGGGGACGCGCAGGTCCGTCGGCGCGGAGGACGACTTGCCAAGCCGCAGCTTGCCGCCGTCCGCACCGCCTGCCGCACGAAGACGGCTCCACTTCGCCGCGTTGCCGGAGGTCGGAGTGGCGGATGCCGCGAGACGCCTGCCGCCGGACGTCGATGCCGATGCGGCAAGCCTTTCCGCCTCGTTTGCGGCACGGCCGGCCAGAAGGCACCAGAGCGGATTCTTCTCAGACGCCTCGAAAATCCCTTCGCGCGAATAGGCGAGGATCGGCGTCACCTCGTCGTCGCCGGACGCCACCACATAGCCGCCGCCCTCCAGCGTCACCACGTAGAACTTGCCCTTCCCGTCCTCGCCGTCGTATGCAGTCACGGATGCAGGGTTCGCGTCGAAATCGCCGCCCAGTGCCTCCTTGAGATTCACCCATCCCTTGACGGCGCACAGGGCGTCGTCAGACGACACCTCTGCTGCAAAAACCGATGAAAATGCCAACGCGCCCAACAGGGCGGCAAGCTTCACTTTCAACACGCATCCTGACTGCATCGCTTATCTCCTATTTGTAAGAGGTTGCGTACAGTCTACCAAATATTTCCCTATTGCACAAGGGAAACAAAGGCAGGGTAGCAAAGGCAAGACCGCAGTCGCCACCATGGAACACGAGCACGGGGCGGTGGAGGGTGACGGGAGGGGCCGCGCTTGTCGCGGCCCAATCCCGGTGGGGCGAGCCGTCCCGGCGAGCCGCTTGCTGTTGTACGCTTGCTGTCTTACGCCGCGTAGACCGCGCGCTGGAGGGTGGCGAAGCCGGTGCTGATGAGCTTGAGATCGCCAAGGATGCGGCTCGCGTCGGGAAGCGTGTGGTACTTCGTGACGATGAGCTGCGAGAGCGCGTCGTCGCGCGTGAACACGTCGACGCCCTCCTGCACGTAGTTGTCGAGCACGAACGTGTAGAAGCCCTTCGCGTGCTCGTCCTGGACCCACTGCGAAAGCCCCTTCCTCGCCGCGCCCGCGCGCTCAACGCGCTTTTGCATGGGCACCTCGAACGCCACGTACTCCAGTACGTCGAGCAGGTCGCAGTCCTCGGAGTCCATCAGCTTCTGCAGTTCCTTCAGCCGCTCCATCTCAAATCCGTTCTCGGCCAGCTTTGCGAGAAGCTCCCGACGCGTCGCCTGCTCGCTCCACGTCTGGCGCAGCTCCTCCGCCGAGCCGACCAGCCCCGTCACTTTCGCGAACACCTTCTTCACGAACGCCTCCACGGGAACCATCTTCCCGTCGTACATGATGAGGCTCTCCCACTCGGTGTTCACCTGGACCTTGCGGTCCTTCCCGAGGCGGATGACGATCGTCTTCTCCGCCTTCTCGCAGGTGCAGGGGAGATTGCCGCAGATCGGGCACGCCTTCGGGCCATCGCCCCCCTCGCCGCCACCCCGGCCCTTCCCGCCGCGCGTACACACGCACGGGTCGCACCCGCATTTCGGACACACGGGCGGACCGTCCCACGCCGGGTCGTCGAACTTGTCGCTCGCGCCCACGAAGTCGTAGATGGTGAAGTAGTACTTCTCGTCGAAGAGACGCGTTCCGCGCCCGACGATCTGCTTGAACTCCACCATCGAGTTGACGGGCCTCATCAGCACGATGTTCCGCACGTTCCGCGCGTCGACGCCCGTCGAGAGCTTCTGCGACGTGGTGAGGACGACCGGGAACTGCTTCTCGTTGTTCTGGAACTCGCGCAGGAAGCGCTCCCCCTCCTCGCCGTCGTTCGCCGTCACGCGGCGACAGTAGTCGGGCGTCTTCTCCGCGAGCTTCTGGAACTTGTTGACCATGGACATGATCTCCATGGCGTGCGGCTGGTTGTAGCAGAAGATGATGGTCTTGTCCATCGGGTTGATCTTGTCCAGCAGTTCCCGCACGCGCTCCTCGTCGCGCTCGCGGATGCGGATGCGTCCCCGGTAGAAGTCCCGCTCCTCGTAGGTCTTCTCCTTGTCCAGCTCCTCTTCGCCGGAAACGACGGTATCGCAGTCGTCGTATTCGTAGTCGTCGATCGTGCAGGTCGCCTTCTGGACGCGGAACGGCGTGAGGAAGCCGTCCTCGATCCCTTGCAGAAGCGAATACTCGTAAACGGGCCTCCCGAAGTAGCGGTACGTATCGGCGTTGACGTCGCGCTTGGGCGTGGCGGTCATGCCAAGCTGGTACGCGGGCTCGAAGTATTCGAGGATCTGACGCCACGTGCTTTCGTCCTTCGCGCCGCCCCGGTGGCATTCGTCGATGATGATGAAGTCGAAGAAGTCGGGCGCGTATTGCCGGTAGAACTCCCGGCCCGGCTCGCCCTGCATGAGCGTTTCGTAGATCGTGAAGAAAACGGTCGCGTTCGTCGGCACCTTGTCGTCGCGCTTGTGGATCGCCTTGGGCGTGACGCGCACGAGCGCGTGTTCGTCGAACCCGCTGAAGTCGATCAGCCCCTGGTTGGCGAGGATGTTGCGGTCGGTGATGAAGAGGATGCGCGGCGTCCGCGCGCCCGGACGCCCGTCGTCCGCCGCCGCCTGGAGGTTCCACCTCGCCTTGAAGAGCTTCCACGCGATCTGGAACGCGATGAACGTCTTTCCCGTGCCGGTGGCGAGCGTGAGGAGGATGCGCCGCTGCCGCGCCGCGATGGCATCGGTCACGCGGTTGACGGCGAGATCCTGGTAGTAGCGCGGGCGCTTCACCGCGTCGAACCAGAGCGGCACGAGGGAAAACGCCTCGACCCATCCCTCGCCGCCGCCGAGCCCCATGAACGACCACAGCTCCTGCGGTGCCGGGAATTCGGACACGGGATTCGCCCCGCCCGTCGCGAGGTCGATCTCGAGGATTTCGCGTCCGTTCGTCGCATACGCCACCTGCACGCCCAGCATGCGCCCGTACTTGAGCGCCTGCTCGTATCCTTCGATCACCTGATGCTCGTCGCCCTTCGCCTCGACCACCACGAGCCGCCGCCCGCGGTGGCAGAGGATGTAGTCGGCGCGGAGCGGCTTGCCACGCACCTTCCCCACGCGCCCCGGCGCGACGGTCTGCTCCACCAGCACCTGGCAGTCGTTCTCCTCCGTCCATCCCGCCGCCCGAATCGCGGGATCGATCAGGTTCAGCCTCGTCTGCGCTTCGTTCATAGTAACGGTCTCATCACCAGTCTTCGATCACGAGTCCGTCAAAACGTGAAAAATGCCTCGCGTTCCCCGTCACAAGGAGTGCATTGTGTCGCAAGGCGGTAGCGGCAATGAGCACGTCGGCGTCGTCAACGCGCTTCCCGGCGGCCTCGGCCTTCGCCTTAAGTTCGCCGAACTTCTCCATTGTTTCGTCATCCGTGTGGCAGACAGGGAGAAAAGCCAGAAGCGATTTAACCTTCTCGCGATTCTCATCACGACGTTCAGACTTCTCGACGCCATAGAACAATTCACCCTCAACCATGGCCGGAATTCGCAAATCGTCGTTCTCGTCCGCGTTGAGAAGTCGCCCCACGACTTTCTTCTCCCCACGAAGGAACCGAACGCAGATGTTTGTATCAAGAACCGTCACAGCTCAACCTTCCTTCCGTTTGTCCTGTGGCGCTCAATGTCTTCAATGATTTCCTCGGTTGATCGTGAATCTTTCCAAGATCCTGCCAACGACTGAAGCGCCGCTCTGCGCCCTCCCACCGCCGTCCTTGGAAGCACTGGCACATACATTGCCTGAGATCCGCTTTCGCAAACTGCAAACGGCAACCCGCGATGTGCGATGGATTGCTTGATGAAAATGGTGATGGCCGCAGAAAGGCTTAGCCCGAGGTTGTTGAACAATTCGTCCGCCTCGCGCTTCACATCGTTGTCGATTCTGAAATTGACTTGCGTCATAAAACTTTTTCTCCTTTGGAATTGATAGGATTATATCACAATTTGCTTTACGATGTAAAGCGCTTACAATTTTCCCCTCAAGCAACATCCACAATTTTGCCCGCCGCCCGTATCGTGGGATCGATCAGGTTCAGCCTCGTCTGCGCTTCGTTCATTTGATTTCACCCCTTGCACTCCAAATGAGAATGCGATATAATATAGTGCGTTTGAACTACAAAGGATTTTGCAATGGCTACATCAACACTACAGATTCGCGTTGATTCCGATCTCCGAAAGGATGCGGATGAATTGTTCGCACACGCCGGACTTGACATGTCCAGCGCCATCCGCCTGTTTTTGCGCCAGTCGGTCATTCGCCGCCGTCTTCCGTTTGAAGTTATCTCGGAGAATCCCGATCCGTTCTGGTCGGAGGCCAACCAGCGCGTTCTTCGCGAGTCGATCGCATCGATAGAACGCGGCGAAGGACAGCGGCATGAACTTATTGAGCCGTAGGAAAGGCGATTCACATGAATCTCACTTTCTCGCCTCGCGCCTGGTATGAATACACGGGATGGCAGCTGGAGGACAAGAAAATCCTCAAGCGAATAAACCTGCTCATCAAGGACATAGAGCGCAACGGCAACACCGGCATTGGCAAACCGGAGCCGCTTCGGAATACGAATGGTTACTGGAGCCGACGCATAAACGACGAGCATCGACTTGTGTACAAGCTCACGGGAACGAACGACCCCGACAATGGCGACTCCCGCGAGCTCTTCATTGTCCAGTGCGCGACACATTACGAATGATTCCGCTTCGTTCATAGCCTCCCCTCAAATGCTTCTCTAAGTATCGCCTGCCGCATCTCCGCGCAGTCGGCAACCTGCCGCGCGTAGTTCTGCTGGAGGGTTTCAAGCTTGACTTTTATCAATTTCAACCGCCTTACAATTTCAGAAAGTTTTGCGTGGTCACTAGGAAGGTGGATTGGGATTTTGTTTAAATTCTCTTGCGTCAATTTAGGCTGAGCCGCACCCGTAATGAAATCTTTAAGTGGAATAGCATTCAAATAGAGTTCTACATACGCTTGCACATCTCCATTTTTAAACTCAAGTATGTGTGCATGATTATTGACCCAAGACTTCCCCGTGATGGAAAATGCAATTGGATAAGTTCGTGATTCTAGATTTGCACCATCTTCTGATACGAGCAAATACTCTCCATCAAAAATATAATCCTTAACATAATCAACTATACCAGATGCACCGTAATAGGGTATGCTTCCTGGTTCGCGCTGATTCTTTGTTATCGGCACTCGCTTACTATCGTTGTTCTCAGAAATATCTGGTAGCCGCTTCTCCACCCACCCCTTCTTCGGGCGCATGGCCTCGTCAAGCGCGGATTGGAATAACTCCTTCGCGTTCGCAAGGTTCTTCTCGGCGTTGGCCTTCAACCTGTCGATCTTCTCAAACGCCGCGTCGATCTTCGCCACAATCCGCTTCTGCTCGGCAACTGTCTCAGGATAATGCACTTTCACGCGTGCTACCAATTCACGGTTTAAGTTTCTAACCGTACTTCCTCTGGCCAAATCATTAAACTGGAATTGAACACTCGGTGATTGTAGCAGATAGAACAAGAAATCTTGGTCAAAAGTGCCTTCATATTTTTTGATGACTAACCAACCATCGTGAATACACCCGTTTATCTTCAAAATATATGGGCGTCCAAAACTCATGGAATTTGAAATCAAAAAATCACCGCGTTCAACATAGCGTGAATACTGAACTCCTGACGGCTTAATCTTCTCGGCACAGCTCGAAATGTATTTCCCTCCTAAATCTGTATCACCAATTTTAATCCAATTTATGCCATTTGGTTCATTAGTGATAAAGCTTTTTATTGGCCTTGGCGAACCTCCGCGAAATATCTCGCACACCTCGCCCAGTTTCTTTGTGGTCCAGCCGCTTTTCATCACGTGGCTCCTTGGATTCAACGCTGCTGAAGGAATTCATCCAACAGGTTCTCGTACCTTTCGTTTTTTCGCAAGGTTCGCAAAACAAACCGTCAGAAGCGCCATTGTTTACGATGAAGCGTCTTCTAGCCCGATTGTATCGAACATCGGGATTCTAAGGTAATGGCGGTCGCGGGTAAAGAGCACGCCCCCTACTTCCAGCGTGGCTGCGGCAATCCAGATGTCATTCGTT
>CADCOC010000179.1 GCA_902802945.1 uncultured bacterium | reverse complement strand
TTTCACGGTCGGCGACGTCGGCCCGACGCCCTACGACTGGGAGCTAGTGGAAGAGGGCGACCCCGTGACGCACGTGCAGTTCTCCGCCGTCTCCAACTTCATGCAGACAGCCCTCCGCGCAAGCCTCGCCGCCGAAAGCTCGTGGCCGGGGCTCTACGGCGCGTGGGATGAGGACGCCGGGCCTATGCGGCTCTCCACGGTTTGCACATACGACGACGAGCTGAACCAAATGTACTTTGTTAGCGGCGAGGGCGGCAAGTACGGAACCGGGATGGATTACTTTCTGTACTATCTTGTGACAGGCGACGAGGCATACGCGGACGCCGACAGGCTAAGCGCGTATGCCTACCCGATGCCGCGCAAGCCGCAGCCCGCGTGCGTGGGCTACGAGCCGTCCTACCGCTACGGAAACTGGACGGGCGCGGGCCACGACTACACGATCAAGACATACGGGCCGCCGCTGCCGTTCGGCTCTCCGGGCGGATTCACGAACATCGCATACACGGCGGAATACTCCACCACAAACGAGATCGGCGTCGTGGAGGACTGGCGCGACGCCGTGTACTGCGACGGATACGGGGATGTGGTGTCGAAGTCGCATATCAAGCTGCCGGACGGCACCGAGGAGCAGGAGCAGGAGATAGTAAACGGCGGAGGGTACATCCCGAACAATGAGGCGGAAGCGAGGTCCGAGATAACTTTCACGATAGACCAGAAATGCGATCTGCGCTACGGGGTCGAGTGGACGCCCGTACGCGCATGGGGCGTCCTCAACAACGTCACGGACCACGCGGACTGGCCCAACCCGAACGAGGTGCATTGACAGGCAATCTAAACATGGAGGAAACTATGGCGATACCAGTAATCTTGAAAGGCGAGACGGCGAAGCCGATACAACTATCGCTTGCGGACGGCTACGAGTACGCGGGATGTTCGCTGCACGTGAACTTCTGCGGGCTGCGCGACACGTTCACCGACCTCGTGGCCGGCGGCAGCCTGGAGCTGCGGTACACGGCGGAGCAGACGGCGGGCCTGCCCCTGGGCACGTCCAAGGTCATGCTGTCCATCGAGAACGCGCGTGGCGAGCTGCGCTTCATGCCGTGGGCGAAGATCAAGGTGACGGACTCGCCCGCCGACCTGTACGACGCCGCAATCACCATCGACCCCGCCACGCTGAACGTGGACGACCTGACGTCGAAGGACACGCTCGGCACGGTGAAGTCCAGGCTGAACGCGGTGCTGGCGTTCCTTCGCGGGCTTGCGTGCCTTGCGGCGTGCGCGCTTCCGCTCGTCGGTGCGGCGGACGTCCCGCCGTTGCACGCCTCGCTCGACGACATCCCCGGCGACACTCAGATGATGACGAACGTGCAGGCGTACGTGGACGCGAAGGTGGCTCCGGCTCCGGGCAACTACGAGGTGGTGAGCAACGCCGCGATGAACGCACGCTCCGTGACCGATTTCTCCGTGAACACGAACGGATGGGTGATGGTGTGGCCGGAGGGCACTAACTCGTGGATGAGTCCGTACCAGTCCGGCATGTGGATTTCCGGCGAGGCGATACTCACGTATGACTACGAGTGGTGGCTCAACGTGCCGGGTATGATATATCCCATCATGTCCGACAGCCCAAGCGACGCGAAGGAACTAACCTTCACCGTCACGGGTGCGAGGCCAAAGACGTACAGACTGTACAGGGGCGACAGGCTCGCTTTCTCCTCGGAGATAGTGAAGCCCGACTACTCCACGTCCAATCAGACGCTTGTAAACACGATAACGCAGACAGCTCCCGCGCCGGGGAACTACTCCGCCGTTTCCAACGCGGCCATGAGCGCGGCTGCGGCGACAAACGACTTTCTCCGCAATAGCGGGCAGTCGGTGATGAACGGCGACATTGTGGTGAACGGACATATACGGTTCCCGTACTTCGAGAATTACGGAATGTTCATCGGCGCGCAGACTCCGGGCGCGCTCTACTTCCAATCAACATACCCCGAATATCAGTATCTACAGGTTGTGCTTGACCTAGACAGGATTCCGCCGGAGGCTGATGGTTATGCCAATGTCGCCTTCACATCCGACCTGTCGGAATACGCGAAACTGTACACAGTAGAGGCCGTGTCGAACAAGGTTGAGACAACGGCGGCGATAGTCAACTCGTGGGAGTCCTACTGGGGCGCGACGAACGTTGAATTGCAGGTCACGAACTACTACGGGAACACGACGGGCGCGCTCCCCCGGCTCCGCATTAGGGAGTACAGAGACGGGCATTGGACGAACGTGTGGGACGAGGTGGACAAGTTTTTGGTTTGCAAGGCGGAGATACTTCACGAGGTTGCCGTGAGCAACGAGAACGCGCGCGCGGAGTATGACGCTCGGTATTCGCCGAAGGCGTGGGGCTCGCACACCGACAAGGGCACCACGAACGTCATCCCGAACAGCGTGTACATGACATCGCCGGAGACCTACTTCGGCGGCGGCACGGAGTTCCAGCGCGTCGCAGTTGGCAGCGGCGCGGTGAGCGTCCTCGTGGACAGGGGCGCGCTCGCCAAGACCACGGGGGAGCCGGGGACGTTCCGCTTCCAAGACGCGGGCGGGACAAACTACTTCGGCTTCGTGAAGTCCGACTCGTACACCATCGGGTGCCGGACGGACGGCATATCCGTGGGCGCGGGGAACGCGATCACCCTGCGGTACGACGTGATTATGTCGGGCGAGGACGTGCCCGTTGTCTATTGGAAGCAGCAACTGGAGAGCGCGACGCCGTGGGCGCAGTTGAACAACCCCGACGGCACGGCTGCGGACGGCGCGCCCTACGCCGTGACGTGGCTGCAGGACGGTGGTTCCTACTACGCGACCGTCAACTGCGGAGGAAGTCCGAGCGGGTTCTTCGTGGCGGAGACGAGCGTTGCGGGCGACGTGGTTTGGGAAACCAACATGAAGGCGCGCCTCGGCGGCGGCATCGAGTGTACCAACACGGCGACGCACGTAAACGGCGTCATCCGGGCAAAGTACAACGGCAGCACGGTGACGTGGGAATGGAGCGCGCGATGAAGGAGTGGGCGGACATATTCCAGGCGGTCGTGATGATCGCCGGAGTCGTGGTGCTTGCGGCGATCACGATAGGCACGTTCCTCTACGCCATGCGGGACGTGCCGCGAAAGATTACAGCGTTCATCGGCTCTTGGTTCGTGGGGCTTCTCCTCGTCGTGGGCGTCGTGTGGTACGGCGGCTCCAAGTCTATGACGTTCGACGTTGGGCTGCGGGACAACGGCTCGTGGGTGTCTAACGACACGGTGCATGTCGCGTGGACGTACACGGGCATCCCCTCGGCGTCCACCCTGTACGTCGCCTACAGGGAGAGCGGCACGACTAACGACTGGGCAGACCTCGGGGAGACCGTGGTATCTGCGCTCGTTTGGGAGGGCACGCTGGAGAACGCGACCAACTACGACTACCTCGTTTACACCACCTACGTTCCTCCGTCGCCCGTGCATACAAATGGGGTATGGGTTGGGCCGGTCTACGAGACCAAGAAGAGGCAGGGCGCGCAGAGCTTCATCGTGATAAACGGCGTGATACGCGAACACGGCAAGGCCATCGCACCGCCGAACGCCAAGAGAAAGGAAGAGGAAGATGAGGAGTAGGATTGTATACCTATCGGTTGCGCTAGTCGCGTTTGCGGTGTACGCCGAGCCGGAGAAATACGTCGCGGAGCCGACGGGGGAAATCCCCGATTGGGCATACGAGGGCGGGACTCCTATTACCCGGTATTTTACTCGCCAAGGCGAGAGGTGCGTCGTGGACGACATGGAATACATCCTCGTCACCCCGTCCTCGTGGCAAGACATCACGAACACGGTAGAGCGGTTGAAGGACATCGCTGCGGAACGGTGGCGCATGGAACACGAGACGGCGAAGGGGCGCGCCATGTGGCACGGGAAGGAGACTAACCGGGTCGTGACGGCGCAGGGGATAACGTGGCTCTACAGGGACGGGTACACCTACTTCGAGGCTGCGGAGAAGGTGCCGCGCGACAGGCCGCGCAAGACGCAAAAAACGGCTCCTGGGCAGCACGCGCCTCCGCCACGGCCAAAACTACCCCCGCGCCTCTCGGAGAAGCGAGAGGCCATGAAATCGCGCGCTGGGCGCGTTCGGCAGGTCAACGCCGTTTTTGGGCCAGGCGGGAAGGTGCTCAAAGTGGAGGAGTCCAAATGATTGTCTTGCGCATGGTGGCTGGAAACAACGGCAACCACAGCATCGACTGGATAGAGTGCGCATTGTGCGTCTTAGTCATATCGCTGATTGCCGTCCCGTTCGTGCAGACAATACTTGAACTAAGAAAGGAGAATGGGAATGACAGACGAAGAAAAACAGGCGATGCTAGACAAAATGTGCGCCGAGGGGCTGCATGATGTCGATACGATGAGCAAGGAAAGGTTCATCGGACTGTTGGATGCTCTGGGCAGGATGTTCAGATCGCGCATCTGGAACTGCTGCGATAGCACAGGGTACAAAGACCATGAATGGAGTACGTTGTCTGCTGTGTGCCGGCGTGCCATCCGCGAACTGGCTACCGACCAGGTCAAGGAGGGTGTGAAATGACAGACTTTGCGTGGACTTGTTTTATGCGAGGCTTGACTATTGGCTTCGGAGTGGGTGTCATGACTACTGCGATCTTGTACATGACGGGCGAGCAAGAGGAAAAGAAGAAGAAACAAGAGGACAAGAAGAAGAAAGGAGAATCGAAATGAAGTGGACTAATTTCATATTCGCGGTGGCGTTTTCGTCCACCCTGCTTGCCAAGGGCATACTCCCATGCATGGTGTAGTCGGGCGAGCAGAAGGACAAGAAGAAGAAAGGAGAATCGAAATGAAGTGGACTAATTTCATATTCGCGGTGGCGTTTTCGTCCACCGTCCTTGCCAAAGGCATACTCCCCTGCATGGTGTACCGACACGGCCTCACCAACGAGCAGATGGACGACCTGCTCGCGCGGCATCCGAACGGCACCATCCGCGTGACCGCGCAGGACTGGCGCGCCATGCGCTACCAGTTGCACCGCTTCGACTGCATGACCAACTACGTCCACTTGATAGGCTCCACGCAGGACTGCGAGCGCGTGCTGCTCTACCTCCACGACAAGGCCGTGGACCTGTCGGACGCGACGAACAGGCTAGGGCGCATCCGGCGCGAACTGGAGAAGGAGCGCGACCTGGCAGCGGAACGCGCGCGGGAATACGCCGACGCCTACACAGACGCCACCAACAGGCTCGCCGTCTCGCTGGCCGACTACATGAGCGCGTCCAACAGGGCGGCGCGTGCGGAGGCCCGCCACAACGCAATCGTATCGTGGGCGGAGGAACAGCGCGACAAGGTAATCTCGCCATTGACCAAGGCGATATGGCAGGCGTTCATCGACAGGTTGAAGAAGGAGGATGACTAACCATGTGCGACAGGGAGTCTTTCGCCCGTCTGAAAGATCAGACAGAGCAGAACACCAAGCAGATAAGCGAGCTCGCGAAGCGGGACGCGGAGCAGTCCGTGCAGATCGCCGGGCTGGCAAAGGCGACGGAGAAGCAGGGCGACAACCAGCAGAGGCTTCTGAACAGGCTCGTCGCCGCCGTCATCGGCATACTTCTCATTCTCGTGCTCGCCCTGGTGTTCGGGGCGCTCGGCAAGGACGGGTTCAACGCGGTGACGAGGGCCGTCCCGGCCCTGTCGCCATCGGAGGCAAGGTGATTTCGGCTAGGTGGCCGGAACGCGGGCGGACTTTTAAAGGCACTTTCTGTTTTGGGTGAATCCGCCCGCGCAACTCTTATCGACAACAAGTAAACAAGGAAAAGACAGATGAAAACGCTGATAAAGTGGTTCGTAAAACACTACGTGTCCAAGGACACGCTCAAGGCGGCAATCCACGCCGCGAACGAAAGCCTCGCCAAGGTCGAGGTTGACGAGGCCAAGACGAAGGTCCTGTCCGTCGCGAACGACGTCTCGGACGTGGTGGGCGCATACCTGACCGGCTACGCCGACAACGGGCGCATCGATCCGGACGAGCTGGAACAGGTCAACGCCACGTGCGACTCCATTGTGGACAAGTACGTGTCCGACAAGGCGGTCGAGACGTTCATCGACAAGATCTTCGCGTGAGGCGGTCATGGCGAAGAAAACAGTCAAGGAAAAGGTCAAGGCCAAGGCCAAGGCCGTAAAGGAAAAGCTGAAAGGCAAGGTGAGGAAATGAAGCGCAACATCTTCAACGGCGCTTTGTGCGTCGCCATCGTGGCGTTCTCGATCGCCGCGCTCTGCGGCTGCTCGACCGCCACGCCCGCGAGCCGGGCCACGACGGCGCAGTACCGCATCGAGTTCTCGCTGGGGGACTCCGCGCGCAGCAACACCGTGACGTTCACGTTCGGGGACGGCGCGCTCGCGGCCGCCGACTCGAGCGGATCCACCGAGACGCAGACGGCGACGCCCACGCTGGACGTCAAGCCCGACGTGAACCTCAACTACGCGCAGGGCGGCGGGATCACGAACCGCGGCACGGGCGGCGCGAAGGCGTCCGGCGCCGCCGGCATCCTGG
>CADCOC010000178.1 GCA_902802945.1 uncultured bacterium | reverse complement strand
CCGACGCACATCTTCGGCAGATAGTCGTGCCGCACGTAGTGCATCCACTCCTCGCATTCAGGTAACCGCTTCCACTCGTCCCACTTCACGAGTTCGACGGGACTATGGTTGCAGACGCGGAGGCGCCCGTTCGGCCCGACGGTGAAAAAGTCCGTCGCCGCCGAGCATCCCGTGGTAACGTCGAGGTATTCGTATTTCTCCGCGTCGATCATGCACGACGGAAGTTCCGTGCCGAAATGTCCGCGCCGCTTCGCCCGCGAAAGCACCTCCTCCGCGACATCGGCGGCGTGGCGCACATCGTCCGCCGTCAACATCAGCTCGGGATGCGAAAGGCCGCGTCCGCCGGGAAGAAAGCGGTTCAAGAGAAGCGAGTCTGCGCCCGCCACGAGCGCCGCCGAAATCGTCTCGTACAGTTCCGGCAAGTTGAGCTTCGTGACGGAGACGCCGACCGTTGTCGCACAGCCGAGTTCGTGCGCCCTGCCGAACATGGAGAGGATATGCTCGACGGACGTGTCGCTGTCGGTGTTCGCCGCGAACGACCGCAACCCCGGCATGCTCATGAGAACGTGGATGCCGCGTTCGGAGCAGAACCGCAACACGTCCTCCGTCATGACACGTCCGTTCGAAAGCAGCCCGACCTTCGCCCGCTTCGATGCGAAGTCCATCAGCTCAAGGCATTCCTCCTTCAGGAGTGCCTCGCCCCCCGTGAACGAAAATTGCGAAACGCCCGCCGCCGAATATGCTTCGATGAGCCGCTTCCATTCGCCGGGCTCCATCTCAGCCTCCGGCTTCAACATCCCCGCAAACCACGGACACGAACAGAACCTACACGCATGGTTACAGCGGTAGGTCAGTTCAAGGACGGCGACGGATGGGAGGATGGTCGTCATTTCACGGTCGCGGTGCAGACGGGGCAACGATTCCTTCAACGTGTGCTGGTCGCCCATATCCCCCCTCCACGTCTTTTCACCCGTCAGAAACGCCCTCAGAATCCGTGCGTCGTAGCTATCGACAACTGTGCGCTTGCCGTTGATCACCCACGCCAATTTGCTGATGCGGTCAATGCCGCAGATGATAGGATCAATCCTCACCCAATCCGCAGGATCGCCCGGTCGCGCCGGCAGACGCCTCAAACGCGCATTTGCACTTTCAACGTCACCGCTCGGATTCTTGAAAATAATCCGATTCAAGAGTTCATAATCCAAGAGCTCATATCTGCTGATTGTACGCCGCACCTGTGAATCGGACCTCGGCGCCGATCTGATGTTCACGTTGTCCCCCAGAAGTTCGCCGGTTTCCGAAATGTACTTTGCGTTGATCCAGCACTCCTGCGTGAACGGGTTGCACTTCTGGCACAGCACCGACTCGTCAAGCGCGATGTCGAGACCGAGCGCGCGGAGACTCGCCGCGTCGTCGCGATACCTCGAGAGCGTATTTGCCATCCGACGGTTGTTCCTTGGATAGACGGTGTGCATGCCGCAATTCTTGCAGACGTACTCAAAGCGTTCTGGCTGCGGCACCGCCGCACTGTAGCACGTCCCTGTCGAGCATCGCGTTCAGCTCGGCGCGGTTGAAATCCTTGCCTTCCACCGCAAGCGCCGAGAGCGCCGCGATGCCAATGCCAATCTGCGTCATCTGAGTTTTCATGGGCACTATAGTATCATGCCATACGCTCAAAGTCAAGCGCCCCCCGCATTCGTAGTGCACGCACGAAGATCACGTTGCGCAACTTCTTGGCATAGTTACTCGCCCCGCATGAATCCGTAGCGGCAATCAGGGCGCGTATCGTTTCCTCATGGGTTGGCGCATCAATCTTTCCCAGACGCTCTAAATCGGCTGCGGTTCCCTTGACGGCATCAAACCACCGGACATCCCCCAAATCAAAGAGCGCCTGGGCCGTCCTGATTCGCAACTCGGGCGAGCGGCAATAGAGCCCGTCGGCGAGACACGCCATCGCCTCGGCCTTGAGAGACGATTCCTTCGCCGCTGACTGGCAATAGCGCAAAGCTGCGCCCCACACCCCGTTCCGCATCACGCGTCTTGCCAACGCCCGAACCGCCTGCATGACCTCCCGGTCGCATTCAAAGCATGCGGAAAGACAGTTCACAAGCGTTTCAAGGCAGTCGCATGGGATGGACGGTCCCCGTGCCATTTCCAGATAGCATTGCCGCAACGCCTCCCGATCCGGATGATACCGCATCACCTTCAAGGCCATTCGCACGAGCGGACCATTTGCCGAGCCAAGTGCTGCCGTCACCAACTCCTCTTGATACTTCGCCTCCGAGTTGAGAAAGGCCAGTTGTTCCCATACGAAGAGCCAATCTCCGGATAAATCCTGCCCGCTGGCTTTTTGCAGATAGTAGCCGGCGTATTCTGGGGCGAAGCAAGGCTTCAGACGGCGGAAGACGGGCGTATCGGGGCACCCAAACAGCATCAAGTGCCGTTTCGCACGGCTCATGGCCACGTACAGCAACCGATCGGACTCTCCCTGCGAATCCCCCACGCCTTTCAGAACATCCGTGACATCAGGAATCACGATCGCGTCGAATTGACGTCCCTTCGCCTTGTGAATTGTCGAGAGTACGATTTTCTCGTCGCCGACAAGCAAATCGGCCTCCTTCAATCTCCTCAACCGATCCCATTCAGCGGAAAGAAACTCTCCCAACACCTGTTTCCCGTCTTGGCAGATGGAATCCACATATCGCAGAAACTTTTCGATCCGTTCCCGCGAATGCCCTTCCGCCTCCTCAAACGACTCTGGATCCGCATCGTCGCGTACGCCACCCAACTCCGGCCACAATTCACGCAGGGAGTATCGTCTGGGTTTCCCAAATGCCACATCAGAAAACAACTTGAAGAGAGCGCGAATTGATTCCGCGTGCGCGAGAGCCGCCGTCCCGTCCTGCACCACATCCCGCAATGTTTCACGAAGGGATTGCAATGCCTTGCGGTGGCGCCATGCCCACATCCGCCGACGGTTCCCCGGGTAGGGGAATGAGGGGATGCGGTTTCCTTTCTCCCACAGCCCCATCGGATCAAACCCGGCTGCAAACATCTCGCGCACCAGATACCGCGCCGCCTTGGCGGAAAAGACGCCAGACGCAAATCGACGCATCAACCGCGCCCAGTCCGTGCGCGAAGCTTTCCCCACCAGCACGGAAACATACGCGATAAAATCACGCATCGCCGCAAGCGCAAAGAGATCGACGCCAGAAACCTTCGTATAGCGATAGCCCAGTTCGCGCACGCACATCTCGAGCAGATCGGCATCAAGATTGCGGCGGACGAGAATCGCCACGTTCGACGCCGTTCCCGAATCCAACAGCCTCCGCACGCACTGCAACACGCCCTCCTCGGTTGTCGCCCCCGTGGCGAACACCGCGCCGTTCGCACGGTGTACATCGGCCGGCTGTGGAAGAAACGCCCATTCGGATCGCAGGGCGTCAAGGGAATAGCGCATCAGGATTTCCAGCAGCAGAGGCGTCGCGCGGAAATTCGTCTTGAAGAGATGGCGTTCGCACGAGCGCACGTTCTCGGCGAAGTTTTCCTCGGAGGCGCCAAGAAAGGAAAAGATCGCCTGCTCGGCATCGCCGAAATACACGCTCACCGCCTGTGACGCCGTCAACCCCCGCACGATCTGCCACTGCAGCGGATTCAGGTCCTGCACCTCGTCGATCAGCACCCAGCTGTAGCGCCGCTCGTCTGCGAGCGGCGAATGTTCCAGGTAGAGGTAGGCTTCGTTGATGAGGTCGTCGAAATCCACGCTGTAAAACTTGCGCTTGAGGCTGACGTAGGCACCGGACAACGCACGAACCACGCCATTTCGATCAAGTTCAAACAGTTCGGGCGGCATCGCCCGAAGGTAATGCCGGGGGATGCCGATCCGCCGCTGATGCGCAATCTGCACGGCGGTAAGGAGGGCGGCATACGGCGACCGATCCTTCTCCGCGTATGTTGCAAAATATTCCTCTACCAGCTCGTGCAAGTGGTCAACGCGCATCGCGTGGATTTCCCCTGCCGCATCCGTCACGACGCCCCTGATTGAACGTAGGACGGTGACGCCATGCACGCCCTTGCCTGCTGGCGCGCCCGCCTTCAATTCTGCCCGCAGCACGTCGACGACCTCTTTCACGAATGAGAGCTGTTCGCATTCATCCAGTATGTGCCGCGTGGGCGAAAGGCGCTTCACCGAGCAAAGGAAACGGAAGCAGAAATGATGGAGGTTTCCCACTTCCGGCATTGCCGCTTCTTGGCACTGCGCCTCCACGCGCGCGCGCATTTCAAATGCGGCGCGGTTGGTGAACGTCGCGCAGAGCATGCGCGCGGGGTCGATGCCGGATTCAACCGCGCGCACGATGCGCTGCGAGAGCATCTCGGTCTTTCCGGATCCAGGCGGCGCCAGCACGAGGTGCCGCCCGGCGGAAATCGCCACCACTTTCTGCTGTTCATCGGTGAGGTTCATGCCGTTTCCCTTTCTCGGACAACAACCGAGGACTGCGCCCCCGCACCCCCAGGCAGGAGAGCGCTTGGGCTCGGTTGCTCATATTCCCCCTTCGCCCGTTGGCACAACGCCTCGTTGCGGGCGTTCATGAGGTGGCAGTTATCGTAATTGACCGGAAACACCGGCACATCGACAGGAAACGAACTGAGGAAAAGCTGGCGCCCTTCCGCCAGATAGCGCGAATCTGCCACGGTCGGATCAAAGCGCGGCGGCAGGCCATGCGCCACCGTTTTGATCCACCGTGCATACGGCTCCGCGCGCAAGCGCCGCTCCAGTTCCTTTTCGCCCGGCGAAAGGTATCCGCAGACGGGCACCATGCCGCGACGCGCCTGTTCCACCATCTTTTCGATCTCCGGCAAATGCTGTGCCACGGTCATCCGGCGCGTCAGGCGAACGGGAAACATGAACGGCGAGGCGAGGATCGTCAGGTCGCCGATCGCCGTCCAGGATAGAGCCGGATCAAGAACCGCGTGCCGCACGCCGCGGTGGCGCACGAAGCGATCGGGATGGCCATCCTTCCACACCTTGCGCGCAGGATTCATCTTGATGTACGTGCGTACGGCGGCGAGCATCCTCCCGGCATTGACGAGCAAGAGCCAGAAATGATCCTCCCATACGAACGCCGGGGCGACGCCGAGAAACGGCGCCACGGTATCCTCCCCCTCGCGCCGAAAATGCTGGAACCAATCAAGGATATCAAAACCCCGCGCCTGATGATAATCGACGATCAAAAGCAGGTGCAGGTGATCGGGCATGATGATGTAGTTGCTCGCGGTGAGAAATGGCCACCGTGCGTGAATGCCGCGCCACAACGCCGCCATTGCCTCGCCGGCTGGCAACAGCTCTACGCCCGTGCAAGGTCTGCCATCCTTGCCGTTTTCCTTCACGATCCGCGAAAGGATCGCCCGCCGCCCCCTCACGCAGAAGGTGAGAAAGAAGAAGCGCCGCCCGCTCTTATCGAATTGCAGCTTCATGGGCGGGCCTTTCCTGAACAACGACCGGGGGCTGCCGCCCCCGCACCCCCGCTCGGCATTGCGGAATGCGGCGATGAAACTGCCGTATCTCCATTCGGCACTGCGGAGTTCGGCGATGAAACTGCCGTACCTCTACTCGGCATCACGGGGTTCGGGGCGGAGCCCCGGTCGTTGTCCATCACATCCAACCGCCGATACCCCAGCACGCGCGGGCGGAGAATCGGCAAAGGATTCCACTTCACAAAATCCCTCACGTTCACGAACCGGCTGCCCAATTCATTCAATTCTATCTTTTCAAAATGCTTTCCACCGCCACTATACCGCGTATCGCTTCCCTCTGGAACGATCTCAAGCTCATCGCAGGCGAGCATCACATCGCGCAACGCCTTGGCCCCGTGCAGATACACGTGCTTTCCGGCTTTGTGAAACGCCACCGCCATCTTCACGAGATTGAAGGCCGTCGATGCGAAGCAGGCCGTAAACGAGAGCTTGTATCGCTCCTTCTTTGCCCTTCGATCGTCATCCAATGAAGCATAGAGGTGGATACGCCCGGGGCCAATCCAGAACTGGTGACCGCCGTCGTGCCACCCGTACGGATCCTCTTCCTTGATCCACTTTCTGAACTCTTCCGGTGAATTGCGCGGCATCTTCAAAATCGTGCCCATGGATCCGTTATACGAGTTTCTTGAATAGTATTCCGCGCCGGAAAGCGGATGCCGCGCGTCTTTTTTATCATCGAGCGCGGAAAGGCCGATCCGGCATAGCTCAAGATACTCGCCCGCCGTCATTTTATCCACGAAGAATCGCTCATCATCCTCGTTGGCATAATAGTGGCTCTCCACCAGTTCGCAGAAATACTTGACCACCTCGTCGCCCGCATGTTCACGCTGTTTTGGGAACTGCGGCACGTACCGCTCCACGAACATGCGGGCGATCCGTCCTTCGCGGAAACGCTTTGGCCAGTCGCATTCCAGCCGGCGATACATACCAACCCAATCCCGCTCGACCTCATCAAGCCACGCAAGGGCATCCTCAATCGTTGCCGCTTCCGGCCAGTCGTTGTGAAGGCAGATCGCATTCTCATCAGGCTTGCAGAATTCACCTAGGCGAACCTTCCACTGCCAATACTGGCGCCACATATCAAGAACGTGGCACGAGATGAAGTAATTGCCGTTGTAATATGAAACGTGTAGGGAGTTCCATCTTTTCCGTCGGTCTTGGAAAAGCACCGTCCAGACGGGATCCCACCCGTCAAACGAATGCTGGAAATCGCCGATGCGCGCGATCAAACGCAGCATCGGCGCTTCGATCTTCGCGTACGCGGCGCGTTCTTCTTCTGATATGAACTGCTGATTTTGCATGGTACAACCTCCAGGTATGATCCTGTTGCGATCAGCAGTAACCCCTCGCGGATCCTCCCCGCTGGTTGAATTGCCCCTGCCTCGGCTGCCCTACGGCCATCGCGGATTCACGCCTTCATCACCGGAGCTCCAGCGTAAAGTGCCCGCGTGTAAAATCAGCATCATTTCCGATGGCTCTCCTGCACGGCTTCTTAGGCCGACTCCACTTCGGAGAAGCGCAACTAGTATATCAAAACTCCGACGGACCGGGACGGGAAAATCAGCACAATTATGGGGGCGACGTGAAGCGGCGTATCGAGCGTGGTAAATGCCCACTGCCTACTGTACGTCCACCGACATGGGACGCGGATGCGGAACGCGCGCGTAGGCGACGTCGGGAATGCCGAAGAGGAGAACCGCTCCGACTTCGTATCCGCGCGGCAGGTTGAGCGCACGACGGATCCTGCGCATCCACTTGAAGGCACGAACGGCGAAGCCGCTCCAGCACGTGCCGAGGCCGTTCGCCTGCGCCAATAGGTCGAAGTAGCTGAGGGCGATCCATGGATCCGCCTCACGACACGGCGCGTTTTTGGGCGTCGATGCCACGACCATGCACGGCGCGTTGCGAAACACGACGTCGTCGCCCCGCATGACTTCGTCCATGTAACGGCGAAATTTCGGGAAGAAAAACTTCGGTAGGCGCGTGCGGATGATCGCCTGCAATGTCCTCAGTACCTCCCGACGGTACCAATCCATCTTCTCTCGGTCGCGCACAATCGTGAAATGGAGCCGATGGTCATTGCATCCTGTCGGCATCCAGGCAAGGACATCGATCAGCCGCGTCCAGACGTCATCCGGAATCGGCTCATCCCGCCAGTGACGGATGCTCCGACGCTGACGGACAAGCGCCGCCTCGGCACGTCCGTCTGGAAGCGGCTCGACATCCAGCGTGTCGGCGAAACCGACGTCGTTGCACGTGACGGCGCCACGCGCGCACACCGCGAGGCAATGCTGGCAATTCAGACAGAAAGGCTCGTCTTCCTTACGGAACACAGGGAATCCTTCCTCACCCTTCGTCAGCACGTGGACGACGCAATCTCGCACGCAGGCGCCACAGGCCGTACATTTGGATTTATCGATATGTATCATGGTGAAACTCCTCCAGCCCCGCTTTCGCAAACCACGCGAGCATACGAAATCGTATCGAGTGCGTACAGCGTCGGATCGAACAACGGCTTGCTTCTGGAGAGTGCCGTCGAAAGCGCGGCGATTGGACGTATCAGCGCCATCGGCAGCGTCATCTCGCGCAGGCGTTTCCCCGGCAGGAACTCCGCCGCGAGTTCATGATAGTATTCGCTCACGGTGACGCGCCGCGAATCCAGCACAGTCACGCCTTCCCCGCCCGCCTCCGTCAGCACCATCGCGGCGTGAAGCGTCCGGCAGACGTTCTCCACATGTGCGAGCGGCCAGCGGTTCCGTCCGCGCCACTTTCCAAAATGGAATACGAGCGGCGAGTTCTTCAGGTACGCAACCGTTCGCGGCGTGATGGACGTGTCGCCGCGTCCGTAGACAACGCACGGCCTCACGCAGGTAAAGCGCTCGCGCGGCAGATTTGCCGCGAGCCACTTCTCGGAAAGAATCTTGTACTTTGGATATGGATTCTTCACTGTTTCGTCAAAGGCAAGCTCTTCCTCGCTCTCACCGTTGAAATCGTGAAGCCCGTAAACATCCGCAGTGGAAAGATAAACAAACCGCTTCACGCCGTGTTCCATCGCAACGGACGCGAGCCCCTTCACGGCATCGTAGTTGGCCGCTCGAAACCATTCATCGCGTCCAACGTCGCTCGCCCGTGCCGCGATATGGACGACGTAGTCAATCTTTTCCTCGAACAACCGCGGCAAATCCGCCGCATCCGCGAGGTCGATCTTTATCGTCTTAATCCCAAGACGCGTCAAGCGCTCCGCGACATGGTTGCGCACCGTACCTATGACGCGATACCCCGCGTTCACGAAGTATTCCGCCGCGTTCGAGCCGATATAGCCGCCGGCACCTGTAACAAGAATCGTTTCCATAATCTACCGCCAAAGCGAAGTCCAGTATGATGCCGTTTCCGCAAGCCAATTTTCGCGCGGGATTGCACGATAGTCCGGCGGCGGTGTGGACATGCGGCCAATCTTTCCGCCGTACATGATGCGGAAATCGCATGCGCCCTGCGCGGCGAATCCGCCGCGACCGATCTTCACGGCATCGGTGACCAACGTCCCGGCGGGAACGGCGAACACAAGTTCGTATTCGCCAACTCCACCGACAAGCGCCCAGCCCCTCTCCACGCCGGGCGGGAGACTCCGCGCAATTTCCGGCGAAACGGCGCGCTCCGCATCCAGTTCAAGCCATACACCAGGATTGACGCGTCGGAAGTTCTCCAACGCGTCGAAAAGGCCGCCGCTCGTATCGGTGGCGAAAAGCGCATTTCCGGGAACGGGATCGCGAAGCGCAGGTTCCGGAACTGAACGCCCAAGAAACGTCGCGACATTTGCCGTACCAAACGGACCCGTCGCATACAAATCGAAATCTACGCGCCGCGACGCGATACGGCGAACGGGCGTTTTACTGGACGCAAACACCGTCGCCGTCCAGCACCATTCCTTCGCCGAGCCGATATCGCCGCCAACGACTTTTGCGCCGTAGTGCGACACAACCTGCTGGACGCCCTGCGCAACGCGCTCATAAAACCTTTCGTCGTGTGAGTCGTCTATGTTCCACGCCTGAACGAGAAAATCCGGCTTCGCCCCGCAGGCGAGAATATCCGCAATCGCACCATACGCCATCACCCTTCCCATGGCTTCCGGCTCAAGGCCGGAGAGGAAATCCTCGCGTTCAGAAAAGGAATCCGTCGAGACGAGCAGATTCGTGCCATCAAAAGGCACAACCTCCGCATCCGCCCCGAAAGGCCGTGTGCCGTGAATGCGGGAAAAGACCTCTATCAGCTTCTGTTCTTGCATCTGCATTCTCCTTCATTCTGGGGCACCACAAGGCGCAGACGGGTTGGGAACAAATCGACCGACACCGGCAGCGTGCCGTGAGGGTCGCCGTCGTACTCGACTGCAAGCGGAGAGGCGGACGAAATGATCGTCTTACCGCGCAGGATGCGGATTTCTCCGCATGGCTTGCCACGATACAGATTCCAGACAATCCGCAAGCATCCGAAACGCGACACATCCTTCGCAAACCAAAGCGTATACTCGTCGTCGTCCAGCGGAGGGAGCGCAACCTTGAGCCCGCCGGCGATCCGCGACATCCGCGTGATGAGCGCATGGGCGACACTGCGGATTTCCTCGCCATTGACCTTGATGTCGTATCTGCGTCCGCGCATTACTTCCCGCAGAACTGACCAAAGCGTTCCAAAGAAATCACCGAGCCTCGGACGCAGCCTGTTGGCGGAAGCGGCAACAGCCGCGCCCATTCCTAAGTTCATAGAGCAGAAGAACGGTTCGCCGTTCGCGGTGAGTACGGGAATCTCTCGGACCGCGCCACCGCGCAAGACGGCGATTGCCTGTTCCGCATCCGTCGGGATGCCATGTACGAGGCAGAAATCGGGACTCGTCCCCGTGTAGAGAACGCCGAATTTGAGAGAAGTATTTCTATTCGCCAAAACGCCTCGCGCCACGGCGTTGACCGTTCCGTCGCCTCCGCATGCGACCACCGCCTCATAATCCGACGCCTCTCGCGCAAGACGCGACGCCTCGTCGATATTCTCCAACACAACAAAATCGCCTTCGGGCAGAAGCGTGCGAAGGCGCGGCAAAATGCGGCCGGAGCGTCCACCGTGCGAAAGCGGATTGACCAAAACGAGGAATTGTTTCATCTGTAGATTCCCATTTTGTCGTAAACCTTCGTCGGCGTGCCGCCCTTCCATTCCGAGACAAGTTTCTCCGTCTCCTCCCATGGCAGCGGCAACTTTTCACCGGCTTTCGCCGCGATCTCGGCGGCGCGTCGTTCGCACGTCCATTCCTCGCACGGCACAACGAACGCCTTGCGCATACGCGCATACGCCGTTTCGAACGACACCTCGGCGAGATTCCCGAAAGAGATGTTGACGAACTCGCAGGGCTGGACGTCTCCGTTCGCGCCCACGTAGAAGCGGTCGATTCCGCCGCAGCAGCATCCAAGCATCTCCGCGGATTCCTCGTAGACCTGCGCCGTGAGAATCGTTGGAATGCGCGACTTGGCCGAATTGTAGTGCCGCTGCGCCTCGCACGCGATGCGGACGGCTTCCGCATGCAGCGACTTGTCGAACACCTTGCCCATCCATGCGCCGCACGCCTTCGGATGGATGAGCTGGATGTAGTCGCAGTTGTTTTCCGCGGCAAGCGCCATGATACGGTCGATTCCGCCGTCAACAACTTCGTGGTCGGAAAGCACAGTATTGAATCCGACGAGCATTCCCGCCTCTCGGCAGTCGTGCAGGAAATCGAGCGCGCGGCACCACGATCCCACAACGCCCGTGAATGCATCGTGCGCTTTCTCGTCCACGGAGTGAATGGACGACATCACGCCCGTCACCTTCAATTCCGCGAGGTGGCGGATCTTCTCCGGCGTCGCGCCGTGTCCCGTCGAGTTTACCCACACCTCCAGCCCCGCGATTTCCGCGAGAACCGCCTCAAGGCGTTCAAAGCGGAGAAGCGGTTCGCCGCCTTCCACAGCCCATGCGACAATGCCGAAGTCGCGCATCTTGCGGACGTTCTCAATGAGCACGGGAAGTGGCAGTTCGTGTGGATCGTCCTTGCGCTGGTAGCAGTGGGGGCATTTATACGCACATGCCTTTGAAATCGAGAGAACGACGCTGACGGGGCGCGACGGACGGCAGATGACTTTATCCTCTAGCGCAGTGAAGAACGCCTGCGACGGATAACGCGGCAAATAGAAGTCGAGCTTGTATTCGCCACTGGCGAGGCGCTTCAGCTTATGCTTGAAGAAGATGCGCGTCAGCTGCGACGCCTTCATGAGCGCGGCGGGATGACGCCAGTACCGCCACGCGCACGCAAGCGACATGCGCACGTAGAAGAGAAACTTCCGAAAGCCCGTTATGTTCTCATTCCTTTTCATCGTTGTACCAGAGGAAGAGAAGCTGGATGGCAATAAGCGAGACGATGGCATACGGCCATGACGCTTTGAAGAAATAGAAATGTAGCAAGAGAACGCAGAGCTGGCAGTTCAAACACGTCGCGCGGTGAAAGCGTGAACGCGAAACGGCAAGATGGAATGCTACCGCCAACACGGCAACAAGCACGGCAAACACAAGAAAACGCACGTTCAGAATGGCAGTAAACCCCGACAGTACAACAGCTAGAAAAACCATGGAATCAGAAAGCACCAACGCCACTGACGGGCAGAGCGTCTGGAGCGTCCGCACACCCGCCGCGCGGTCACCTTTCACATCCTTGTAATAACTGTTGTGGCACATGAGAAAATGGACGGGCATGATCCAAGCCGCGACAAATCCGAACTCGTCCAGCGTCGGGCAGTGTTTCGCCATACCGGCAATCGCGAACAGTGCACAGCACGAAATGGCGCAGGCGTAAACAAGGCAATTCAATACTGGCACACGTTTCAGGAGCGAGTATGCGATATTCAGCGCCCCGCCAAGCGCGAGGAATGCAAGCGTCCAAGGCGACATCAAACACCCAACAACCGCAATGGCGGCGAGCCCTGCTACAGAAACCGCAAACGCCGGAAGCGGCTTCAGTTCGCCTGTCACCATCGGGCGGTGCGGTGCGTTGATCGCGTCCTCGTTCCTGTCACACCAGTCGCTGAATATCTGGTTGAAGCCCCAGGCGAAGAATCCCATCGCAATCAGCGCCGTAGCGCGTAGCGTCCACCCTACGGGCCGCCATGCCGAATCCGCGCGAAATCCGAACCAATGCCAGTAATAGAGACCCGCCAGCACGGTTGTCGCGGTGACGAAGCCGTAGTAGAGCCGCATTGAGCGTAGATAGTAGTAGAGAAACTTCAGCATTTGAGCGCCTCTGCTATTACGTCGGCAGCTTCTTCGACAAGCGCATTCGTGTGAGTCGCCATAAAACTCGTGCGGATGAGCGAATGTCCCTCCGGCACGCCTGGCGGAACG
>CADCOC010000177.1 GCA_902802945.1 uncultured bacterium | reverse complement strand
GGCCGCGCCGTCGTCCGTCACACCGTCATCGCCCAACACCTTTGCGCGATTCACCACGAACTCCAGCTCAGCGCGACGATTGGACGTGCCAATTTCCCTAAGTACGATTGGTCTGCCGCCTATGACAATTGGGACATTCAACGCACGCCACGCCATGCGGGCCAGCACGCGTTCGGTGGTGTCGCCATTCTCGTCCTTCTGGGACTCAACCTGGTGCTTGCGCATGGTCTTACGAATCAGATCCAGCAAATCTTTGTTCTGCGCCAAGGCATCAGGATCCAAGCCGCCTACCGTACAGAATCCCGGTGTCTTGCCGTCGGAATCGTCGTTGTTGCACAGCGTCTCCATGATCTCGTGGAACACGTCGCCCGAGATGTTGTTGCGCGGCAGGAGCGTCTTTTCTTTCTTCAGCGATGCAACATCGTCATTGTTTTCGTCGTTTCTGGAGTCACCTTCAGGTTCCGCCGACTGCTTCGCCTTCCGATGGACGGACGAATACGAATCGTTATCGATCTTCTGACGCGTAAGCGCCTTGGCATCCAGTTCGTAAACATTGATTCCGACCGCCGCGCCGTTATCGGTTCCCTCAACCTTAGTCTCTTCTTCCGTCTCGGCATTGGCCTTGTCCTTGATTGCGGATTCCGCAGTCTTGGCACGCTCAGAAACCCTGATCACCGCCTCCTTCGCCGCATCATCGCTTTTGAAAAACGCGCGAATGCCTCGGGCGAGGAAGCCGGAATTAGGATTGCTCTCCTGGATCAGCAACGCCGAACCAACGCTGCCGATGCCGGTTTCACATACTTCAATTTTTTCTTTTGTCTTCTTGTCCGTACCTGTTATTCTCCGATGCTGCGCCCATTGCGACCAAGGGAGGTACAGTTTATGCTCCGCGCGGGTCAACGCCACGTAGAGAAGTCGTTTCTCCTCGCGAATGGCCTTTTCCTTCTCCTCGTCCTTTGCCTGATATGCAAGCTCTCCAAATCCCCACGCGATGAACACGACGGGATACTCAAGCCCTTTTGACACGTGCATTGTCATGATCTGTACGCGGTCGGCCTCGGACTCCTTGCGCCGCAGTGCCCCGTCCTCGCCCGCGCGCTTGTCGTCCTGACGCCAGGAGCGAAGAACGTCCGCAAACTCGTCTATTGTCTGCGCCTTGCGTCCAACACATTCCAGCAGCTTGTCGAGAATCTGCCGCGTCGCCGCCCAGCTGCGGTCGAAGTCGGAATTGTCCTTGCTCGGATGCGCGAGCAAGGTATCGTTCATCACGCTCTCGAAGAGCTTGCTCCACTCCTTTTTGGAGACGAGCTCCTGCCAAATGTCCAGCTGTCTGGAAAATTCGCGGTCCTCCTGCTTGCGACGGGCCTCAAGCTGATCAGGACTGTATCCGAAAAGTGGCGTCAGCAAAAGTGCCTCAAGACGTCCGCGCCGACTGGGCATGGAAAGGAAGTCGAAGAGCGCCAGCAACGCCTCGGCCTCGGCAGAGGCATAGATTCCCTGCTCCTTGTAGATTGAAAAAGGAATATTCGCGGCGGCAAGGATCTCCCGCGCCTTGTCCGCATCGGCATGCCCGCGCACAAGAATGCACATGTCGCGATAGGAGAACGTGTGCGGTTCTTTTTTCCTCGTGTCCTTGTCCACGGTCGTATAGGCATACTCCAGTGACACGAGTCGCTTGATCTCCCGCGCCGCGTTGCGCAGAAACTCGGGCAGGCAGCGGGTTTTATTTCCATATCCCGATTTGGTGGACGACGGAGTCTTCGGTGGTTTATCATCTGGAATTGACTCCAGCAACTCCACCGGCTCGCCGAACTCTGAATGGTAATCGATTCCATCGAATTTCTTGGTTCCAGGTGGCGGCGGATTGACAGCTTCATAGGTGATGCTTCCGTTTCCTTCCTTCATGCCGTCGAACCAGGAAGGATCGGCTCCGACCTTCTCACCGAAGATTTTATTGAACGCATCAACGAGTTTTGGCGAGGAACGGAAAGTCGTTTTAAGCCTCATGGCTTTGTCATCATCTCCACCGGTAATCTCATTCTTCGCGTCAAGATAGGCACGGACATCCGCCCCCCTAAAGGAATAGATCGCCTGCTTGGGGTCGCCGACGACCAGTAGCGCTCCATGTTTCGGATTGGGTCCGTCGTCGATCGTGTTGACATTATGAGAGAAGATGCTCTTGAATATCTTCCACTGTTTGCTGTCGGTGTCCTGGAATTCGTCCACCAGCGCAATCCGGTATTTGCGGCGGATGGACTTGAGCAACTCGCTTTTCTCACCCGATTTAGACTCTGCAACGATGACATCGTGCGCCCGATTCACAAGATCGTCGAATGTCAGTGCGGCCACTTCTTCCTTAAGGCGCTTGAACACCGGCCATGCTAGGAATGCGAGATCTGCAAGCATCTGAGAGGAAATCACGTTTTTGACATCGGTCAGCGCTTGGGCGAAATCCTTGACATCTGGCCGAAGATCAAAAAGCCTTACCCCTTTCCCATGTCCGTTCACGGATGGGTTCATCTTCTCACAGCTAGCGGCACATTCGGTAACTGCCTGAATGAACTTGGACAAATCTTTTGAAGCAAGCTTCTCTTTCCCATCCTCAATCGCGCGGACAGCCAATTCAAAACCTGGTCTCGCCTTTGCGTTGACTTCTATTCCCGTGAAATCGAAACTTGTGCCTGCCGCAATGTTGGACAGTTTTCCACGGACGACATCATCAACAAGCTGTGGTGCTTCCGGCCGTTGATCCTGTTGCGCACAGTCCCTCAACTTCGCTTCCGCCGCAGCGACAAGATCATCCGTGGACATCAGGCCTGCGGCTTTCATATAGGCGTCGTACGACTCCCCATAGCGAGCCCTGAAATCATCGCCGAAAAGAGCCGTCCGGACGGCGCGGTGGATGAGGTCTTTATCCGAGCCTCCGATTTCCACCTGCATCGGGACGCGGTTCTCGAAGGCGTATTCCGTCAGCAAGCTGCGGCAGAAGGAATGAATTGTGCAGATCGTGACCTCGTCAAAGTCCGACGGCAGGCAACCTGCCTCCTCAAGCACCTTGCGGATACGGTCCTTGAGCTCGCCCGCCGCCTTCTCCGTGTACGTCACGAGCAACAGGTTCTTCACGCTGTCGATCGTCTTCTCCAGCAGCAGCTTGAGGACGATGCTCTGGAGCGTGTAGGTCTTGCCCGTCCCCGCAGACGCCTCGATTATGGCATCCTTGTCATAGTGTATCTGGTTGCAGACGAAGTTATTGTCGTGAAAGATGCCATCCTCGCCACGTTCGCCTAGACGTTCTTTGATAATTTCTTCATTCATGGTCCGCCTCCTTCTCAGCAGTCTCCATACGAATGCCGTTCAATGGCAGTTCGTAGCGATCCTTGTATATTCCCTCAAGCTCCTCGCCAGTTTCGGGTTCCCGTTTGAACCGCTCAAGATTCTGCTCCAACACCAGGTCGTTGTTGAAGGAACTCTTTGAGTTGTCGAACTCTTCGGCGGTCAGCTCATCCAGTATCTCGTTCCAGTCATACGGCTGCTTGGCCTTGTCCAAGGCCTTCATGAGTTTCTTGCTGGTGAAGTCGACCATCTTGCCGTCACGTTCATACGTAAGGAACAACCGCGCGAGCCTTTCGAGATACTTGCCTGCATTCTCGGCGTTGATTCCATTCCACGTCCAGGCGCCCATCGTCCCGTTCTTGAGATCGACAACGCCAATCTTCAATCTTTGCGCCGTGCACTTCCCTGAGTGCAAGCCCATCAGATAGGCAAGAAAGGCTTCAAAGCAATTATCGGGCGGTAACTTGGGTACCTTCTCCCCCAGCCATCCCGTCACGAGCACCGACACCTCGTCATCCGTCTCCTTCCAGTTCGGGATCTCGGCGATAAAGCGCACTTTCAGTTCATCCGCTCCGCCAGTCCCGAACTCAGCCGGGCTGTCAAGATGCAACGTGTTGTATTTGCCGTCGGAGAGAGCTAAACCCGCGATGAATTTCTTGATTCCGTTCAGCCCCGCCTCCGCCTTCTGCAGGATCGCGCTTTTGGCGTATTCGCCGAGGAATCCGGTGGGCATCTTCCCTGCAAGCTGCAGACGGCGAAACTCCTTTTCAACTTCCCCAGTCGCATCGGGATCGAGCCACTTGGACTGGAGATTCCACTCATCGGGCCCGTTCAGAGAGCCAAGCGGACTATCCGGATCTAGGTCGGTTTCAAGATACCCCGCCACGCTGATGCCAAAGCGATAACGCATCACGGCGCGGACAGGATTCTTCAGGAATTCCGCCAGGACCTTCGCCGAAAGTTCAACCCTCGGCTTTGCCTTCTCCTTTGCGGTCGCCTTGACTTCAGGTTTCGCCCCCTTCCCCTCGGCGCGCGCGCGTGCCAGTTCCCGCGCCGCCTTGGAGTACGTCGGCAGCAGCCCCGCGAAGGGATCGTCCTCCTCCCAGACGATGTCGTCTGTCGGACGCTTCTCGCCCTCCTTGCGCGCCCCCGCCTCCCCACGCTCCAGGAGTGGGTAGTTCTTGAACTCCTGGAACTTCGGCATCTTCTCCTCCGTCTGCGCGTCGTAGTCCAGCACGTGATTGCCGATGAACTTCTCCATGTCCAGCACGATGCCGGACGGGAACAGCTCCGCGTCCTTCTCGATGTCCTTGTTGGGGTAGCTGAGAACCAGCCGGTCGCGAACCGACATGATGGATTCAAGGAACAGGAACCGGTTGCGGTTCGGGATCGAGACGTCGCCGAGACGCCAGCCCGTTCCGCGAACGTCGAGCGTGGAGTCGCTTGCACGCCCCGGGAAACCGCCTGCGCCCAGGCCAATCATGTAAACCTGCTTGAACGGAATCGCGCTCAGTGAGGAGAACCCGCCAATCGTGACGCCGCTCGTCAGGAAGCTGCCCTTGCGGCAGGGGATGCCGCCCACGAAATGCTCCACTGCGGACGCAGCCAGCTCAAAGCTCTGCTCGCCGGAGATGTCCCCAAGCGAGTAGAGCGTCCCTATCACGGACGGACATACCTTGTTCTCGAGCTTGTCATCTTTCTCGACCGCAAGATACGTCTTCGCAAGGCGAGCCAAACGCTCCGCCCAGCAGTCAGCACGCGTCCCGTCATCGCGCTTTGCGGTCAGAAGCGGCAGGGCACGCGGCGTCCCCGAACCGTAGAACAGCGTGTCAGACAAATCGCGGTGCAGCAGCTCCACGACTTCGGAGAGCTTGAGCGCCGCATCGCCGCCGTCGTTGACGAGCGGCAGGTCGCCCCCATCCCCGTCGCTGACCTTGTTGGCAAGACGCGCAAGGCGAAGACGCTTCAGCGCCGACGACCAGTCGAAATATCCCGGTCCATTCTTATCATCATGCTCGAAACCGTCGAACGCGCCGATCTTCTCGGTCAGCTCTCGCCATGAGACGACGTCCTCGCGCGCAAACCCCAGCGCGCGCTGCACGCATGGATTCTCCAGCACGTTGAAGAGCCGCTCGCGGTTCAGTCCCCTGCGCCCGAGCTCGATCAAGGAGAGGAACCCGCGAAGGTAATTGCTGTCGTCGCTGGCGGACGTGTCAAGAAGGCCGTAGGGCACCTCGCCGCGCGCATCGAAGACGGCCTCGATCACCGGACGGTACGTCTGCATGTCCGGCACGATCACGGCGATGTCCGAGAACGAACAGGCCCCCCACGGACGTTCCCCGCTCTCCTCCGGCTTCCAGACAGCGCCGAGTATCGAGTTGTACACCATCTCGACCTCGCGGCGCACGCCGGGCGTGCCGACAATCTGAACCGACGCGTCCTGTCGGCATTTCGCGACTTCGCTCGTTCGGCGCCTGATGGATTCCTGCACATTCCCGAGAACCGTCCCAGCCTCCGCCTCTTCGTTGTCTAGAGATTTCCAATCGAATCCGATCCGTTCGCCCGACTCCTCGAGGTCCACCAGCAAGCGCAAAGTCTCGCGTCCCGCAATGCCAAATGTCTTGAGGAGATCGTTTTCACAGACGTCTTTATATCCATCTTCGGGATCGATGCCGGCAACACTTCCCCCGCGCGCCTTACGCTCCTCCTTGGCCGTCTCGATATCGCCCCAAAACTCACGGCAGGGATTGCGGTAGAACACCACGACATTGTGCGTCTTCGCCAGCCAGACTAAGATCTGCGCCTGCAGAACGGAAAGTGTTGATTGTCCGAAGAGGTAAATCGTTTTCGGCTTTTCAGCCGGAGCGTTGTCCTTGACACGGTTATAAAGTTGCCGCAACGACAACAGCTTGCCATCCTGCTTGAACTTCCCCTTCTCGCCCCACAGCGCACGCGCCAGCGCGGCTTCCGCTTCGGCTGTCTCGCCCTTCCGCAAGTCGTATGAGCACTTTCCGGTTCCCGCCGCCTGCTTCTGTTCGGTGACTTCAACTGCATCAGCGGAATCCGAGTTCATGATGTACTTGCGGAACGGGGCGAGCTTGCCATACTCCGGTTGCTCCTCCGGACCAGCCAACAGGATGGACACGATCGCCTTCGCGTAGGCGTGGTCTGGCAGAAGCTCGATTTCTGCTCGCTCGTCCTTCGGCAGACCCGCCATCATCAATTCCGTCAGCTCCTTTTCCATGAACGGAAACTGGATGCCCGCGCAGAGGTCCGGCTCCTTGGCGAACATCCGTATCTGCAGCCACTTCGCCAAATTGCCGTTCGGCACCACGACCTTGGTGAACACAAACGGGTCTTGGCCCTGCCGATCCTTCAACAGGCACTCTTTCAGCTTCTCCGCCAGATTCTCGATCCGGCTTCCGCAATAGATCTTCAATGACATGATTCTACTCCTTCACGCATTGTCCATGAGTCATCTCTTTCATCCAAGGCACCCACTCTCTCACCTACAGGGCGATCCCATCCTGGTAGGACGGTCTCGATGCAACCGCCGTTTCATCACTTTGCCGCGGCATCATCAAAACCGCCCTACCTGTTTTTAAGAACCAAAGAATTGAATGTGCTCACGCCGTTCGCTACATGGTGGGGTACCAGACGGGACGAACAGGCAGCCCGTTGTCGCGATCAATGCACCCCATGTTGTAGCGACCCGAATCGAAGTCGAGAGCCCACGAGCTGTTGTGGGCGTTGCCCAAGCGCGCCAAGTGCGACCAGTAGGAGCCGGCCGAACCGACATCGTATATCGAATTATCGTAGGCGTAGCCAGCGGAGGGAAGAAAGATACTGGCAGAGGCATAATCTCCTTTGCCACGAACGACATAGCCGTTTACGCCATTCACATTCTCCCAAGTCCACACGCACTTGTCAACGAGATCATGCATCTCTTCTTCCGACGGCATCCACCATCCGCGTCCCCAGTGCACGTGCGCCGCATCGTGTTCTGGCACAAGGTTGGCCTCGTCCGTAATCCATCCCCCATGCTCCAAGAAAGGCCCATCATCGTCGTAGTCGTCTTCGCCGCCGTAGGTGGGCGTGTTGCCTTCTTCAAACGAGAAGTCGGCCGACGAGCCGTCAACTGCCGCCCATTTGTCCTTTTCGCGCTTGTAGCCGATGGCATCGCCCCACCAGAAGTAGTATCCTAAGTCCTCGGGCTTTTCCGCTCCGATGTTCGTAGTCGCCCAGTACGGGCCATCCTCCCAGAGTTGGACCTTTTCGTGCACGTCGCCGGCGGTCCCGTCGGCGGCAGGCTTCTTTACGGCCTTCGCGGGAGCCTTCTTCGCGGCAGCCTTCTTCGGCGCAGCGGCCTTAGCCGTCGCGCTCTTCTTGGCGGCGGGCTTGCTCGCCTTCGCCGTCGCGCTCTTCTTTGTCGTTGTTTTCTTCGTAGCCATTTTAGCTTTTCCTTTTGTGTTCCATTGAAAACCGCTTGAGGCACCCTGCCTCAACAACGGCACTCAAAATCTATGTTTGAATTATATTCTACTTCACGCCAGATTGTCAAGGGGGTTAGGCTTGGTTTATGGATTTTGAGATTGGGCATGACTGGGAAATTTTGATACACAATCCGCTGCTCCTCGTCTCGACAAGGTGAGAGGCCAGAGTGTCGGCACAGCTTATGAGCGTCACAAGCGGCGACTTGTCAGCCGCTGCCGTGTAGTTGCCATGGGCTTCAGGCGAATCAGACATGTCAAACGCCAACCACTCATTTCCTCATTTCACCTTGATTCTTTTCGTATTCGATCAGCGGAACAGGTCTTCGAGCGTGACGACGCTCTGCACGTTGCCGGAATACTTGTTGTGCTTCAACCCGAACGACGTTATCATGACCACGCGCACCCCTTTTCGCGTCCGCGTCTGACGCCTGAACGTCTCCACGCGTTCCGCGAGTTTCCTGTCTTCCGCCGCATCGATCTCGTATTCGCCGCCCGAGAACTTCATTTCGCAGATATCTATCATGTTGTCCCCCCTGTCAAGAAGCATGTCGATCTGGACGGGCTTCTCGCCCGGCTCGCCACGTTTCGCACGCCAGGAGTACACATCGGTCAAGACGCCCGATATCCCCAACGCGGCACGGATCTGCGGGATGTGCCACAGGCAGAGGCGTTCGAACGCCAGTCCCCGCCAGGCGTTCACGGTGCCGTTCGTGTACGAAAGCGACCAGAATCGGTCGTCGGTCCCCTTTCTGTTCTTGAGAAATTGAAAATAGAACAGCACGTAGTTGTCGATGAGCTGGTAGATCGCCCCTCTCTTGAGCGTGCCGGGCATGCTGTAGCGACGCAGGAACCCGCAATCGCACAGTTCCTCGAGGCAATGCGTGACCTCGCCGCCCGATCCCTCCGGGAGAAGTCCTACGATCTCCTCGCGCGTCATGCCGACCTTGCGCCTTCCGAGCATCTCGACGATTTCCATGTGCCGCGTCGGGCGCTTGAACAATGACGAGAAAAGTCGTTCGTATTCGTGGCGCATCTCGTCGGCCTGCCCGAAAAAGAGGCGGTCGAAGTTCTGCGCCGCGCTATAGCCTCCCTGAAGCAGGCTCCAGTAGTACGCCACGCCGCCGAACGCCATATAGCATTCGGCAATCTGCTTCCTGTCGAAGTCAAGGTGTTTGTAACGCGCATACTCTTCGCATTCACCCAACGTGAACGGGGCTATTGGGAGCTGTCGCGTGACGCGATTGTGCAGACCGCCGCGATTTCGGATGACCTTGTCGACAATCCAGGTGGTGGCGCTTCCGCAGATGACGAGAAGAATGTCCTTGCGCAGCGACGCCCATCCATTCCAGAACGACTCGAACGCGCAGAGGAATCCCGACTTCGGCGTGTCGTACCATGGAAGTTCGTCGAGGAAAACGACCTTCCTCCCTGCGGGCAGCCCTTCCAGCAATGACTCCAATTCGGAAAACGCACGTATCCAGGAGGTCAACCGCGGACACGACGGCCGCCCCTGCCGCCGCAGCGCCTCGCGGAAGCTCGCCAGCGTCTCGTGGCGCGACGCGCCCTCCAGTCCCGCGTGATGGAAAGCAAACTTCCCGTTGAAGAATTCACTGACCAGAAACGTCTTGCCGACCCTACGCCGGCCATAGAGGGCCACAAACTCAGACTTGTCTGAATCCATGGCGCTACGAAGTGCCTGTATCTCGTTGTCACGACCAATCACGAAGCAAATCTCCTTTCTGCCGTGCCAATATTATACCATAAAAAGTGGGATTTGGATGACTATCAATCATTTCATGCCAGATTTTCATCCAAATCTCTCCAAAAGCGCTAGCTTTGGATGAATATCCCGACATCCATCATTCCTGTCTCTTCGTACACTTCAGACAATTATCTTCCGGTTCGACTTCCTTTTACACTTCCTTGATTGTAAGCTTTGACATGTCCTCGCCCGCATCCGCGAGCAACTTCCGCACCCGTTCGGCATCTCCGGTGGATACCCGCACCGTCAACGCAGTCGGTCTAATGCTCGTCACGCCGTTTTCCATCTTCACAGTAAGCCCGTCGCAATCGCGGAACGCATGGCGGCCGATGATTGCCACGCTGCTGGGAATCGTCACCGCCTTCAGACCGCTGCAGCAGAAGAACGCATACTCCTCTATCGTCGTCACGCCGAAGGGAAGCACTACGTCCTCCAGCCATCTGCAACGTGCAAACGCCTCTTCCCCGATGCTCGTCACGCCGACAGGAATCGCCACCCTCGTCAGCTCGCCACAGTCGGCGAACGCTCCGTCTGCGATGCGCATCACGCCCTTGGAAATCGCCACCGACGAGATGTCGTTGCACTCGTGGAACGCCCAGGCACCGATGCCGGTCACCGCGCATCCGCCGAGCTTATCGGGTATCACCAACTCGCCTTCGGGTTCAGGCGATGGCTTGCCGATGATTTCGGCCGTTCCATCGTCCTTGATTTGGTACGGCCAACTGTAGCCGTCAACAGTCTCAATCCGTTTCTCGGTCATTGCTACTCTCCTTGTCACACATATTGTCTATAGAAAACCTTTTTGGACATGAAAAATCACATAGCATGGCCCTGTGTCCCCGTGCGAAGCAGGATCCTGATATACATCATAGTGGTAGCAAACCCTTCCTTTCAGGTCATCCGCCAATCTGCTTTCCAGCGCCTGTCTCGTCTTACTCCACATCTTTCTGTCTCCCGTCTGACCTCTCCTTGATTTGCCTTTGTGATTTGTGAACAATTGTGCCAATTGTCATTTGTGAACAATCTCTGACAATTCTACATTCTACATTCATGATGTTTCTTCCTCCCCTTCATCTTCTGGAGGCAAACCTTCTTTTTTAAGACGCGCATAATATCTTTTCGTCACCACATCACCCAATCCGCTCCAATCAATCTTGGACTCGTCAACTTGCTCTTTGTCCTTCTCGTTAGTCTTTTTCTTGCTCATATGATTTGCCTTTGTGATTTGTGAACAATCTCTATCATTTCCACAACCATGTCACTTCTCCCCCATTATCCTTTGATGTATAAATTCTTTCAATTCTTCGGTTGTACGCCTTATTTGAAATTCTGGTGGGATGCCATTCTTAAGTCGTTCTTGATATGGTTTCCATACCAATTCGCCAAAACCATTCCAATCTATATTGGATTCATCATTGGACTCGTCAATGTGTTCTCTATTCTCGTTAGTTGCTTCCTTGCTCATAGGTTTTCCCTTTCACTCAAAGTTGTCAGCAAGTTCTCTGTCATTTTGATTG
The DNA here is from genome assembly GCA_902802945.1 of uncultured bacterium. Lineage (GTDB taxonomy): Bacteria > Verrucomicrobiota > Kiritimatiellia > RFP12 > UBA1067 > RUG572. Next base: position 1,844 of record CADCOC010000177.1, on the reverse strand, counting down.
TCCATCCGGCTCATACACAATCGGATTGTCCGTAAAGAACACTTCCCCGTTCTTCCGTATCGTAACCAAACCGTTCTTCTTCGCCCACTCGTAAAACTCCTCTTCACAATCCCCGTCAAATACAAGCCTCTCCCCGTGATGCGGGCTTCCTCCGAGGCAAATAATGTTGGTCTGCAGCACTCCCGGTTTCCCTACGATACCGCTGAGATATGGCGGGGTGATGCAGTCACACTCAATCTTGCGTCCCTTGAATATTCTCGTTGCCATGGTCATTCTCCCTTCTTTGGATAGTCTTCATCGACTTCCTCTTCTTTACCGACTTCCAGTTCCATCGTCACAGTTCCGTCCGTGAAGCCTACGGACCGATACAACCGGCACGCCGTCTCATTCGCGGCCATCACCTCAAGGCGCAGCGTCTCGAAGCACTCGTTGTCTTCCTGGAACTTTCTGAGCAGCGCATCTAGCATCTTCCGCCCCCAGCCATGCCCGCGGAATTCCGGTTCGATGAAGAAATTCTCAAGTGCGAGTCCCTTCTTACCGTCAGCAACCATCAATATGCCCTTGATACGGCCATCGCGCGGACCATCGCCCTTCGCGACGAGAAGCACCAGATAGCGCATTCCCTTTTCGAGAAGCGCCTTGCGGAAATTCGGACGGCCTCCATTTCCGCCGAAACGGCCAATCACGAAACATCCGCGCAACAGCATGTCTTCATCTTCCAGCCTGAGAACCTTATCCGCAATGTCCTCGCAGAGCTTTCTCGACAGCAGACGCGAACGCTCCCGTTTCCGCTTCAGCCCGAACACTTCGCGTCCTAGAATTTCAATTTCGCATTCAGCCGCTCCGCCTTCGACGTTGCGGCGCATTCCCCGTATCTTCTCGCCTATCATGTCGTTGCGTCCGTTCATGATGAACTCGCGGGCCTTCCGAACCGCAGACCGCAACTCCGCACATTTCAATCCCAGTGCGTTGGCAAGCGCCGATCCCCGGAGACACCCCGCCTCCTTGCAGCAGAGAATCGCCAGACGGCGAGCCATGTGTTCACGCCAACGAACAGGATTGCGCAACCCCGCCAGCTGCACCCTCTGCGAAAAACATGCGGCGTGTATTATCTGTTCCGCGCTTAGACCGCGCCCCTTGCAAGCCGCGTACAACTCCTGCAACTCCGCCACGGCGTCAATCTTCTCACACTTCTTCTTACCAGTTTTCATCACATCTCCATTGTGGTCTTGTGTGTGTATTCCTTAATAAAGTTTTGCCCAATCATCACCGAAGGTGCTCCAATCTATATTGGATTCGTCAATGACTTCTTTTGGCTTTTCTATCGGTTTCTTGTTCATCGTATTTGTATTTGTGATTTGTGAACAATTGTGGCAATTGCCATTTGTGAACAATTTCCAAGCTCTTACTCTCTTTAAATTGAATACCCCATTGACGCGAGTGCTTCGTCATCCGGAATCGGCTGCCCCGATTCCTTGATTCTGAACTTTTCGCATTCGCCATCGTCCTTGGGGATGATAAACCAGACATCGCCATTCAAGGACCAACTCCAAATAGGGGTTCCGTCATCCGAATACTCCGGTTCCGTCATGCTTCTGGAAAATTCCAGGATTCTCATCCGGTCGTTTTCCGTACAGCCATCGAGGGCCCATGCGACGTGGATGCTCCTGAGCTGAAAGGTATCGCAGAGCTCCTTGATTCTATATGGCGCACGCATATCCTTCAAGTCGGCCGCAAATACGACGTTCTGCGGATTCTCGGTCGTGCATGCAAGGTCGCTGAAGAACGCCTCTTTCTGCTCATCGCCGAATCCCATCTCGCCGCAGAACTCATTCAGCAGCCTG
>CADCOC010000176.1 GCA_902802945.1 uncultured bacterium | reverse complement strand
TTTCATCCTTAAGGGCGCGCGCGAGGAGCGTGCGCAGGGCGTCGTAGACGGGCTTGCCGAAATCGCGCTGGAACTCCGCGTGGAACTTCGTGGGACGCGTCACCTCGTGGCGGAAGAGGGCGGCGCAGAGCATCTGCGCCGGTTCGGTCGGAATCGTCATGAAGAGGAAATCGTCCACCCACGCGCGAATCGCGGCGCGCCAGCTCGCGGCGTCCTCCACCTTCTCCGCGAGGGAGGCCATCGGCGCGCCCAAATCGCCGAAAAGGCGCTTCGCCACGAGGCGGTAAAGATCCTCCTTCGAACCGAAATACCGGTTGGCGAGCGCCATGTTCACGCCGGCCCGACGCGTAATCTCACGCACCGAGGCGAGGTCATACCCCTTCTCGGCAAACTCGCGCTCGGCCTCCGCGAGAATCTTCCCGCGCGTCCGTTCGCCGTCGACTCGACTCTTTCGATTCGCCATTTTTCAACCTCCTGATCCGTAATCGAATGATTACTTTACCACGTCGGCGGGACGCTGTCAACGGGCAACCAAGGTCTATTTGCAGATTTTAATGATTCCCTCTTGCGAGGAGGGGCGCGTTTTGGTAAACTGTTGACTCAATTTTTCGAACAGGAGAAGAAGAAATGAGTCAGCATCGCAGTCTGAGAGGTTCCAGCAAGATTACGTCCAAGCGTAATGTCCTTAAGCGTTTTGAGCGCGTCAATCTGCTTCAGAAGCGCGGCCAGTGGAAGGAAGGCGACCGCGGCCTTGGTCTCAGGAAGACCAAGCCGGAAGCCTGATTCACGTCCGCCAAAACAGCAAGAAGCCTCCGTCTTTCGACGGGGGCTTCTTGTTTTTGCCCGGAACTGGCGTCTAGAGCATGCGGAGCCTGATGGGCGTCTCGCCCACGACGCCGGCCTGGGCGATTTCCGCTAGCGCGGCGTCGAGCGCCTTCGCGGGCGCGGGGTGCGTGAGCACCACAACGGGCACGAAACCGGTCCCGCCGCCATCCTCGTCCTTCTGCGTGGCGGCCGAGATCGAAACGCCGTGGTTGCCGAGCGTGGTGGAGATCGTGCCGAAGCTGCCGGCGCGGTCGGCCACCATGAAGCGGAGGTAGAAGCGGCTCACGATGTCGCCGGGCGCGCGGAGCTTCGTGGCGCCCTCGCCGTACTCGGGCACGCCGCGCGTGTAGCGCGTCTCGCCGTGCGCCATGTTGCGCGCGATGTCGCCGATGTCGCCGATGACGGTGGAGGCCGTGGGGAGGCGTCCCGCGCCGCGTCCGTAGAAGAGCGTGTCGCCCACGAGGTCGCCGCGCACCATCGCGGCGTTGAACACGCCGTTCACGCTCGCGAGCATGTGGCTGAACGGCACGAGCGTGGGATGCACGCCCACCTCGATGTCCGCGTCGTGGCGCGCGACGACCGCGAGGAGCTTGATGCGGTAGCCGAAGTCGGCGGCGTACCGCACGTCGATGCCGGAGAGGTTGCGGATGCCCTCGATCTGCACCTGGTCGAGCGACGGCTGGAAGCCGTAGGCGAGCGCGGAGAGGATGCAGGCCTTGTGCGCGGTGTCGAAGCCGTCGATGTCGAGGGACGGATTCGCCTCGGCGTAGCCGAGCTTCTGGGCGTCGGCGAGGACCTCGTCAAAGGGCTTGCCCTCGTTCTCCATGCGCGTAAGGATGTAGTTGCACGTACCGTTGAGAATGCCGTGGATCTGAAGGATTTCATTGCCGGCGAGCCCTTCGCGGAGGCTGCGGATGATCGGGATGCCGCCGCCCACGGACGCGCCGAAGTAGATGTCCACGCCGTTCTTCTTCGCCGTGTCGAAGATCTCCTTGCCGCATTCGGCGAGCAGCTTCTTGTTGGCGGTGACCACGGCCTTGCCGGCGTTGAGCGCCGTCAGGACGAGCGTGCGGGCAATGCCCGTGCCGCCGATCGTCTCCACGACGATGCGCACGTCTGGGTCCGCGATCACGGCCTGTGCGTCCGTGGTGAGCACGTCCGGGTCCACGCGCACGCCGCGATCCGTCGTGATGTCGAGGTCCGCGATGCGCTTCAGGACGATGTCCACGTCCAACCGCTCGGCCATCAGTTTGCGGTTGCGCAGCAGACCCTCTGCCACGCCGGCGCCAACCGTGCCGAATCCAAGTATACCAACTCCAATTTCTTTCATTCGTTCTCCTCTCTGGCGTGCGGAGCAAAACCTTCGCCGCCGGAAAGTCTGTATAATACCGAATTCTCCCTCTTGCGTCAAATGTCATTTCGTCTTATAATATTAGGCAACCGTTTGACAAGGAACTCATCACATGAAAAAAACACGCCTTTCCACAGCCCTCGCCGCAGTGGCCCTCGTCGGAGCCAGCTTCGGACAGGACCTCCCTGCACCATCGCCCGCCGCCGCGCCGCAAGGTGACGAGCCTCAAGCGGCCGCGCCGCAAGGAGTGGTCACGAACGCCGAGGGTTTCGCCGCCGCGCGCGCAAAGCTCGCCGAGCTCATGTCCCTTCCGGGGAAGACAACCCTTCTCTGTGGCACGTCGCTCCAGTTCCCCTACTACCACTTCGCGCTCGTGCCGAGCAGCTCGCCCCACGAGATCGGGGAGATGTGGAGCACGTCCTTCGGCATCCTCGCCACCTACGCCCAGGGAAACGCCGAACTGGCCGCCGAGATGTTCGCGGCCGGCGCGGACTTCTTCGCGCGTGTTGAAGATGACGATGCGCGGCAGGGACTCTTGCGACTGTTCCAGTCATTCGGCGAGCAGGCGATCGAGCTGACGAGCCAGGACATCTGCAAGAACCAGCCCAGCCTAGTGGTTCCATTCCTGAAGCAGCTCATCGCCACGAAAACCGTCACAGCCCAGTTCGGCGGCAAGATGGTGACGTTCCCCGCCAGCCCGCTCGCATCCGTGCGCCCCGAATTTATCGGCGCACTCGTCCGAAACATGCAACCCGCCCTAATGGGCGACGGCACCGACGCCCAGAACATCCGCGCATTCGAGGCGACCGTCATCGACTTCCTCTCCGAAGAGGGCATTTCCGCCGACGTGCGCGACGCGCTGATCGACGCTCTCCTCGCACCGTCGTTCGAGCGCGCGCAGACAAATGCCGCCGCGGTTCGCCAGCTCCTCGCCGACGCCGGACGCCTCCGCGCGAAACTTGCGGCGGAGGACGCGCAGACCGTGATCAACCAGCGCCTCCAGGCGTTCGGGGAACGAATGATCGACCAGACGAGCCAGAAACTCTGCGGCGAGGATCCGGCAAACGCCGTCGCCTACCTGCGGAAAATCGCCTCCACGCGTGCGTTCTGCGCGCGCTTCGGCGAAAAGGAAATGGCGGAATTCAGCAAGGCCGATTTCCCGCCACCGTCCGACGAATTCATCCTCCGCCTCATTGCGTCAACGTATCCCCGCATTGCGGAAAGCGCCGTGTCCACCGAGAACATGCGCGCGCTGAACGCCCTCGTGGTGAAGACGCTCATCGACGAAGACCCGGAGAAGGTGCCGGGTAATTTGCTGAACGCATTCCTTGACGGCTCCGTCAAGCGCGCGCAGGACGACGCGGAATCCGCCCACATGCTCTTCGCGGATGCGGACAAGCTCATCGCCGGCCTTAAGGACGCCAACAGCCAAGTCGCCGTCGAGCGCCGGTGCCGCCAGTTCGCGCGCAAGTCGGCCGTCAAGACCTTCCGCGACATCTGTCCTGGGCGCCCCAATGACGTGATCCCCTATCTGAAGAAACTGGCGGACACGGGTACCCTCTGCTCGCTCTACGGAAACAGCTTCGTCTCATTCAAGCCCGGCCGCACCACGGCGGTATCGCCGGATCTCGTCGGACAGCTCGCCGAGGAAGCCATCATCGGCTTCTCGAACGGCACCGACACCAAGATGCTCAGCAACATCCTCGACTTCACCGCCACGCTGCTGCCAAAGCTCTCGGACGACGCCAAGCAGACGATGCTCGACCGCAGGCTCGACGCATTCTTCCTCGTCGGTAACTACGACGGCGCGATCGACCTGCTTGAAAAGGGACTCCCCAGCCACTCTCCCGGCTGGTGCAGGGGAACCGCCGCGAAACTGCGCTACCACAAGGCGCTCAACGAAGGGAAGAAGGCAGAGGCCATCAAGCAGTTGCTGGTGTTCATCGAGTTCATGCAGTCCGACGAGCAGAAGGATTTCGAGGACTGCGACCCCACCACCGGCATCATCTACTCGCGCGAGTGGGTGATCGCGAAGAACTTCATGCGGTGCGCGGAAATCGCGCGCGACCTCAAGGACGCCGCAAACGAGGCCAAGTACCTCGCCGAGGCGAAGAAACTATACGCCACCGCGCTTGAAAAGGCCAAGGACGACCCGAAGGCCCTCGTGGAAATCAAAAAGGAAGCGAAGGCTGTCGGTCTTTGAGAATCATCTTCCTCTTCATCGACGGCGTGGGCATGCGCGCCCCCGCACCTGACAACCCCGTCAATCCCGAGGTCTGTCCCACCCTGTGCCGCCTCATCGCGCAGCACGCCGTCCCCATTGACGCCTGCCTCTCCATGCCGGGGCTTCCACAGTCCGCCACTGGACAGGCCACTATGTTCACAGGCGTGAACGCGCCCGTCTTCATGGGCCGTCACTGCGAGGGATTCCCGGGGCCGTCGCTGCGGAAGAAGATCGAAGAGGACAACCTGTTCCTGCAGCTCAAGGCGCGCGGCAAGCGCGTACGCTTCGCGGACGCCTACCTCGTGGAGTCCGCCGACGAACTCGTCGCGCGCCGCTTCAAGAGCGTCACCACCGTCATGGCGCTCACCGCGCCGGAGGTGGTGTCCACCACCGACGACCTGGCCGACGACGCGGCGGTGATGCAGGATCTCACGCGCGAGACGATCCAGGACCGCTACCCGGAAATTCCCGTCATCACGCCGGAGGACGCGGCGGCCCATCTCTTCGGCATTGCGCGCGTCAATGATTTCACGCTGTACGAATTTTTCCAGACGGACGTCGCGGGACACTCGATGGACTACGGCCGCGCCTGCGCCGTGCTGCGTCTATACGACAGGTTCCTCGCCGCCCTCGTGCGCTTCACGCGAGCCGCCGGCATCACGGTGCTGCTCACGGCCGACCACGGCAACATCGAAGAGATGAACGAGCGCGGCCACACGCGCAATCCTGTTCCCTTCATCGCCTACGGCCCGCGCGAAGAAGATTTCCGCGCACATGTGAAATCGCTCGTAGACGTAACCCCCGCCATCCTCCGTTTCATCTAACCCCTTTAATAGCTCGGCCGTACATCGAACGCCGTCAATAACTGCGCGGCATGGTCAAAGTCTGACAGGCCGTTTCCGCTTGCGTGGAGCGGCGGGAAGATGGTATAATTTCGCTTGCGTTTTGAAGTCAAAATGAAATGGAGTTGGAAAAATGGCTTGCGTGACGGTGAGAGACTTACCCGCAAAGACACTAAGCGCGCTCAAGAAACGGGCGGGCATGAACCGCCGTAGCCTGAACGGCGAGATCCTGTACATCTTCGACCGCGTGGTTTCCGGCCTGTCCGAATTCGACATCATCCGGGAGACCAGGGCCGCGCGGCAGCTCGCCGCGCTGCGTGCCGTCGCCGGGAAATGGGAGGATGACAGGAGCGCAGAGGAAATCATTGCGGAGATCGAGGGGGCGCGGACGCCCGGCAGGGAGGTGGACTTTGACATTGCTTGATACCAACGTCGTGATCCACGTCCTGAAGAAGAGAATGCCCGTGGTGCGAAGGTATGCGGAACACGCGGGCGACATGGCGATTCCCGCGATGGTGCAGGGTGAGCTTCTTTTCGGCGTCGCGAAGTCAAAGGACCCGGCGCGAAACATGGAGCTGCTGAAAACCCTCACCGATTCCCTGCCGGTCATGCACACGAACGACGCGATCATGCAGACGTTCGCCACGCAGAAGGCCGCGCTGGCTGCGCGCGGCGAGATCGTGGACGACGCCGACATCCTGATCGCGGCGACCGCGCTTGTGTACGGCGCGACGCTTGCGACGTGCAACGTGCGCCACTTCGTGCGTTTCGACGGTCTGCTCATGGAGGACTGGAGCGTGTGACTGCCGCGAGAAAACTTCGGAAAGGAAAGGCAAGCGGTCGCGGGCTGCCCGACTTGCGCAACGCCCCGCAGACAATGGACTTCACGGCGCACGGGCAGACCTTCACGGCGGACGTGACGCCAGACCCGTCCGGCGGATATTGCGCGACCGTTCGCGGGCATGATAACTGCTTCACCGAAGCTGGCACGCTTCCGGAACTGTGCAAGTATCTCGTCGAAGTCACGGAGGCCATGGTGTTTGGCATGGGCAAGAAGGTGGCGCGATGAAAACGCTGAAAGTGGAGAACACCGTGTAGACACGCAAGATCGCCCTCGAACGCATCGACACGCCGCTCTGGGACGAGAAAGCTGCATGGCATATCCTCAAGTCTGTACCCAAGAACAAGATGAACACATGAGGATAACTTTTTGATGCGCACCATTTGCTGCTTTGATGCGCACCGTTTGCCGCTTTGGTGCGCACCGTTGGAGAAAGCAGTTGCTGACCGGTTTTCCAGCGCGTTGCAGGGGGTGAACGAGCTGGCAGCCCGTTCTACTAGGAGTGTCCCCTGCACGGCGATTTCAGATAGTTGAGCAAGGTCCAATTTCGTATTGAGTTTCCGCCCCCTATTGACAAACAGGCCGATTTTTGAGATACTACACTTGCCGCG
>CADCOC010000175.1 GCA_902802945.1 uncultured bacterium | reverse complement strand
CCTTCCTCTTCCGTTCTCTGTCTTTCTTCCTTTTTGCCTCTGTTCTCCACCTCGAAACCTGGCCTTTCCGATTTGACTCACTTGATTGTACAACTTTCCGTGAAAATTCTCCGCGCCGCATGGCGTGGCGGATTCGGGGCGTTTATGGTATAATTGTCTGCGGTTGAAACAATCCAGCTATGAAATCTTGGAACGAAATCCGAAAGGCGGCGACGGCGTTCTCGAAACGCTGGAAGAACGCCTACGACGAGAAGGCGCAGGCGCAGAGCTTCCTGAAGGAGTTCTTCGCCGTGTTCGGCGTCGATACCGTGGTGTTCAACGCGTTTGAGCACCGCGTCAAGTTCACGGACGGCTCGCAGGGCTACGCCGACTGCTTCTGGCAGGGCAAGATTCTCGTTGAGATGAAGTCGGCGGGAAAGGATCTCGACACCGCCTACCAGCAGGCGATGGAATACGTGCGCACGCTGCCGCCCGCCGACTATCCCCACGCCGTCGTCGTGTCGGACTTCCAGCGCTTCCGCTTCTACAACCTCGAAAAGGACAACGCCCTCACCGAGTTCGCCTTGAAGGACTTGCGCAAGTACGTGACGCTCTTCGGCTACATGATCGGCGCGGACGACGGCGGCGAAATACGCGAGCAGGACCCCGTGAACCGCAAGGCCGCCGAGCAGATGGCCCGTCTCCACGACGCGATGAAGGCCGTCGGCTACACGGGGCACCCGCTTGAAGTCTATCTCGTGCGCCTCCTCTTCTGCCTCTTCGCCGAAGACACCGGCATATTCAAGCCCGACCAGTTCTCGCACTGCATTGGCGAACGTACCGCAGCCGACGGCAGCGACCTCGCGGCAAAACTCGCGGAACTCTTCCAGGTGTTGAACACCCCGAAGGAGAAACGGCTTACGAGCCGCGACGAGACCATCGCGAAGTTCCCCTATGTCAACGGCGGACTGTTCGCCGAAATGCTTCCGATCGCCGCGTTCTCCGCCGAAATGCGCAAGGCCATCCTCGACTGCGCCGCGCTCGACTGGTCGAAAATCTCCCCCGCTATCTTCGGCGCGATGTTCCAGGGCGTGATGGATGAAAAGGCCCGCCACGACCTCGGCGCGCACTACACGGCCGAAGAGTACATCCTACGGCTCATCCGCCCGCTCTTCCTCGACGCCCTCCGCGCCGAGTTTGATGCGATTGTGGGGAAATCTCCCGCAGAGAGCGCAGAGGTCGCAGAGAGCGGTAAAGCTCTGCGTTCTCCGCGTACTCTGCGGGAGAAGAAAAACATGCTGGAGAAGTTCCACGAGAAGATCGCCTCGCTCACGTTCCTCGACCCCGCCTGCGGATGCGGCAACTTCCTCCTCATCGCCTACCGCGAACTGCGCCGCCTCGAAATGGACGTGCTGGAGGAGCTTCACAGGGACGACCCCGAACAGTTCCTCGACATTTCCCAGCTGTGCAAGGTCAGCGTGTCGCAGTTCTACGGGATCGAGATCGAGCAGTTCCCCGCCGAAATCGCCAAGGTCGCTCTGTGGCTGATGGACCACCTCTGCAACATGGAGGTCGCCGACCGCTTCGGCCAGTACTTCGCCCGCATCCCGATCAAGGACTCCCCGCACATCGTCTGCGCCAACGCGCTCACGATGGACTGGGGAGGTCTTTTGCGTAATTCCACTTTCTCCTACATCTTCGGCAATCCGCCGTTCGGTGGCAAGAAGGAGCAGTCGGCAACGCAGAAATCAGAAGTTGCCCAAGTGTTCGGGATTAAGAAACCTTCATCCGTTCTCGACTACGTAACCGCGTGGTACAAGAAAGCAATAGACTTGATCGAGGGAACGAAAACCGAATGTGCCTTTGTCTCGACAAACTCCATTTGCCAAGGCGAACACATCCCGGCGTTTTGGAACAAGTATATTTTGCCGCGAGGCGTACACGTCAATTTCGCCCATCAGACGTTCAAGTGGTCAAACGAGGCAAAGGGCGTCGCCGCCGTGCATTGCGTGATTATCGGCTTCTCGTTCATAGACCACAAGCAAAAGCAACTGTTCGTGTACGACAAGCCGACGAGCGAACCGCGCGAGACGGTCGTGCCCAACATCAACGCCTACCTCTATCCATCCGACCATGCGCTGATTGAACGGCGTGACAAATCCATCAACGCGCTCTATGAAATGTGCTACGGCAACGTGCCGCTCGAATGGGGAACGCTGATGCTGACGGAAGAGGAACGTGCTGCGTTCATTGCAGGCGATGCGCGATGCGAACAGCTCATCAAGTTCTGCATGGGTGGAGACGAATGGCTTAACGGCGGCAAACGGTTCTGCCTCTGGCTTGTCGGCGTCGCGCCGTCGCTTCTGCATTCCTTGCCGATGGTCGTGCAACGCGTGGAACTGTGCCGAGAAAAACGGCTTGCGAGCAAGGATGCAGGGGCACGTAAGCTCGCGGATAGGCCGACTCAGTTCCGCGACACCAACAACCCCGACACGGCAATCATCATCCCCAAAGTCTCATCGGAGCGACGCAAGTACGTACCGATGGGCTTCATTGGCAAGGACGTGATTACGACTGGCACGGTGCTGATCATTCCTAACGGAACGCTGTACATGCTGGGCATTCTTATGTCTGTTCTCCACATGGCGTGGATGCGGACTGTCGGTGGAAGAATGAAATCCGATTATCAGTATTCCAAGGATCTTGTGTACAACAACTTCGTATGGCCTTCACCATCCGAGGAGTTGAAGGCAAAGATTGAAGCGGCGGTGCAAGAGGTGCTTGACGTGCGAGCGCATTATCCTGATCAAACGCTGGCTGCGCTTTACGACCCGTTATTCATGCCCCCGGACTTGGTGAAGGCCCACGCGCACCTCGACGCGCTCGTTGACAAGGCATACGGCCTTTCGCCATCCTGCACCGACGCCGACCGCGTCGCCCACCTCTTCAAGCTCTACGCGTCTACGCGGAAAAAGTGAAGGACATTCCGAAAATCCGCGCCGCCACTTGACACGAAAACGTGAAAAAGTGTAAAATGTTCGCCGCTCGGGGTATTTGTGCCTTAAGCGGAAACCAAGAATGAAAATAACAAAGACGAAATCGAAGCAAAAAAGAGGTGAAGAAATGAGCTATACGTTGAACTTTGCCGATCAGACGATGGAGCGCGTTAATGCGTCTGCATCTTATTGGGGCGTGTCGGTTATTGATTTCGTGATGCGTGCAATTGAGCGCGCTGTAGAAGATGCCGAAGCGCGGCATCGCGCGGACAAATTGCGGAGTCAACGTGCTTCCGAGGTTAGAGCTCGACTTCACGCTCTGGTTGAGCGATCCAGTCCTCGCGAGGGGGATCCCTATAAATTCAATCGCGCGGATGCCTATCCGGAGGGTGTGTTTGCATGAAGTTCTTCGACACCAACATACTGGTGTATGTAGCAGATATTCGGGATCCTCAAAAACAGAGGATTGCTGAAGATCTTGTGACGACGGCATTGGGCACCGACGGTTTCCTCATTTCCGAGCAGGTCTTGAATGAATTCTCCAGCATTGCTTTGAGCAAGTTGAAGATTTCAAAAGATGCGATAAAGGAGTATCTGAAGTTCTTCCGCGGAATTGCCACGGTGACGTTTCCAGACCATGTGGCAGAACGGGGGCTTGACATCGCCGAACGCTATCAAATGCAATTCTACGACTCCCTTCTGCTGGCGACGGCCGAAGCGAACGGTTGCAGCGAGTTCATTTCCGAGGATCTCAACGACGGACAGATTTATTGCGGAATGAAGATCGTCAATCCGTTCAAGGCATAACTGCGCTCGTTGACAAGGCATACGGCCTTTCGCCATCCTGCACCGACGCCGACCGCGTCGCCCACCTCTTCAAGCTCTACGCGGAAAAAGTGAATAAAGCATGAAACACCGAGCAACAGGACGCCCAAAAGGAAGGCCGCCGAGCCTGCCAGTTGACCTTGCCGAGCAGATACTTCGCGATCTCGAAAGTAGGATGGATCGCAACACCATGCTTGTCAGGCCGGGAATCGCCTCTATGGCAAAAAAGCTGAATGTCAGCCGTTCATCGATAAAAAGGGAAATCGTGAGCATCCGAAACAACGGTTTTCTGGAACTCTGCCACATCTATAAAAGCCCAACTGACAAGGTCTGCACCATCATGTACAGAATCCTTCGCCCCTCACTACCAAACACCGACACTCATTGTGGCTCATAATTCCCCTCGACGTGGCTCAAAAATCCCCCTGCCGTGGCTCAAAAATCCCCCCATAGTGGCTCAAAAATCCCCCTCTAGTACCTACGCCTTGCGCCCAGCATACCCAGACCGAGATCGATGCTGACCGACATTCACATCGCCCGTTTTCGGGGTGGCGGGCGTCCCGCCCGCCACTCTTGTACAACGCGCTGCCAGCGCGTTGCCGAAGCTGTCTTTGCTTTAGATTTCTCTTTTGTCCGTGTAGAACATGTAGAACGTGTTGTTGCGCGCGGGCTACTTGACGATGATCATGAAGCCCGAAGCCTGAATGTCGATGCGCGCCGTGCGCGTGGTGTTGTCGGCAAACGTGAGCGTAATCGTCCACACGCCCTTCGCGTTGAACGTGAATGCCGAAGCGCCCCTGCCGGTCTTGTTCCACGTTGTCGGCTCAAGCCCCGAACCCTCCGGCGGCGTTAACGTGATCGTCGATGCCTTCGTAAGGTCACTCTTCCAGTCGTCACCCGAATAGGCGACGGGCGGCGCTTCGCTTTTCTTCAGCTTGCGGTCGGGCCCTTCGCCCTCAGTGTGCATCCTGCACGAGGCGTCCGCACTCGCTTCGCGCCACGGAGAACCGAATGTTCCCCACGCGACGCCCACAAGCGCGCTGCCGCCGCTCGAGTTCGCGAGCCGCCACACGCCGTCCGCGTTGAACGCGCCCGCAAGCGCGGTCTCGCCGTTCGCCGCCGCGCCCGAGACCGGCGTCGTCGATGCGCCCGCCGGGGACGTGAGCGTCACCGTCTCGCCCGCCCTGTACGTGACGGGCCATGTAGCGAGGTCGGCGGACGACACGGCAGCCGTGCCGCTACCCGTGCGCAGCTTGAACGTCACCGCCTCCGATGTCACGCGGATCGCCGCAGGCTCCTCTCCTTCACCGTCGCCGTCAGCGAACGCCGGCATCGCCACCGCACACGCCGCCGCGAATATCATGTACCAGGTTTTCATGTCGTCAGCCCTCCCTCACGATCATTCTTCGACGACATACGACACGCGGAAGCCTCTGTTCCAGCCCGCGTTACTTGACGAGGAATATCGGTATGATGCACGGAATGACTCAGCGGACGACGGACTGCTTGCCGCGCTAAAGCCCCTACCAATATAATACGAGCCTGAACTGCTCGGCGTAAACGCATCCGCATTATTCGCCATGTTACCCGATGCGTCTTTGTTTGCTGCAGCATTTCTATCCCGGCACCACTCCCACACGTTGCCCGCCATGTCATAGATTCCCCAGTTGTTTGGAAGAAACGAGCCTACAGCACACGTATAGTCGCCAGGGGCGTTCATAACCGTGCCGCCGCAGTTGCTTGCACAGACACAGTAATTCGGCAAATCATCACTCGAATCACCCCATGAATAGACGGTCGTCGCACCCGCGCGCTGCGCGATCTCGAACATCACTTCCGTCGGCAGATCGAAGTAGAGCCCCGTCTTGAAGTTGAGCCGCTGGAAGAAAGTGCCATTACTGGAAGCAGACATGGAAGCGGTGGATTGGATGTTCCCACGCACAGTTTGCCAATGAAGACGCTCCACCGGGCGATGTTCCACTACGTCGCCGGTCTTGGCTCGCGTCATCTGCGACGGATTTGAGCCGTAGATATTCTGGTATTGTTTCTGCGTAACCAAGAACATGCCAATGTAGTAGTCCTTGGCGGTCTGCCAGTTCTTTCTGCTGTTGGTCGATGAATAGTTCACGTTGTCGCCCGTCGGGTAGCCGCCGAGGGCGGTGAGCGCACCGGCGTTGGGAAGGTCGCCGTGGTCAGCCCACTTCGGGACCTTGCGCAGGACAAGCTTGGAGGTCTTGTACTCGGCGACGTTGTAGCGCTCGTTGGACGCCTCCTGCGTGGTCATCAGCCCTTCGTAATAGACTTCGCCGGACGAGAGGTTGACGATCATGTAGTCGTTTCCGCTCGGGACGTTCGTGGTGAAGAGCGTGGCGGAGATCGTGCAGTCCGTCGATTTGAGGCCCGACGGCGCGGTCCACGTGACGGTGTGCTGTTTTCCGTTCGCGTCGCCCTCCGCGCTCGCGCCGAGGGAGTAGCCATGCACGAGGATGTCGCCGTGGCCCGGCACGGACACGTTGAACTCGATGCCGCAGTACACGCCCGCAGCATGGTTCTGTCCGTCGGTGACGGTGTAGGTGATGTCCACCTTGTTGTTCCACGGCCAGCGCTGTGCAACGCTGTCGATGGTGACGCTCGCGGCATTTGCCGCCATCGGGCTTGCGGCACCTGCCGCGATTGCCGCCGCCGAGACGGCGGCTTTCCAGGTTTGTTTTCTCATGTTCATTTTCATTTTCCCTCTCTGTTGTTGCCCTTGCGGGCGGTTAGTTTAAGGTTTGACAAAGGACATCGGACTTCTGACAACGGACGATTTGCGAAGTCCGCTGTCAGAAGTCCGAAGTCCTTCCTCGAAATGTCGTGCAACGGGCGAGCCGCCCGTTGTCCCAGTTGTGCTGAATGCGGCAAAAACCGCGCTACAGGCGCGTC
>CADCOC010000174.1 GCA_902802945.1 uncultured bacterium | reverse complement strand
GCGCGCCGAACACCGCCACGAAGATGGAGAGCATCACCGGCATCGGAATCGTCCAGCTCTCGTACTGCGCGACAAGGAACAGGTATCCGAAGAGCACCGCGAGCAGGATGAGCGGCGCGGCCGTGCCCTCGTTGCGCTGCTCCTGATAGGAGAGCGCAGCCCAGTCGTAGCCGAAGCCGTCCGGCAGCTCCGCCTTAAACAGATCACGCAGCTCGTTCATCACTAGGCCCGACGGCACGCCGGGCTTCGGCAGGATGGTGAGCTGGGCGGTCACGTATTTGTCGCGCGTGCTGATGGCGCGCGGGCCCAGCTCGCGCGAGATCGTGCCGAGCGAGCCGACGGGCACCATCGCGCCGGTGTCGGAGCGCACGTAGAGGCGCTCCACCGCCTCGGGCGTGTCGCGCGCCGACGCCTCGGCGGCAACCGTCACGCGGTTGACCTGCGTGCCGAGGTTCACGTCGTTCACGTAGCGCGAGCCGAGGTAGTTCTGGAGCGTCGCGTAGATCGTCGCCACGGGCACGTGGAACATCTCCGTCTTCTCGCGGTTGAGGTTGAACTTCAGGTGGGGCGTCTTGGCATTGTAGCCGGAGAACGCCATCAGCACGTTCGGGTTCGCGTTGATCTTCGCGAGAAGCATGTTCTTCACCTCGTCCATCTTCATCGGGTCGGCTTCGGCCTTGTCCTGGATGTGTACCGAGATGCCGTTCGTCATGCCGAGGCCGGGAATCGCGGGGGGCATGAATACCTGCCACTTCGGCTCAGGCACGCCGGCAAGCAGTTTCTGGATGCGCCCGACGAGCGCCGAGGCGTGCTGTTCGGGGAGCGGGCGCTCGTCCCAACCCTTGAGGTCGATGATGACGAGCGTCTGGTTCTCGCCGCGCCCGCCGATCATGGAGAAGCCCGTCACCGTGAGCACGCTCGACACCTCCGGCAGCGTGCGCAGCAGCTCCACGGCGCGCAGGGCGGCGTCACGGCTGCGGTCGCGCGCGGTGCCTTCGGGCATCTCCATCGAAGCGAAGATGACGCGCTGGTCCTCGTCAGGAAGGAACGCGGTCTGCGTCTTGGTGAAGAGCGAGACTGTCACGAGGACGGTCAGCAAAAGGAGGACGCCCGCGAGGAAGATGCGGCTGGCGAGCCACTTGGCGGCCGTGATGAACAGTCCCTTGAATTTTTCGACGGCCCAGTTGAACCAGGCGAGGGGGCCGTGCTTGTACGGACGCGACTCGCGCAGGATGAGCGAGCAGAGCGCCGGCGCGAGCGTGAGCGCGCACACCGTGGAGAAGCACACCGCCGCGGAGAGCGTGACGGAGAACTGCTGGTAGATGCGTCCGGTGATGCCGCTCATGAAGCCTACCGGCACGAAGATGCCGAGCAGCACGAGCGTCGTCGCGATGACGGCGCTCGTCACGTCGCTCATCGCCTTGATGGTCGCCTCCTTCGCGTTGAGGCCGCGCGTCTCGATAAGGAACTGAACGCGCTCGACCACGACGATACAGTCGTCCACCACCACGCCGATCGCGAGCACCAGACCGAACAGCGTGAGGATGTTGATCGTGTAGCCGAGAATGGCCATGAGGATGAACGTTGAACAAAGCGAGACGGGGATCGTGAGGCACGGGATGAGCGTGGCGCGCCAGTCCTGCAGGAAGAGGTAGCACACGAGCACCACGAGGCCGAACGTGATGGCGAGCGTCATCACGATTTCCTTCACGCACATGCGCACGTAGTCGGTGGCGTCGTACGGGGTGATCCACTCCAGGTCCTCGGGGAACGACTGGGCGAGGCGGTCCATCTCCTTCTGGATCTGGTTCATCGTGGCGATCGCGTTCGCGCCGGGCTTCTGCTGGAGGGCGACGGACACGGCGTTGCCGCCGTTGAACTGTCCGGTGAACATGTAGTTCTGCTCGCCTATCTCCGTGCGCGCGATGTCCTTGAGCTTCACGATGCCGCCCTTGTCGTCGCGGCGGATGACGATCTCGTTGAACTCCTCGGGCTTCATCAGGCGGCCCTTGGCGGTGAGTGTGTAGACCTTCGCGCCGTGCGCGGGAATTGGCGACGCGCCCACGGCGCCGACAGACGCCTGCACGTTCTGGCGCGTAACTGCCGCGATCACTTCCTCGGAGTTTATGCCCTGCGCGGCCATGCGGTCGGGATCCATCCACACGCGCATCGAGAGGCGCGGACCGTAGACCGTGGCCTCGCCCACGCCGGGGATGCGCAGCAGCACGGGCTGGATTGTGCCGAAGATGTAGTCGCTGATCTGAAGGCGCGACATCGTGCCCTTCGGGGAGCGGAGGCAGATGACGCCGAGCATGTCCTCTGCCTGCGCGCGGATGCGTCCGCCGAGCTGCTTCACCTCGCCGGGGAGCTTCGCCTCGGCCTGCGCCACGCGGTTCTGCACCTTGACCATGTCCATGTCGCGGTCCGACTCCACCTCGAATGACACCTGCAGCTGGTAGTCGCCGGTGTCGGAGCAGGAGCCGACCATGTAGAGCATGTCGTCCACGCCGTTCACCTCGTCCTCGATCGGCATCGC
Source organism: uncultured bacterium (assembly GCA_902802945.1). Lineage (GTDB taxonomy): Bacteria > Verrucomicrobiota > Kiritimatiellia > RFP12 > UBA1067 > RUG572. The sequence continues at coordinate 4,276 of CADCOC010000174.1, read as the reverse complement.
GACGGTGTTGAGGATTTCCTTCGCGTTCGCGCCGGGGTAACTGTACGACACGGAGATCGACGGCGGCGTGAGGCGCGGGTACTGCGAGATCGGCAGCTTGAAGATCGCCATCGCGCCCGCCATCGTCAGCACGATGGCAATGACCATCGCGGATCGCGGACGTTCCACGAAGATACGCGAGAACGTCTTGATTTTATCGATAGACTCTCTGATTCCTAGCTTCATTATTTTAATCCTCGTAACTGTTTCCTTGTGTTGGCAACGAGCGCATCAGCCATGTTGAAGATCCCCGCGAGGAGCGCGCCCGAGACGGAATGCCACACGCACGAGACCGCCGAGGCGACGGCCGCCTCCGGCATTGCCGGGAAGTGCTTGCCCGCAAGCACGGTCGCGAGCCCCGCGTTCTGCATTCCAACTTCAATGGAGATTGTCCGCCGCTTCGACTGCGAGAACCGCGCCGCAACGCCGGAAAGATAGCCCAGCACGTAGCCGAGCGAGTTGTGTAGGAACACGCCCACGAAAATGAGAACGCCCGACTTCACGATGCTCGCGCCGTGTGCCGAAACCACGCCGCCCACGATGCACGCGAGCCCGAGCACCGCAATGCCCGGCATGACCTTCAGCGCTTCGCGGTAGCCGTTCCTTTTCTGGAACAGCGCGTTGAGCACATACCCAACCGCAATCGGCAAGATGGTGACGATCAGAATCGACTTGAACATCCCGACTGCGTCCACGTCCACGGTTTCTCCCGCGAGCCACAGCATCAGGAACGGCGTCATCAGCGGCGCCGCAAGAGTCGAGACCGTCGTCATTCCCACCGAGAACGCCACATCGCCCTTGCATAGAAAGCTCATGATGTTGGAGGAGACGCCGCCGGGGCAGCATCCCACGAGCATCAGCCCCACGCCGACTTCGCGCGGCAAGCCGAGTACGCGGACAAGCGTCCACGCGATGAGCGGCATAAACGTGAACTGCGCAAGCGCTCCGATGACCATGTCCTGCGGACGCGACGCGAGGATCTTGAAGTCCTCGTCCTTGAGCGTCATGCCCATCGTAAGCATGATAACGCCGAGTACGGCAGTCTGCGTGTCGCCGCGCACCCACCCGAACGCATCCGGCACGAAGTACGTCCCCACCGCCACAAGGGAGATGAAGAGCGGTGTCCACTTCGCGAGCCACGCCGAAATGGCCTGGAGAAACCGCATCATCTACTCACTACTCCTTCACAGGCGACTGGTAGTTGGGATCGAGGTCGTCGTTCATGGTAGGCTCGACCACCTTCACCTTCATGCCTGGCGCGAGCTTGCCCGTGCCGGAAATGACCACCTTCTCGCCGAGCTTGAGTCCGGAGACGACGGGCGACCAGCCCTCGCTCATCTCGCGCACCTCGACAACGCGCTCCTCGACCGTTTCGTCGTCCTTAAGCACCCACACGCCCTGGCTGCCGCCCGTGAGGTCGAATATCGCCTGCTGCGGAATGCTCGCCATCTTCGGGGGAACCTTGCGGTCCGTGAGAAGCGTCACGTAGCTGTTGGGGATGAGCATGCGGTCGGGGTTGGGGAAGGAAAGGCGCATGATGATTGTTGCGGTATCCTTGCTCATCTCGTTGTCGTCGAAGTCCCACTTGCCCTCTTCGCCGTACTCGCTGCCGTCGGGCAGGATGAGTCGCATGCGGTAGTCGGGCGCCTTGCCCTTCTTGAGGGCCGCGCGCCAGCCGATGTAGGCGCGGTCGGTGAGCGGGAAGGTGACGCGGATGGGGTCGATCTGCACGATGCGCGCGAGCGCGCCCTTCGACGGCGCCACGTAGTCGCCCACGTGGGCGGAGGTCTTGCCGATCTGTCCGCTGATCGGTGCCACCACGACAGCCTTCTTGAGGTCGTACTCGGCCACCACCAGGTTGGCCTTCGCCTGCAGGACGGCGGCTTTGGCCTTGTCAGCGCCGGCTTCCGCGTCATCGCGCTCCTTCTGAGTGATGCCGCGCGCGTCTGCCTTCTGCATGCGCTCCCAGTAGCGCTCGGCGCGACGCGCCTCCGCCTCGGCGGCCTCGAGGTCGGCCTTGCGCTGGTTCGCGACGGCGCGGTAGCGCTCGTCGTCCAGCACGTAGAGGACCGATCCGGCCTTCACGATGTCGCCTTCCTTGAACTTGATCTCCTTGATGTAGCCGTCAACCTGCGGCAGAAGGTCCACCTCCTGCATCGCCTCGGCGTGCGCCACGAATTTCTCGGGGAGGTTGTAGACGCGCTCCTCCACCGCCTTCACGGCGACCGTTGTGACCATTTGGGGCATCTGCGGCTTCTCCGCCTCCTTTTTCGGCCACAGGTCGTTAGCGATCCATCCGCCCACCGCGCAAGCCGCGGCCAGCACCAGCGTTCCGATCACGGCGCCGATTGCGCCGCCCTTGCTTTTATTCGCTTCTTCGTTGTCGTTCATTGTTTTGTTCCTTTGCTGAAATTGGATTTGACATTCGACATCCGTCATCCGACGACCGTGGCTGCAAAGCACTGGTTCGCAGTCATTCTAATTGACTCCCAGACTGCCGCGTAGGACTTGCGCAGAGTGTCCTCCAGATTACACTGGAGCAGCTTCGCGATCCGCATGTGTACGAGGCCGTCCCAGATTGCAACGCAGACGCTCGCCACCTGGACGGGATCCACATCGGGTCGCACGCGCCCCGCGCGCACGTCATTCTCAAGAGAGGTCTTGAACGCGGCCCACGGTCCGAACCGCTGGTTGCGCATTAGGTCCTCGCGTACCTGGTCCATCGACTCCTCCGCCCATTGGATCTGCTCGTGGATGAGTAGGAAGAACGCAGTGCCCTTCACGTCCCCGATGATCTGCGCCGCGTTGCGCACCATCATGTCCGCCACCACGGGAAACGACAGGCCGTCGAACGACGTCTCGCCGTCTGGCAGCAGCTCGGCGATCTGTCGCTTGAACTTCTCCAGCATCTCGTCGATAAGCGCCATCAGGAGTGTCTGCTTCGATTCGAAGTGCCAGTACACAGCGCCCTTAGTCATTTCCAGCCGCGCGGCAATATCCGTGAACGTGGTGTGTACGTATCCCTTTTTGGCGAACAGGGCCAACGCGCTCGCAAGTATGCGTGCGCGTGTTCTTTCAGGGTTTCTCTGTCCTTTCTTGGGCATGGCGCATAGTATAACATACCTACCGGTAGGTATGTCAATGGTAATTTGTAGTGTTTTGCACACGCTCGATGAATAAATATAAAACTCCCTAATCTCCGAGTCTCCAAATCTCTCAGCAGCGAAAGCAGCGAAAGCAACGATGGGTGAGGTGACGGATAGTATTGGGGGAGATGATTCTCACGCAGAGGCACAGAGAGGCAGAGAGCGCAGAGATTATGGTGATTACAAAAGTCTGTTAGCCGCAAAGGACGCAAAGATCACAAAACAGATCACATAAGATATGCCGTTTCTAGTTGCTTTCGCTTCTGGGAGTTTAGGAGATTGGGAGATTTTGAGATTATTCGTAATGGATCACTCAATTGCGCATCTGTTTTTGACCATGTAGAAATGTTGAAAATGTAGATTTTGAAGTAAAAGGAGCAAGGCGAGTTATTAGGAACCTTTTGGAGCAAAGAAGCCATTTCATTTCTACACTTCTTGCCAGATACCCATATCAATTTCATGTTTCGCTCATTGTTGATAACTAGTAGATATTTCCTGAGTTTTTTATAACATCTTCTTCTTGATTTTTTGGGGACTAGCGTTTAACCCTTGAAAATAAAGGGCGAAATGCATCTCTATACATTTTCTTATGACCCATAACTTTCAACTAACTATTATACACTTTTTTGTTTATAACTTGAAATCTTCCACATTGTTTCTCATCTATCTGCTCTGTGCTCTGGCTTACATCCAATCTGATTTCTCCAAATCTCCTAAACTCCCAATCTCCAAGTAGCGAAAGCAAATGGTGCCGCAGTGGACTTCTGTGGGCGATGTCTCACGCAGAGGCGCAGAGAGGCAGAGAGCGCAGAGAAGTTTTAAAGTAATTTTCCCTCGATTATTTGGCCACAAAGAACGCAAAGATCGCAAAGTAGGGAATGTCTCAGCTTCTTATTTTGCTTTCGCTGCTGGGAGATTTGGAGACTTGGAGATTAGGAGGTATTATAATTATACTTTGAATCTCACCCCTTAATCTCCTAAACTCCCCATCTCCCAATAGCGTAAGCAATTATCCTACAACTCTGCGCTCTCTGCCTCTCCGCGCCTCTGCGTGAGAACCATCCCCCCACTCCACACTATCCGCCTCACAT
>CADCOC010000173.1 GCA_902802945.1 uncultured bacterium | reverse complement strand
GTTCGAGATCGCGTCCGCCTCGAGATACCGGCCGTCCTCCCCGGCCGCGCCCATGCGCCGCATGGAGTACGAGACCTTGTACTCCCGGTTCGTGGGCATGTTGAGGACGACGAACGGAATGCGGTACTCGTCCAGCCCGACCTTGTTCTTCTTCTTGTCCTCGCTCTTCAGAACGAACTTGTCCTTGTTCGCCGGTAGTCCCATGCCTTTCTGCGCGAACTTGATCATTGCCTCGCCCTGCTCTTCCTCTTCCGGCTCCTTCGGCTCTTCCGTCTTTGGCTCATCTTGGCGAACGGAAGGATCCACTTCTTCGATCTCCTCGTCCTCCCATTCATATCGCCACCGTGTCGAACTCTCCCTCCGATCGTTTCTGTAGCTTGTGTAGAAGGTTATCACCAGCGTCGGCGTTCTCTGCCTTTCCACCCCACACTGCAACTCGGGGAACGAATTCTTATAATAGACGTCCTTTATCTCTTGCTGACGCTTCGGCTGGACACGCTCTTCTTTGCCGTCGCACACGATTGTATACGGCGCAATATAGCCACCGTTGTACTCGCAGGAAAACACATATGCACCGCCGAACTCCTTGGCTACAGGCTCTCCTACGCCTTCATTTAGCCTTTCTACCTGTTCTGGCGTGTTTGAAGACTTGAACGAATGGCCCGGAAAATCGGGGAATATCGTCAATCCCGACGCTTCCTCGGAATATTTGACACGACCGCCCCAATACATGTCATGAAAGGAGTAGTCCCGAAAGCTATTTCCAATCCAGATTGACACCTTTGGATTGACGCCTACGCGCTGGATGTTGCCGACGTTGTGATTGCGTATCGTATTGTACTTTAGGCTCATTTCAAGCTTGTCTCCGGGAAAACCCACAAATGGCGGCTGGGAGCAATAACATTCGAAGTCGCAATAGGCCGCCAGCCGATCCCCCTTGTCGAAGTGTTTATACCATGCGTAATGCTCCCATCTGTGCCGATGGACAAGTGGACTAGCCCTGTACAAATTGACATAAACGGTTTTTGGTGTGAGCTTGCTGGCAGAGTCGTAAGGTTCCGCCACCCTGTCGCCTTTTGGAATGCTTGGACTGCATCGAACTTCAATGTTTGCCATCCGCCAGCATCCGCCCTTGGACCTGACGTTGGCGCGACCGTATTCGTATGTCCATGCAAAGTAGCCGGCCTTGGACTTGAAAACGACTATCATCTTTGCCACGCTGCCGTCTTCCCCGCCTGCAAACTTCAGCCTCATGAATGTACACGGAAGAGTGCATTCGGGCGTCTTGCAGCCTGGCTGGAGCTCCCCGTAATAGCCGGTGGCATGTGGAATCGCCTTGCCGTTTTTGTCCAGGCCATATGCATAAAAGCAACCGGCAAGCTTTTTTTCAGTTTCCTTGTCCTCGGTCTGAACGTCGGATGATTTCATGATCAGGAAGCCACCGTCCCTGACAAGCTTTGCCGGTTCTTCCACGCTGCATTCGTAAACTTTTCCGCCGCAGCGCATCGTGTGCCTCGTCCCATGCACTTCATATTGGACGTTCGTGGTGCTGGGATTCCGTTTGCTTTCAATGGAGGCCAGCCGCCAGACGCCGGTGTCGCCAGTCCGCATGTCCAGTCCATCAGGAATCTTCACATCCTCGACCGTTTTTGTCTCCTCTGTGCTTACATCACCAAAAGGCTGTCGTGTGTCCTCAGGTTCTATATATGGTTCGTTCTCCCCGCCGCCGGGTTGCGGTTCATCGCCGCCACCGCCAGTTGTGCCTGTCGTTTTGCCGCCGTCCCCACCACCTCCCGTGGGATTGGTCGCGGCGGGCGGGTTGGTCGTGGGCGTATTTCCCGGATCGGTCTGTGTCGGCGTCGCGGGCGTAATTCCAGGATCGGTCTGCGCTGGCGTCGCGGGCGGATTGCCGTTGTCGGCAGGGTTGACGTTGGGCGGCTCGTTGCCACCAGTCTCCCCCTGCTTTCCGGGGTTTTCCAATGCTACGCCGCCGGATTTCTTGTCGGCAAGCTTCTTTCTGATTTCCTCCACCCACTTGAGAGTTTCCTCGTCGTTCGCCTCCTTCGCGATTTGTTCGAGAAGTTCGATAAGCAGCTCGATGCCCGGCTCGTCGAGGTGCGTCTCGATGTACTCCTTCAGTGCCGGCACTTTTTTCGCCGCGTCAACGCCGCCATCCGCCACAAACTTTCCCACGGTCTCCTTGAATTCTGCGCTGGGGCGTTTTTTTGATTTGCGGCAGAGATAGTCAACATTGTCCTTCGCGACCCTGAATTCGTTGGCAAAGAGTTCAAATGAAAGCGTATTCTCCCCGTCGTTCATGTCCAGCATGATTGGAGTAGCCATCCCGGATTCGATGCAGTTGCCCCATTCGCCCCATGTATCGCCGAACACCACGGTGAAGCGGTGAATGCCCTCCGTCGCCTGCCAGTTCAAGGTCGTCTTCTCCGATGAGGTGGGGTGCTTGAAGATCCATTTGCCGTCGATCGCAAGCGCCATGTAGTCATCGTATCCTCCACATGTCATCTTCCATTTGCCGGCAAGCCAGTCCTCGATCCTGAAATATCCGTCGAACCTGTTTTGGGAACAGGCGAGGAACTCTTTCTCTCCTCCGTCGGGCAACGCCTGCGACGGTCTGAACCATTTTATGGGTATCGAGATTTCTCCCAGTATCCTGTACTGGTCGGGCGGAAGATCCCAATCGAGCCTCTTCCCGCCGTTTTTCCTGTGCCGCCACACGATTCCGCTGCCGGGCTTTATGCCGCCTGGCTTTACATCTAGCGGGACGTCCTCGCTCAGATTGAAGCCGAATACCTTCTTCGGATCGACGATGCCGTCGTAAACCGCAACATCGAAGAAAACGATTGAGTTGTCCTCGCCGTTTTTGTCGCCATGAATAAGGAAATAACCACCGGCCTTGGAGCAGTCGGCATAACTCCCCGCGAGCGGACCTTCGTGCGAAAGTATTTCTTTTCCATCAAGAAAAATCCGCGTGCGGTTCGTGTCGAATTGGAGCAAGACAGTCTGAATGACGAATCTGAAGCCGCGATCTCCATAAATCGCAGATCCGCTGGATTTGCCATGTTGCTTCAACGCGATCTGTCCGATAGGCGTGACATACACCAGAGCACCGGTCTTGTTGTCGGCTGGCATATTCAGAAGAGGCTTACAACTAGAAGTCTTAATGGGCCATATCTTCATTGAGATTGAATATGGATGTCCCGGTTCTTTCGTCAAGACATCTGGAATGGGAAGTGCCAGATGGTGATTCTTCTGGAGCGAAATCGCGCCGTCGTCGATTGAGACTCCGACAGAAATATAGCTGTTCGGATTTTGAATGACATTCGTCTTGTTATCCCGCAGCAAAACCGGCGGACTTGGGAATAGGTTCTTGAGAGGATTGTCTTTGCTCTCGAAATTCAGTCGGGAGATCATGACTCCCGGTCCGCCGCGGACCTGGTTCGTACCGCCTGAATCGCCTTGATTGTCTGGCTTGGAGTTCTTCTCGGCGAGTTTCTTTCTGATTTTCTCCACCCACTTGAGCGTTTCTGCGTCATTCGCCTCCTTCGCGAGTTTTTCGAGAAGGTCGATAAGTTTCTCGATGCCCGGCTCGTCGAGGTGCGTCTCGATGTACTCCTTGAGCGCGGGAATCTTCTCGGCGGCGGAAAGTCCGTTGTCCTCTGAAAACGTGGTGAGCGTCTGCTGGACTTCGGCGCTCGGCTCGCCCGTCTGGCCGTTGTTGCCACCCGCAGGGGACGCCGGATTGTTCGCAGTAGGCGTCGCGACCGGAGAAGGCGGATTGTTCACAGTAGGCGTCGCGACCGGAGAAGGCGATGTGGTGTTCGAAGGCGGGTTCTTATTCTCTGCGCCCCCTGCGTTCTCTGCGGGAGTTGTCGCTCCCACGGCTCCGTCATATACCTTCACTTCGTAGAACGTCACCGTGCCGCCTTCGCCGTCCTCGTCGCCGCGTATCAGGAAATAGCCGCCCGCCTTGGAGCAGTCGGCGTAGCTTCCGGCCAACGTGCATTCGCGCGTGAACACCTGCTTGCCGTCCAGGAACGCCGTCGTCTTGTTCGCGCCGAAGTTCAGGACTAGTGTATGGTCTTTCCCGACGACGAATCCGCTTTCCCCGTATACGGCGGATCCGCCCGCCTTGTTGTGCTGCTTGATTGCCAGACGCGAATCCCCTTTGTTCACATACACAAGCGCGTCTGACGCATTGTCCGCCGGCATGTTCAAGAGCGGCTGCCAGTCGTTCAATGCCGAAAGCCTGAATCTCATCTCGATCGAGTACGGATGCCCTGGTTCCTTCGCAAGCTTGTCTGGCACCGGCAACGCGATATGCCAGTCCTTCGGGATCTCCACCGCACCGTCGCCGCCTGCGCTCGTCCACTTAATGTCCCCCATGCCGCTTACGCGCTCGGTCGTGCCCTTTCTGCCTTTTCGCACGAAGGCATCCGCCACACCTTCCGCTTTCAGCGGGTTTGCGCTGTCGTCGAACGTAATGCGACAGAGCCAGTTCCCGGATGCTCCACCCCCGCCGCCATTTGTGCTTGTCGCGCCGCCCGTCTGGCCGTTTTTGCCACCCGCAGGGGACGCCGGGTTGTTCACAGTAGGCGTCTCGACAGGAGAAGGCGATGTGGTGTTCGAAGGCTGGTTCTTATTCTCTGCGCCCCCTGCGTTCTCTGCGGGAGTTTTCTTCTCTACGCCGAATTTGTCGCGTGGATCCACAACGCCGTCATAGATCTTCACGTCGTAGAAGGTGATGTCAGCTGGCAGGGGATCGCCGGCCCACCCGCGAAGCAGGAAGTATCCACCAGCCTTGGAGCAGTCGGCGCGGCTTCCCGCAAGTTTCCCCTCGACCAGCCCCGAGTTGGAGAGTATCTGCTTCTCGTCGATGAATGCGGTCGTGGTGTCCGCGCCGAAGCACAGGAGAAGCGTGAAGATCTTGCCCTGCGGGACCACGCCGTAGCCGCCTCTGCTCCTGACGTCCCTCTCATGCTGTCTGAGGCACAGTCTTCCATACAGGGTACTGGTGATAAGCGCGTCGTCCATCTTGTCGGCCGGCATGTTGAATACGGGATGGGTCGCCATGCCATGCAGTTTCAGCTTCAGCAGGACGGAGTAGGGACGCCCCGACTCCTTCGCCAGCGCGTCCGGGACCGGAATGGCGATGGACGTGTCCTTGGGAACCGTCACGCCGCCGTCGCCGCCTTCATTCGTCCACTTAGTCTTGTTCAGACCCTCTACGCGCTCGTTCTTGCCCAAGCGCACGAACGCATCCTTCCCGACCTCGGCCTTGAACGGCTTCGACTCGTCGTCGAATGAAATGTGGCACAGCAGATTTCCTCCCGTGCTCGCCGCCGGCGCGGCGGAGAGCGCCAGCGCAGCGATTGCAGTCAATACTAGCCTTTTCATGGTTTCACCTCTTTCTCTTTTGAATCAGTTGCGGAAGCTTTTTTCCGGCCGCCGGTTCTTTTCCTCTTCGCTTTTTTCCTCTGCAGGAGTTCCGCGATGCCGTAGTCGTCTCGCTCCTTTTGCTGTCCCTATTTCAGAAGCTTCGGGCTGTGCGAGGTGATGTAGTCGAGCACGAAGTCGAAGTCTTCGTCGCCGACGAACACCTGGTTGTGGAAGAGTCCGTTGTGGATGTTGATGGTGTTGTGCTTCCGGTCGGGCTTGACCTTGCTGACGGTCGCGAATTGGGAATCCCACCCGTTGCCTGAAGCGACCATCGTCCCCACGCCCATCTGCGTGAGGTTGCCCGTGGCCGCACCCATCACTGCGACGACCGTACCCAGCACCTTGTTGCGCTTCGCCTCGTTTGCCACCTGCACCCCGTTCACGCCGTCCTCGTCCATCTCGAAGTCCCATGTGTAGCGTCCGCCCTGAATGAGCGCGTAGATGTAGTAGGCTAAGGTGACTATCGCGATCATCACGGCGAAGCCGACCAGCCCCCACTTTACGCCCTCGGGGCTGACCTTGAAGTCCCCAAGGAACAGCACGAAGAGCATGCACCCGGCGAATATTCCGCCGAACACCTTGTAGAACAGCCAGAGCAGCCCCGGATTCCTGTATAGGTTCACCGAGTACCGCCAGCGGTATACGCCCTTTCCATCAGGTGTCATGGCGTATTACCTCACTTACTGGCTTTCTGCGGCCTAATCTCTTCTTCATTGCTATTTCCTTTCTGAATCAGTTGTGGAAGCTTTTTTCCGCCCGCCCGTTCTTTGCCTCTTCGGCTTCTTCTTCGGGATGCGCTCCTCGATGTACGCCAAAACTTCGGCGTAGTCCTCGCGCGGCACGTGGATCTCCTTCGAGTCGCCCGTCGTCTCCAATGCGATCTGGCACTTTTTCTCGTCACACGAAACGCCCTTCACGGAGGCGAACGAGACATCCGTCTTCTTGTTCAAATTGTCGTAGAGGAGAGGGCGCAGGGCTAGTTTCTGGTTTGGTCTCGCGGGGAGGAGCAGCGCAATCCACGCGAGGCCGCGCAGCATCTTCATGCGCCATGCCTTGCGGATGATTTTCCTGCCTCGTATGCCGTCGTCGTCCATCTCGTATTCCCACTCGTCCACGCCGCCGTTCGCCCACGCCCAGATGGACCAGCAAATGAACGTCATCAGCCAGAATCCGAGCAGGATGCAGCCCCAGATTTTGCACTGAAACAGGAAGTCGTCAGACTTCATCCCGCCGGCGCAGCCGATCAGCGACAGCACCAGCGCGAAGCAAATCGCGATCGTCAGCGAGAAAGCCTTGAGGCATGCCTTGATGCTGCCCCAGTCGCGGTACAGGTTCTTCGCGTGCGTCCACTTCAACACGCCGTTTTCGCCACGTTCCATTTGCTGTCCCCTATTTCAGAAGCGGCGCGTGGCATCGGCTGCAGCGGTCGGACTCCAGCGGATTCTCCTTCGAGCAGACGACGCAGCGAAGATTCCCCGCCTTGGGCTTGTCGTAGAGCTCGTACGGGAAATCGAACTGCGGATGGTAGCGGAACCGGTCGCCCACGCTCATGAAGTTCCAGACGAACGGCCTGAACCCCGTCTCCTTGATCTTCTTCTTACGCCCGTCCGTCGTGCGCACGACCGTGATGTAAAGGACGCGGTCCTCTTTGGAATCGTTG
>CADCOC010000172.1 GCA_902802945.1 uncultured bacterium | reverse complement strand
GAAGTGCTGGAGCGCCAATCCCAACCAGAAAGTGCCGGTGTACCCAACGCGCCTCAGGCCGATTGACTGCAACAGGACCATCGGCAACGCCGGACGCCGTGCGCACGACCTCGCGCTCATGTACCGCCTGACAGACGACGAACGTTACGCGGCGAAGGCGGCTGAATTCATCAACGCCAACTCGCACTACGAGGAGCTCGACGAACGCGGGTCGGGTCCGCTGGACTACGGGAAAATCTACCTGCTCGTGGAAGCGGCGGAACTGCTGCGTTTCTACAAGGGCTGGGCGAAGGAGGACAAGGTGCGCTTTGCGAAGATGCTCCGCGACAAGTTCTATCCGCTTCTCAAGGACGGAGACCCCTCGCGATTCGGCAACCAGGGTCTTTTCGCCCTGCGCGGCGCGCTGGCGATCGCCGTGTTCATCCACGACGAAAAAGGCTACGACCGGATCTGGCGCTACCTCAACGCACTGCCGCTTCGCGCCGATCAGGAGCCGTTCCCATCCGGACCGCCCATCGTCCCCGACTGGCCCGAGACGCGCGACGAGTTCCAGATCACGCGCCAGCTGAGGGGCCGCCGCGACGACATCCCGAACTACGGCTACGCCGAGCAGCTGAGATACTACATCTTCCAAAACGGACAATGCCAGGAATCAAGTCGCGACCAGGCACACACGGTCGTCGGGCTTTCACAGCTCGTCGCAATCGCGGAGCTGTTCTGGATCCAGGGCGATGACCTCTATGGCGCGCTCGACAACCGCATCCTCCTGGGGCTTGAATGGTCCTTCCGCTACAACGAGGGAGACTGGCAACCGAGCGGCTATACGGACGACGAACGCGAGGCGACGTACGAGAACGGGCTGTTCTACCGCGCCAAGCATCGTTCGGGGCGTTGGGTGTCGCTCAAGCCGAATCCAAGCAAGATGCCGTTTTTCGGCGGACCCGGTGCCCCGCGCGAGTGCGCCTACGCGCATTACCGTCATGTGAAGCGCCTGCCCCCGGAGAAGATGAAACACCTCCGTGCGGCCATCCTGCGCGAAAACAGGAACAGCGGCGGCTTCGAGACGTGGGGCTTCCCTCCGAACTGGTTCTACGAATGGTCGGGCTGGGGAACGCTGATGAAGCGGCGGTGAATCTCGCGCCCGATCGGCCGTGTCCGTAATCCTCAAGCTTCATCGCATCCTTCAGTCCGGAGAGGCTCTTGCAAGTCCGGGGCGGCCTTGCAGCATTGGCGCGCTCGGTGTAACGGGCGAGACGCCCGTTGTCCCAGTTGCGAGCGAGACGCCCGCCACCCCGACAAGCGCGGTCTCTCCCGCAACGGGTGGGATGCCCGTTTGGCTGCGACATGCACGGCGATGGTAGCGGTTATGTCCGCTAAAAAACTGAATCGGTCATTGCGTGATGGTTATAAACGTGATATACTGTGTGCATTCGGAGGCGTTATGGTTTTACGAAAGACATATTTGCAGAGGATTCGTCCGTTCTTTGGAACGGATGTCATCAAAGTCATAACCGGAATCAGACGATCTGGAAAATCAGCGTTTTTGACGCAAGTTCTGGACGAGATAAATATCGCCTGATACACATACGGTCAATCTCAACCTTGAAGACAAGCAGAACGCCAGGTTCCTGAAGGGTGACGAGCTTTACCAATTCCTTCTTGCCGAGATCAAAGCAGCTGGCAAAAAGCGATTCTGTCAAAGGACATCGTACGCAGAAAGTAGTTCTTTCAATGGACAAAGTTGATTTCTCGCGGAATGGCATCCGCCATATGTATCTTCCCGATTTCATGCTTACACCAGGCGACTAAGTGGTAACGCAAAAAAGTTGAATACTATAGCGGAGCTTTGCGGAAAGTAGAGGAAAAATGATGAAGAAAATAGTGTTGTTGGCAACCGTTGCGGCGGTTGGCGTATTGACGGTGGCAGGGGCAAACCCCACGTCTGGGGAGCGCGTGGCGGAGATTGAGGCGCGCTTACCCGAAAGACCCTGTACGCCGGCGCCGCATCCGCGCGACCGCGCGGCGTGGGCGCCGCTTGCAAAAGACCCCGCCGCCGCCGCGATCATCGCATCGGCGGAAAAACTGGTCGGCGCGAAGATCGAGGAACTGTCCGACGACCTCTACCGCGACTTCTCCCGCACGGGCAACAGGGTGCGCTACGAGATGCCGTACTTCCGCAAAGCGTACCGCCTCAATCTCTTCATGGTGGCGGAGGCGCTTGAATGGAAGGGACGCTTCGTGCCGGAAATTCGCCGCTACCTCGAGTCGGTTCTCGACGAGAAGGTGTGGACGATCCCCGCCACCGACACGAAGGACCTCGCGTTCGTCAAGGGGAAGCCGGTGATTTGTCTCTTCAGCGCGAACAGGGCGTGGATCGTCGCGTATGCGGCCAACTGGTTTGCGGACGTCCTGCCGCCGGAACTGGTGGCGCGGGCGAAGTTGGAATGCCGCAAACGCGTCCTGGACCTGTACCTTGCGGCGTGCCGCAATCCGTCGCTCGCCAAGGGCGGCGGTGGCGATCCGCTCTGGTGGTTCTTCGTACGGACGAACTGGTCGCCCGTGTGCCACGCCGGATGCGTCGGCGCCGCCCTCGCAATCCTCGACAGCCGCCGCGAGCGGGCGGAGTGTCTCGCGGCGGTCGAACGGGCGATGCCCCACTACTTCCAGGGATTCGGACGCGACGGCTACTGTTCAGAGGGAATGGGCTACTGGAACTACGGTTTCGGACACTACGTCGCGCTGCGCGCGATGGCGGAGCAGGCCACCGGCGGATTCGTGACGCTCGATTCGCCGTTGGCGGCGACCGCCGCCGCATACGCGGTGAACTTCCAGCTGGAGAACGGTCTTTCACCGCATTTTGCGGACGGTGGCGGCGCGCCGGACCTTTCGCTTCTCGACTTGTGCCACAGGTTATGGCCGAAAGTGGTTCCCGGTTCGGGTGTGGGACCGCTGTCGCTCAACAAGGGAGACTCCGCGAGTTTCAGTCCGTGCCCGCCTTGTGCGTTCATTGCGTTGCGCGCGTTTGGGACGGCGGCGGCGGTCGCGCCGGATGCGGCGGTCGCGGGGCGACACGCCCTACCTGTGCGGAGCGTGTTCCCGCAATCGCAGGTGTACCTGATGCGGCCCGGCGGCGGGAAGGACGGCATCGCCCTGGGCGTGAAGGGCGGACACAACGCCGAACTCCACAACCACAACGACGTGGGCTCGTACGCGATCTCACTCGGTGGCGAGGTGCTGTGCGGCGACGTGGGCGGTGAACTCTACTCGCGGCGCACGTTCTCGTCGCGGCGCTACGATTCCGAGGTGCTGAACAGCTTCGGGCATCCCGTGCCGCGTCCGGGCGTGTTGCAGGGACTGGGACGCCGCTACGCCGCACGGATCATCCGCACGGAGTTCCGGCCGAACCGCGATACGGTCGTGTTCGACCTGACGGGTGCGTATCCATCGAAAACGCTCAAGCGTCTCCACCGCAAGTTCATCTACGACCGTACGGCGCAGACCGTGACGATCCGCGACGAAGTTGACTTCACGGAACCGACGGAATTTGACGACCCGCTGACGACATTGGTCGGCGTAGATGGCAGGGCGGGGACAGCCGGTGTGACAGCAAGCGTACGACAACAAGATACGCGGCTTGAGTTCGTCGGCAAGAAGGGACGGCTTGCCGTCGATGTGGAGACTTCCGGCGGCGAATGGGAATGGGACGTGCGCACGATGGACAACGGACGTGGCGAATTGCCGGTCGCGAAGGACGCGCCTGAGGGGAAATGGGCGATCTGGGTGGCGGGCAAAACGCAGAACACGCCGCCGGATGGACGTCCGCGCCGCATCGCCGTGAAGTTCAAGAAGCCGGTGACGTCCGCAATGGTGGAGTTCCACTTCAGGGCCGTGGATACGAACATCCCCGAGCCGGAGAACGTGCCGGAGCTGATGCGGACGTTTGCGGGCGAAGAGGTGAAGACGAAGGAGGCGTGGGAGAAGGTCCGCGCGCCGGAACTGCTGGAACGGTTCCAGAAGGATGTCTACGGACGCCGTCCCGCCGTGTTGGACGAACGGAAGCGCATCTCGTTCAAGGTGTATGACGAGCGTCCCGTGATGAACGGCAAGGCCGTGCGGAAGCTCGTCCGCGCGGAGTTCGACGGGCCGCTTGGAACGTTCTCGTTCCCGTTCACCGTCTATATTCCCAAGGCGCAAAAGTCGGTTCCGGCGTTCGTGAGCATTTGCCTGAAGAGTCGTTCGAAGGTGGGGGCCGACCACGTGATCACAAGCGTGTGCTGGCCGGTGGAGCAGATTGTCGGACGCGGCTACGCGACGATTGGCTTCCTCACCGAGGACATCGCGACGGAGAAGAACACGGGGTTTGCGCAGGGCGTGTTCAAGTGCGTGGAGAAGCCCGATACGCGCACGGACGAATCGTGGGGAACGATCTCCGCGTGGGCGTGGGCGGCGAGCCGCGTGATGGACTGGATCGAGACGGAACCGGCCATCGACGCCACGCGCGTCGGGATCGTCGGCCATTCGCGCGGCGGCAAGACCGCGATCTGGACGGGCGTGACCGACAGGCGTTTCGCACTCGTCTGCTCCAACAATTCCGGGGCGCACGGCGCGAAGCTCAACCACATCCGCCTTCCGAAGAGCGAGGACATCGCGTCCATCCCGAAGTACTTCCCGAACTGGTACTGCGGCAACTACCCGAAGAAGTACGGCTGCAAGGAGATGACGATGGACTTAGACCAGCACGAGCTGCTCGCCCTCGTCGCGCCGCGGCTGCTCTGCGTCGCCTCCGCGTCCGAAGACGCCTGGGCTGGCCAGCCCGGGGAGTGGTGGAGTGCGAAGCTCGCGTCGCCCGCGTGGGAACTGTACGGCAAAAGAGGACTCGTTGCGGAAAGATTCCCCGCTCCGGGCGAGAAACAGCAGGAGGGAAGCGTCTCGTACCACCTGCGTCTTGGCAAGCATTCCCTTGACCCCTACGACTGGGACCGCTACATGGATTTCGCCGACAAGAACTTGTGAGTCAGCTGCAAAACCATGCGAAAAGATAACTGAAGAGGTGCTAAAATAGGATCATTGCACGTTCCGCACCGTAATCTCACACCAAGTACCCGCAACTTCACATATCGCATTAGGTGACGTGCCGCGCACGTGATCGCCGCTGGCGGAGTGGGCGTGGGCGCGCGGATGTGAGACGATAGACGAGAGACGAGCCGAGACGTGAGACGATGAGACATTGGCGAAGCCGCATAGCCTCTTAGTCTCACGTCTACTAGTCTCCGTTCGCGTCTCGCGTCTCTCGTCAATCTCTGCGTTCCCACGCGCAAAACTTTAAATTTCCAAAATCCCCCAAATTCCCGCTTGTTTTGGGCAGGGGAATGTGGTATCATTATCACCGATGACACGCCATGAATGGCAGATTCCGCGCAGCGGGGTGGCGGGAGGGCGCACGCTCTTCCGGAACAAAGTTGTGTTTAAGCCAATTGTCGGGATGTCGTACATGGCGCACGGGCGAGACTATCTAGGCAAGCGGGTCATGGTTCTGGGGACTTCGAATTACTGTGAACATTATAAGGACGAAAAGGGATGTGGCGAGGCCTGTGCCCATTACGGGAAGTATTACTTGCATGTGGTTGGCCGTAAAGATCCTCTGTATTTCGGTGCTCGTTGCGAAAAGTTCTCAGAGATCGTCTATATGAGGTATTGTAATCGGCTGAAGGAGCCGAAGTTGACCGATGGTAAGGATCCAAATGCCTGGATGCGCACGTTTTCCCGTTTTTTCAATTCGTTTTTCGTCGATGGAAATCCGTCGGACAAGGTAAGGAACCAGTTACTTGATCATATTGTATGCACCGAATACGTACAGGGGGCGGAAGCCGACAAAGGCAGCAAGAACAGCAAAGAGTTGATGGAATCCGACCGCAACTATCATGAATTCGTCAAGCAGGTGAAGTTGTGGAAGCCAGATGTTGTAATTGTCTGGGGAAAGAGGGTTTGGAGAGAGGTTTGCCGTCGTATTGGGATTGTTGGGAAAGGTGCAGTTATGAAGGAAGTGTCTTTTGACGGTTGTTTGGTGAAATTGCTTACAATTCCCCATCCGTCATCATACGGTAGCACTGGTTTTCAACGAAAGGAGTTTCAGCGGTTGCTGAAACGTGCCGAAGTCAAATTGCTTTCAACAAGGAAATGACAGGAGTAAAAAGATGAGAACATCCAATACCTACTACCTAATGTTGGCGCTTAGCGCCGCTTGTGCGTTTGTTTTCACGGCGGGAGCAGACACCTGGAAAGATTCAAACGGCTACACGTGGACCTATCGGATCAACGGCGACACGGCGGAGATTTACAACAATAGGAATAACGCCATCTCGCCGAGGCCGACTGGTGCCGTGACGATACCATCCACGCTCGATGGCAAGCCAGTTACGAGCATCGGGATTTTAGCGTTCTACGTTTGCAGCGGGCTGACGAGCGTGACGATACCGGACAGCGTGACGAATATCGGGGATTTGGCGTTCTCCAATTGCAGCGGTCTTACGAGCGTGACGATACCAGACTCTGTGACGAGCATCGGGTATGGGGCGTTCTCCGATTGCAGCGGGCTGATGTCTATCTCAGTTGGTTCGGGGAATGCCAACTACAAGTCGGTAAATGGGCTGTTGTTGTCTAAGGACGGCAAGACTCTTATACAAGGTGTCAATGGAAATGTGGTAATCCCTGACAGCGTTACAACCATCAGAGATTCTGCGTTCCAGTGCTGCAGCGAACTTGCGAGCGTGACGATCCCTGACTCGGTGACGAGCATCGGGTCTTCTGCGTTCTATGGTTGCAGCGGTCTTACGAGCGTGACGATACCAGATAGCGTGACGAGCATCGGGAATAGAGCGTTCGAGCGTTGCAGCGGTCTTACGAGCGTGACGATACCTGACAGCGTGACGAGCATCGGGGATGATGCGTTCTGTGGTTGCACAGGATTAAAGGAGGTGCGATTGCCGGCAAGCACGTGTGAAATTGGTGAAGGGACATTTAAAAGATGCCCAATTGTTTCAGTTTCTATCAATGGAAGATATCGGCATGGCCTTGAGGTGCTTTTTCCACAGGCTGGGTGCTGGGATATGTTGGACAGGCTCCGTACGTGCTGACGATTCCCGATGGCGTTAAGGGCATCGCTCCGTATGCGTTGAGCGAGCAGTACGATCTGGAAAAGGTCGTCTTGCCGTCTTCGCTGAAATACATTGGTATTAGGGCGTTTCAGGGCGACATGGTACTGGAGGAGTTGGCAATTCCTGATTCCGTCGAGTCTATTGGCGATTATACGTTCTTCGGCTGCACAGGATTAAAGGAGGTGAGTTTGCCGGCAAACACGTGTGAAATTGGTGAAAGTGCATTTGAAGAATGCCCAAACATTGTTTCAGTTTCTATCAATGGAAGATATCGGCATGGCCTTGAGGTGCTTTTCCCGAAATCGTACGAATCGATAACTGACATATTCATTGGAGACGATGTCGCTTCGTTGGGTGACTGCGATTTGCGCCATATAGCTGCTAATAAGGGTACAGGCTGGGTGCTGGGATATGTTGGACAGGCTCCGTACGTGCTGACGATTCCCGATGGCGTTAAGGGCATCGCTCCGTATGCGTTGAGCGAGCAGTACGATTTGGAAAAGGTCGTCTTGCCGTCTTCGCTGAAACATATCGGAGTAGGGGCGTTCCAGAACGACACGGTGCTGGAGGAGGTGGCGGTTCCAGATTCCGTCGAGAACATTGACGATTATGCATTCAAGGGTTGTTCGTATCTGTCGAACGTAACTTTCGGAACCGGACTGAAAAAGATTGGCAGCGCGGCGTTTTCGGGATGTCCATTGAGTAAGACCGTGTCGCTCCCTGGTACGATGGATGAAATCGGCGCCAACGCGTTTGCAGGCGCTTCATCGATCACGAACGCGACGATACCGGCGCATCTGCTGACCGTACGCGAGCTGTTTCCAGATTGCCATGACAGGATCACGTCCGTGACGATTGCCAACGGCTCCTCGTCCATCTGTGCGGAGATGTTCGAGGGAATGTCTCAATTGACCGACGTCACCGTGCCCGACAGCGTGACAAAAGTTGGGAACGCGGCTTTTTACGGATGCTCTGGGTTGACGCGCATCGCACTGCCGGCGGCATTGGCAGAAATCGGTGATTCCGCGTTTCGCGACTGTGGCAGTTTGCAGATGGCGATGTTGCCAGGCAACGTAACGAACATTGGAGCGTACGCTTTTGCCAGCTGTTCGGCGCTGGCGAGCGTCTCCATCGGGCCAAACGTCGTTGCAGTCGGGAACAACGCCTTTGAATCTTGTTCGTCGCTCAAGTCGGTTTCGTTGCCGGAGGGGCTGACGGTGCTTGATCAGGATGTGTTCAAGGGCTGTGAGTCTCTTTCGTCGATAAGTCTGCCGGACAGCCTGGAGCGCATTTATCCTTGTGCGCTCGCGGGAACGCGGATTGGCGATTTGGTAATTCCGGCGACCGTTACGTATATGGACGAAAAGATATTCCGCGAGGGGTGGTGGCAGTCTTGTGTGTTGACGAACGTCTATTACCTGGGCAATGCGCCGGCGTGTTCGGATTCGGTGTATTCTGATACTTCAGAGAATCTTACGTCGTATGCGCTGAAACGATCGAAAGGCTGGGACGGGAATCCGAACTCCCGCGCTAAGCCCTCGACGTGGAATGACCGCGCGCTTGTGGAGATCGACGAGGGCGATCTCGTGCGATATGCCGTGACGTTCCGCGCGAACGGAGGCGCGTTCGACGACGGGGGCGGTCGGACGAGCACGGCACGCAGCGTGATGAACATGAAGGGGCTCAACTATGTTTTCCCGAGCGACTATCCGCGACATTCAGGCGGCTTAGTGTTCGCCGGTTGGTACACGGCGGCGAGTGGCGGCGAAGAGGTGACTGCGGTGACCGCCGTTGGCAAATCCGTCGCGCATACGCTCTACGCGCAATGGAAATACGCAACGAGCCTAGATTTCAGCGGCGGAACCCTTGTGGACGGTGCGGACGTATTCAGAGTTGGTGATGAGAACAAGTCGCTGCCGACCCCGACATGGGGAGAATGGTGGAGAGACTACGTGTTCACAGGCTGGTATGCGGGCGACATGCGCGTGACGACGGTCGCGGAGTTACTGGCTGCTGGTGGCCGGGCGGCGGCACGATGGGAACTGCGCTCGTTCGTCGTCCGTTTCGACGCCAACGGCGGCACGGGTACGATGGACGATGAGACGATCCCATACGGGAATTGGCAATCGCTTCCCGCCAACGCCTTTGTGCGAGGCGGTTATGTTTTCAGCGGATGGTCATCGGATGGCGACGACGAGGTGGATTACTCTGACGAGGCTCAGTTCAACAAGAGTTCCGGCGAACATGGCGCCGTGTTCACGTTACGTGCGATATGGACGCCCAACACCTATACGGTGCGCTTCAACGCCAACGGCGGCACCGGGACGATGCATGACATGGCAATGACGCATGGCAAGTCCTCGCGCCTTGCGCATAATGACTTCAAGAAAGCGTCCTGTTTCTTTGCGGGTTGGGCGCTTTCGGCAGACGGCAAGGCTGTGTATGCAGATGAGACGCAGGTTCAGGACCTCACTGAAGAGGCATCCGGCGTGGTGACGTTATACGCGGTTTGGCAGCCGCAGATGACGCTCTCGGGAACGACCGTGACTGTCGCCGGTGCTGCGGACATGACAATCGCGGAGTTCTTCCCGGACGACTATGCCAAGGTCACGTCCGTCCGCGTTGCCGACGGCGTGACGGAACTGCCGCCTGGTTTCTTCACGGGTTGTACTGCGCTGACCTCCGTGACGATGAATGACGAGCAGCGGGCATCGCTCGGCTACGATGATCTATGGCCGAAGGCACAGGCGGCGGCGCGATACGACGCCAACGGTTTCCTGATCCTCGACGGATGGGTGCTGGGCCATCGCAACGCGACGGCGGCGAGCCTTACGCTGCCGTCTGGCGTAAAGGGAATTGCCGCGCGGGCATTCGCGGGCCGTCTAGATCTGGCGACGGTTGTTTTTCCCTCTTCTCTCAAGTACATCGGAGTTGGCGCGTTCCGGAACGATACGCTACTCGACAACGTTACGTTGCCTGATTCCGTGACGCTCGTTGCGGCGGACGCTTTTGCCGATTGTTCGTATTTGCAGAACATGACGTTCGGAAAAGGCATCAGGACGATTGGAGGCCGTGCGTTTTGGGGCTGTACGCAGCTGGCACGGCTCACCGTGACGGAATCGCTGGAGACGATTGGCGAGGCCGCGTTCTCGAACTGCTGGCGCATGCAGTCCGCCTATCTCCCACTCACGACGAGGAAGATCGCTTCAACGGCGTTTACGGGATGCAGTTCACTGGCAGGCGTGACGGTGCCGACGGGCATCGCGCCGATGTCGGAGTGGTTTGCACCGGTCTATAGGCAGATTCGCAACGTGACGGTTCCGAAAGGCGAGAAGAACGTGTGCGAGAGAATGTTCTGCGGCTGCTCTTCGCTGACGACCGTGGAACTGCCGGATGGGATCACAAATGTTGCAGCGTCTGCGTTCAGCGGATGTTCTGCGCTTGGCGAGATGGCGTTGCCTGATACAGTGGAAATGATCGGAGACGAGGCTTTTCGCGACTGCTCGGCGTTGTGGAAGCTGTCTCTGCCTGTCGCAGCGCGGGCAATCGGCGCCTATGCTTTCAGGGATTGCCGAGGGCTTAAGTCGGTCATCGTGCCGAAGTCGGTTGTTTCGCTCGGCACGGGCGCATTCCAAGGTTGTTCCAACCTAAAGGACATTACGCTCTTCCGCAACCTGACAGCTCTGCCGGACTACGTGTTCTATGGGACCGCGCTTGATTCTTTCACCGTGCCGGACACGGTGAACTACCTCGGCAACAGGTTCTGCTCCGATTCGACGAAGGATATCTACTATCTTGGGAATGCACCGGAACATGCGAATGATGCGTATGGCAATGCGCATTGGGGCTTGACGAGCTGGGTGATATTGGGAACACTCGGCTGGGACGGAAGGCCAACCTCGCGAGATTTGCCCGAACGCTGGCTCGATCACGACATCAAGACGTGGACGTTGAACCGCTTCGACGTGACGTTCGACGCGAACGGCGGAAAGTTCGCGCCTATCGAGGCGAACACATACGCCTGCGAGCAGGGCACATATACGAAATACGCCCTGCCGCCGTTTGAGCCGACGTGGCTCGGACATCTCTTCGACGGTTACTGGACGGAGCCTGAGGGCGGCATGCGAATTAATTCGACAATGGACGTGGAGCTTACCAAGGCGTATACGCTCTACGCGCACTGGAAGGTCACTGACGAACTGGTGGTGACGGTGCGGTTCAACGCGAACGGCGGCACCGTGACTCCTGAGGAGCGCGAGTATGTGGCCGACCATCCGTTCCTTGAGTTTCCCGTGCCCACGCGGGAGTATCACCGTTTCGTCGGTTGGTACACCGAGGCAGAATACGGAACGGAGATGACGGTTTTTAGTGAAGTTCCGTCGGCGAACCGTGAACTGTTTGCACACTGGGAGAAGTTGCGGTATACGATTCGCTTCCATGCAAACAATGGCACGGATGCGACGAGGGATCAGTCGTTCACGTACGGCGAGAATGTCACCCTGATGGCCAATACGTTTGAGCTCAATAATTGTGCATTCGACGGTTGGTCTCTTGAGCCGGGTGGAAAACGGAGATGGAAGGACCAAGCCGTCATGGACGAAGTCTCGGCGATTCAGGACGGCATCATCCATCTGTACGCAAGATGGGAAAATGTCACATTGAATTATGCCGTCCGTTTTGATTCGCACGGCGGTGTGGGACAAATGGACGACCAGACATTCGTGCTCGACATCGCCCAGCCGCTTCTCCGTTGCGCCTACACGCGCGAGGGATTCACTTTCGCAGGCTGGGCGTTGTCCACAACGGCGCCAAAGTCGTATGACGACAGGCAGATCGTAAAGAACCTTACTACCATCCCCAACGAGACGGTGGTGTTGTATGCTGTCTGGACGACGAACGCAGGAGGTTCGGGCGGCGGATCCGGTGGCGGTAGTGCTGGCGGCGGCTCAGAGGGCGGCGGTGGCTCTGGTGGCGGTTCTGGTGGCGGCTCCGGCGGTGGTAGTGCTGGTGGCGGCTCCGGCGGCGGCTCCGGCGGCGGTAGTGCTGGCGGTGACTCCGGCGGCGGTAGTGCTGGCGGTGGCTCGGATGGCGGCTCAGGCGGCGGCTCAGGTGGCGGCGGTGGTTCCGGCGGCGGTGGTAGTGCTGGCGGCGGCTCCGGCGGCGGCGATACTCCTACTCCTACGCCTACGCCCGAGCCCGCGCCTCTGCCGGAGACCGTAATTGCCGGAACGGTGGGCGATACGTCTTTCAGGTCAAAGGCGCAGACTGCGGTCGGGGCGCTATATACAAGTAGCGGTAATCTCGTGGGAACGATGCAGGTCAAGTTTGGCAAGGTCAGCAAGAAGGGGATCGTCAAGATTTCCGGCAATGCTACGCTGCTGATTGACGGCAAGGCGAAGAAGTTCTCG
>CADCOC010000171.1 GCA_902802945.1 uncultured bacterium | reverse complement strand
TCAATGGAAAGCCGTATGCGGGAAATCCGCACGTACGGTTTGACGAGGGGGAAGTCGCATCGGCGGCAATGCCGAGGCGTGGGTCTCTACTCTACAAAACGACAATGATGAAAATGATGATTTGCTTGGCGGCGGTTGCCTGCACAAGCGCGGCATTGCTGGCGGCTGAGCCGTTCAAGATAACAAAGGGCGCAATGTCCGAGATCGTGATCCAGGAGGGATTGCGTCCGTTTGTTGCACGCGCGGCGGAGGACGTGGCCGGAGATTTGGAGAAGATCTTCGGCGTGAGGGCAAAGGTGACGGCTCGCAGGGACGCTCGCCCTCCCGTGGCTGCCACTAACTGTATCGTGCTGACGAAGGGCGGTGAAGGGTGGGAGAATTATACGATTGAATCGGGATCGGGAAATGTGCTGAAGATCACGGGGTCGGATGACCGGGGCGTGATGTTCGGGCTCTATCGTTTCGCGTCGGAGTGCCTGGGCGTCGATCCGTTTTACTTCTGGAGCGGACGCGAGCCGGAATGCAAGGACGCGATGGAATGGAAGGGCGGCATCTCCATTAAGCAGGGCGATCCGTCGTTCAAGTTCCGGGGCTGGTTCATCAACGACGAGGATTTTCTGAACGGGTTCCGTCCGAAGGAGAACGGCACGCGCAAGATCGCCTATCCGCGCTACCACGTTGTGTTCGGTCCGTCGCTCGCGGAGGCAATTTACGAGACGGCAGTTCGCGCCGGCTTCAACATGATGATCTGCGCGAGCTACGTCGATATCCTCAACCCCGACGAGAAGCGGCTCATCGACATCGCCTCTTCGCGCGGACTCTACATCACGACGCACCATCAGGAACCTGTCGGCGCGGGCGCGCTCCAGCTCGACCTCCACTTCCCCAAGATCAAGGGCACGACCTACGCCTCGCATCCCGATCTCTGGCGCGCGGCGTGGAAGCGGTACATCGGCGAGTGGGCGAAGGTACCGGACGTCGTATGGCAGCTCGGGCTGCGCGGACGCCGCGACACGCCGTTCTGGGCCGTGTCCGGCGGCGGTTCGACGCACGGCAAGCCGGACGAGGCAGAGGACCGCCGCCGCGCCGGGCTTATTTCGTCCGCCATGCGCGAACAGCTCGCGATGATTGAGGCGGCGATGGGACGCAAGCCGGAGCATTACGCGACGCAGCTCTGGTGGGAGGGCGCGGATTTCTACGCCCGCAAGCTCCTCGATATCCCGGAGGGGACGATCGTGATCTTCTCCGACAATTCGGCGGGCATGAAATTCCAGAGCGACATCGGCGGCGTCCAGTCGCTTGACCCCGCGAAGAAGTTCGGGCTCTACTACCACCTCGCGCTCGTACACGGCAACCACCGCTGCGAACTCGTGCCGCCATTGAGAACGCACCAGATCCTCGGCGACACCTGGCGGAAGGGCGCGCGGGAATTCGTCCTCTTCAACGTCTCCAACGTGCGTCCGTTCCTCTACACTATCGAGGCGGCGGGCGAGATGACGCGCGACATCGGCGCGTTCAACGCGGATGCCTTCCGCGACCGGTGGGTGAATGCACGGTTCGGGAAAAACGCTGCTGTTGCACGGGCGATTGATTTGTACTTCGCGGCGTACGAGACGGAATACTCGCGCGATGGCGTCTCGTCCTACGGTTCTCCGCGCGAACGTGCGCCGCTCGCGCTTTTGCACGACGGAATGCTCTGCTCCGGGCTGTACGCTCAGATCAAGGGCTTCGCCGCCGGCGAGGGGCGCAAGCCGGCGCCTGTCGTCTCGCAGTACGTGGAGGATCCGGACAGGCTCACGCCGAAGGGCAACAGCGTCAATGACCGGGCGACGCACGACCAGCATCCGAACCTTGTGGACAAGGGGCGTACGCGTCTGCGTGCGATTACGCAGGCGGCGGCGTTCGAGCGTTGCGTGGAGCAGATCGAACGTGCCGCCGCCCGAATGGACGAGGCGCAGAAGCGGCAGCTCTTTGAGCGTTTCGGCTATCCAGCCGAGTTCATGCGGCTTTCGTCCTCGATGTTCGCCGAGATGTCCGCCGCCCGCGAGGCGCGAGGCCTTGGTGACGAACCATGTGCGATTCGCCACGCGAAGGCGGCGCTTGCGTTTGGCGAGGAGCGCGACCGGCTCGACAAGCGGTATGCAAGCGGCACGTGGGAGCACTGGTACGACCGCGACCTCATCTATCCATGCCGCTCCGTGACGGAAATACTCCGCAATGCATTGAAGGGGACGACGAACGTGACGCTGCGTGTCGGGACGTACAACATCCGCGTTGCAGGGCATGGCGCGGACAAGGGAACGCCCAACGCCTGGGGTGCGCGGAAGAAGGACTTGGTCGACCTCCTCGGGAAACTCGAACTGGATGCGTTCGGAGCGCAGGAGGTTCGACAGGATCAGGCGCGATACATCAGGAAGCACCTTCCCGGATTTGCGTATGTCGGCGATTTCCGCAACAAGGACCGAAAACACGGGGAGGCGTCGCCGGTATTCTACCGCAAAGACCGGCTGGAGGCGGAGAAGTCGGGCACGTTCTGGCTTTCCAAGACGCCCGACGTGCCGGGGTCGAAAGGATGGGATGCGCGGTACCCGCGCATCTGCACGTGGGTGATCCTGCGCGACAAGAGGACGGGCCGGCGCTTTTGCTTTGTCAACACCCATCCGGAAGCCAACGGTGCCGTTGCGCGCGAAAAGGGGATGCAACTCATCGTCGAACGGATGAAGGAGTTCGGGGAAGGACTCCCGATCGTGTTCACAGGCGACCACAATAGCAGCGAGGACGAAGCTCCCGCGCGCGCGGTCAAGAAAGTCCTGAAGGACGCGCTGTACGAGTCGAAGACGCCGCCAACCGGGCCGTGGCGCACATACACGCGGAGATGTTGGCGCGAGAAGGAGGTCTCGGCGGTCGAGGCGTTGAAGTTCCCGCGCGAATACCGCAATCCTCCCCGCGTCGGCTCGCCGAACTACGGCAAGGTTGACGTCAAGATGTACTGCGGGCAGCCTCATTGCGGCCCGCGCATTGACTTCATCTACGTTTCGCCCGGCGTTACAGTGAAGTCCTACGCGACCCACGCCGACCCGCGTCCCGGCATGGAGTACTATCCGTCGGACCACTTCCCCGTCACGGCGGACATCGAACTGTGATATGGCGCTGTCGGCGATAGATTGGGTCGTGATCGGGGCGTATTTTACGCTCACGATGCTCGTGGGGCTCTTCATGGGGCGGTTCGTGAAGGGGTCGAAGGACTTTTTCTCGGGCGGAAAGAAGGTTCCGTGGTGGATGGGCGCAATCAGCTCGTACATGGCGATGATCAGCTGCTTCGTGTTCATCGCCTACGCGCAGATCGGGTACGAGGACGGGCTGGTGGGCGTGACGGTATTCTGGTCCACGGCGTTTGCGATCCTCGTGGGGACGTTCGTGTTCGCGCGGCGGTGGCAACGTGCGAACCTCGCAACGCCGATCGAGTACCTTGAGCGCCGCTACGGCCCGGGTGTGCGTCAGTTCCTCTCGTGGTGCGGCGTCGCGTTCCGCGTCCTCGACAACGCCGTGCGCCTCTACACGCTCGGCATCATCGCGTCGCAGTTCCTCGGCGTGTCGCTTTCGGAGGGTATTGCGCTCGGGGCGGCGATTGTGCTTGTCTACACGCTCGCGGGTGGACTCTGGAGCGTGCTCGTCACGGACATCATCCAGTGCGTCGTCCTGATGTCCGTCGCGCTCACGATCCTGCCGCTCTCGCTCCACGCGGTCGGCGGGCTCGGTGCGCTCTACGAGGAGGTGCCGGAGCATTTCTCGTTCTTCGGGGGACACCGCGGCACGTTCTGGTTCCTTGCGGCGTATTACCTGATCGTGTTCATCAAGTACAACGGAAGCTGGTCGTTCGTGCAGCGGCTCGCGTCCGTCCCGAACGAGAAGGACGCCATCAAGATGGGCCTTCTCTCCTCGGCGATTTTCTTCCTCTTCCCGATTCTCGCCGTGCTGCCCGCGATCACGGCGCGGGTGTACCTGCCGGATCTGCCGCCGGAGATGCACGAGCGCAGCTACATCGAGATGTGTACGAGGCTTCTGCCGCACGGGATGCTGGGGCTCATGGTGTCCGCGATGATGGCGGCATCGCTCTCCACGCTCGCGGCGGAGTTCAACGTGATGAGCAGCGTGCTGACGACGGACATCTACCGCCGCGTCTTCCGCAAGAGCGCGGGTGAGCGCGAGACAATGCTCGTGGCGCGGTTCGCAACAGTTGGCGTCGCGGCGCTGATCGCGCTCGGCGCGCTCTTCGTCTCGCGGCTCGGCGGGGCGTTCGAGGCGAACAAGCTGTTGATGGCGCTCTTCGGCGTGCCGATCGTGATTCCAAGCGTGTTCGGGATTCTGTGGCGGCGTCCGAACACGAAGGGCGTCTATCTCTGCATCGCGACGGGCGTGGTGTCGGGGATCTTGCTGAAGACGTGCTGGAAGGGCCTCTCGTGGGAAGCGGGCACGTTCGTCCAGGTGGGGGTGTGCTTCGTCGGGTTCTTCGGCGGCGCGCTTTTCGGCACGGTGAAGCGCGAAGAGGAATCGCGGGAGAGATTGTTTGCGGAGATTGATTTAAACCTCACTGATCATAAAGGACACAAAGAGTAGTATGTGTGATTTCGAAGAGTTGTATTCTTGGGTGAAGGATCTGCCGATAGTCGATTGGCACAACCACCTCGACATGTCTATGCTTGCGGAGGACAAGCCGCTTGGCTCGCTGTACGAGGTGTGGGTGAAGTCCGATCCTTACAAGCACCGTGCGATGCGCATCTGCGGCGAGCCGGAGCACGTCAGTACGGGCGACGCGGGCGAGGACGAAAAGTGGGCGGCCTGGATGCGTACGCTCCCGAAGCTCGTGGGCAATCCGCTCTTCACGTGGGCGAGAATGGAATTGGAGTGGTTGGGGCTTGATCCTCTTCCGTACTTACGTGGCACTGGTGATAATGTATCGCTTTCCAACTGGACGCCATCGAAGCTGCTGAAACGTTTCAACGTTGAATACCTGAGTCCGTGTGTGCAAGCTGAGGAAGAGTTTTTTAGCCACAAAGATCACAAAGAACGCAAAGAGGAATTGTTCACAAATGACAATTGCCACAATTGTTCACAAATCACAAATACAAATATTCTTGCGAACCCTGAAAACTCTACACGTTCTACATGTTCTACACGGATCAAAATTTTACCTTCACTTCGTCTCAATGCAGGTGATGAGGTTTCAGGTGAGACGCTTGAAAAGTTTCATGAGGCGGGATGCAGAGTCGTTGACATCTCCGTTGACGATGTCACCCAACTTACAACTTACAACTCACAACTTTCAACTGTCGCGGCTTATGCCGCAGCACATGGATGGACGATGCTTCTGCACCTTGGCGCATTGCGCGAGACGTCAGAGCGATTGCGCGCGGCGGCTGGGCCGACTGGCGGTTTCGCGGGTATGCGCGCGCCGGTCGATCCCGCCGTCGTCGCCACGTTCCTGAACGGGCTTGAAAGAACACCCAGTATTTTTAGCCACAAAGATCACAACGAACGCAAAGAGGAATTGTTCACACATGACAATTGCCACAATTGTTCACAAATCACAAATACAAATCATCTTGCGAACTCTGGAATCTCTACACGTTCTACATGTTCTACACGGCTAAATAATCTCGAAAATCCTGTCAGTCCTGTTAATCCTGTCGGAAACTCTCTTCCCCGCACGATCCTGCTTTCCCTCAATCCGGAGGCGCATGCGCAGCTTGCGGTATTGGCCGGTTCATTTGTCGAGGAAGGGATGCCGGGCAAAGTTCAGCTCGGCCCTGCGTGGTGGTGGTGCGACCATGAAGAGGGCATACGTGACGTGCTGGAGAAGAATGCTGCGTATGGCGTGCTTTCCACATTCATCGGCATGACGACCGACTCGCGCTCGTTGCTCTCCTTTGTGCGGCATGACTACTTTCGTCGCATCCTCTGCAAATGGGTTGCGGAGAAGGTCGCGTCGGGTGCGTTCCCAGACGACGAGGCGCTTCTCAGGCCCATGCTGGGGAACATCTGCTACAAGAATGCAAGAGAGATGGTTTTAGCCACAAAGATTTTTTAGCCACAAAGATCACAAAGTGCACAAAGAATGAATAATGTCCATGTAGAACATGTAGAAACATGTAGAATTTGAGGGTGATGAATCTATATGTTCTAAACGGAGAATTAAGGAAGAAAGGAAAAGGAAATGAATAGCTACTGTGAAGGTAAGGTTGCTGTTGTGACAGGTGCGGGCGGAACGCTCTGCTCGGCCATCGCAAAGGATCTTGCGCGTCAGGGCGCAAAAGTCGTGCTCATCGGGCGCACAAGGGAGAAGTTGGAGAAGGTGGCAAGGGATGCCCGTTGTCCCAGTGTGAGGATCGAGCCGGGGGATGTGACGGATGAAAAGGCGATGGCGGAGATTGCCGCGCGCGTCGCCGCCGAATGGGGACCGTGCCGCTTCCTCATCAACGGCGCGGGCGGCAACAACGTGAAGGCCATGCCCACGCGCCTGCACTTTAGCGAGAAGGATCTGGAAGTTGATTTAGGCCACAAAGAACTACCCGCCGATCGCGGTTTCTTCGACATCGACATGGAGGCGTTCAAGAGCGTGCTTGAAATCAACACGCTCGGCACAGTCATCCCGAGCCGTATCTTCGGCCTCCAGATGGCGATGGCGGGCGGGGGGGCGATCCTCAACTTCGCGTCGATGAACACATACCGTCCGCTCACGCGCGTCGCGCCGTACGCGATGAGCAAGGCGGCGATCGCGAACTGGACGATGTTCTTCGCGCAGTACATGGCACCCGCGAAGGTGCGCGTGAACGCCGTCGCGCCGGGCTTCTTCGTGAACGAGCGCTCGCGTGGATACCTGATGACGCCGGACGGCGGTTTCTCGGCGCGCGGAGAGCAGGTGATCCACCACACACCGATGGGACGCTTCGGCGAGGCGGAGGAGCTTCTCGGCTGCGTTAACTGGTTACTTGATGACGAGAAGTCCGGCTTCGTCACCGGCATCACCGTCCCCGTCGACGGCGGATTCCTTTCAAGCGCGGGGGTGTGATTAGTGGTTGGCGATTAGTGTCTAGTTAGCGGATGCTACAATAGTGCGGCACACGGCGGGGATTTTTGGTATAATATGCGCCATGCAGACGGTCAACAAAGATTCCAACGACTTCGGCGAGATCCGCCGCAGGGGCTACGTGTATGTCGATAAG
>CADCOC010000170.1 GCA_902802945.1 uncultured bacterium | reverse complement strand
TGCCGTACGCACAGATGCCGACTGTTTTGTGCTTGTAACAGGAGATTCCGATCAGGCCGGAACAGTTCACGCCCTTAGGCGGGAATTCAAAAAGACCGTACTCGTATTCAACCCGCACATTTCCGTTTCCGAACACCTGAGACAAGCGGCCTCCTACTATGTTCACATCCCCCGCGACCTGCCCGCCCGCTGCCAACTACCCGACGTGATTCCCTACGGCAAGCACGGCGTCCGTTTCATCCGACGTCCAGACGCATGATAATAGGAAATCGAAGTCAAATCCCAAGAAGTTCGCAAAACTGCGCAGGGGTCACAACAAAGCTCGCGGGGGGATAATGTTTCATGTTGCCGGTGACGAGGTGGGCGTCGCCTCGGCTTCTGCCAGCAAGTGCGACTTCAAAGAACACTCTGTCCTTCTCGTCTGGAACTGGTTCTTCCGATGAAACAGGGTCGAAGTACAACCCAATATCCGTCATCAGCGAGATTATAAACTCGCACTTTTCTGGATCAAGTTGCAGATGCGGTCTGTGCAGGACATCTGTGTATTCTGCGAGGATGCTGTCGTTGACAAGCGGAATCACCGTACGTGAGTAAACCGCATCCATCACGCGAACGGTGGCGGAGTCGTGATTGCGCGTCAGAAGCGAAGCGACAATCACGTTTGTGTCTATTACGGCGTAGATCATGCGCCTGTATTTTCCCTTTCACGGCGTTCCTTGCGGGCGGCTGCGATTTCAGCGTCAATCTCGTCCATCGTCCACTCGCGTTCACAGGACGCCCGCATTTCCGCAGCATATCGCCGAGCGGTTTTTCCTCGCTCATTGAGATTTGCCATTGGGCGAGGCTGATAATCGTAGGGCTGATGCCCGTCGCACGAGATAATGAATGGAATGGCGCGTTGCTTGACGACCTGCTTAAGGAACAGCGTCACCGCGCCAGACATGCTCAGACCCAAGTCCTCAAGCACCACTTCACAGTCGCGCTTTAAGTCATCGTCTATTCTCAATGTAGTTGTCATTGCTTTCTCCTGCATGGCAGAACGAAATTATTGTACCATACATGAGACTTGGATTCAAGGGTATATGCGTCAAATCCGGGCCGGGAGAAATAACGGGTCACTTTCCCTTGGCGGGGTCGAACTCAATCTTGATCGGCTTCTCCGGGAGCTTGCGCGTTTCTTCCCAGATTGCCCGTTGGAGATCGTTGGTGGGAGGAGGTGCCCAGCCCTCGCGGCACGCCTGTTTGTACGTCGTGTGCTTCGCCTCCGCGCAGCCAAGGCGCGTCGCCGTGTCGGACATCTTTCCGTAGGGTTCCGGACACGGCTGGCGCTGCTTCACGCCGTCGAGGTCGCGCAATGAGAGGATGGTCGTCATCAGGCACGGCTGGTAGTTCGAGTTGCCCGCGCCCAGCATCAGCGCGATGGCGCGCCACAGCTCCTTCTTCACGCGCTCGGACACCTTGTCCGGCGCGGCGGAGTCCGCCGCGAGCGCCTTCACGTTCACTTCGCACCAGCCGTTCTCCGGCGCAATGATGATCGTGTTGGACGAGTCCGCCTCCCGCACGAGGACGACCGCCGCCGTCTTGGCGTCCTTGTAACGCTCCGCCGACCACGACGGCTTGTCCGTTGCGGACACCTCCACCGGCACGCTCGTCGCGGACATAATCTCCTCGCTCACCTCCCGCAAGACGCTCTCCGCGACGCGCCCCTGCGCGTTCACGATCCTCACGCACTTACCCGTGTACGGACGCATCAGCCGTCCGCCGAGCTGTTCCGCCGTGCGGCGCTGACGACGCGAACGCGGGATCTTCGGCCTTTCGGGTTCAGCTGCCTCTACCAAAAGCGCCGACGCCAGCAGCGCAACCATGCACACGATCTTCTTCATTGCTTCTTTCTCCTGGTTTCCACCGGGGCCATGCCCCGCTTCTCAAATTCCTCGTTGACCCTCTTGCGGAACTCCTCCGTAGATTCCTTGTCGCCCTCCTTGCGGAAATCCGAGAGCGCCTTCAGCGCCTCGCCCCGGAACTCGGCGTTGTCGTTCACAGCCTTCTGGTGCTCGATGAGCGCCTGGCGCACCGTCATGCCGCCCTTGACCATGTCGATCAGCTGCTCGCGCACGGCGGCGACGTCCCGCTTCAGCTCCTTGACGTCGGGCGGATCGTCGTCGGCAATCTCAATCGGATGCATGAGCGAGTCGAGAAAGTCCTTCTCCGTCGCGTCCGTAAGCGGGAGGGGCGGCATCGATCCGCCGTTCTTCGAGGCGGAGATCGCCATCGCGATGAGCTGGTCGGAGGCGTTGTCGAACACGCGCTTCGGATGCCGGATCACCCTGTGGGACTTCCCGTCGGCGGTGCGGTACTTCTCCGTCACCACGCCGTTCGAGTTGGTCGTCACCTGCCGCCACACAACCTCGTCCTTTGCGGCGGGCGCGTTCGTCGATGCGACCGCCACCGGCTGCGTGGGCTCCGCTTGCTGTTGTACGCTTGCCGTCTTCGGCTTGGGTTTCTCCGCCTTGGGCGTTTTTTCGGCCTTTGGCTTTTCCACCTTCGGCTTCGCAGGAGCTTCCGCCGGTAGGGCGGTCGCCCCGCGACCGCCAATCCACCACCACACGCCACCCGCCACGGCAACAAGCAGCACCGCAACGGCCACCCATCTTGCTGTCGTACGCTTGCTGTCTCCCGTCCCCACGCGGCCCTTCGGGGAAGCGGCACTCTTGCCGCTTCGCCCCTCTACAATCTTCGTGGGCGCAATCCCGCGCCTGCGGCACTCCGCCACGCACCCCGCACGATCCGCCGCCTCAATCGCTTCGTCGTGCAACGCGCCATCCCTGCCGCGATATGTCACCGTGAAAGTCATCTTATTCCGTTTGGTAGGGCGGTCGCCCCGCGACCGCCGTTTCATTCAAAAATTGAAAGCCCGCCCGCTCACGCGGACGGGCCTTCGTTTTTCGGTAGGGTCACGCGTCCCGCGTGACCGTTTCCCTTACTTCTGCTTACGACGGAGCGCGAGCATCGCGCCACCAACGAGGAGCAGGAGGCCAGAGGTCGGCTCCGGAATGTTGGGACCAGGACCAGGGGTCGGCCCCGGATCAGGCGTGCTGCCGCTATAGAACGCCGTCATGCCAGCCGCAATCGTCCCAGGAGCAACAGACGTGGCAATCGTGTCCATATCAACCGAGGCCGCACCATCACGAGCTGCATAGCTGTAGGCCTGCGAGTAGTAATTGTCGCCATTCACAAGCACGAGGTAATAGTCATAGGATGTGCCAGTCGTAAGGCTATCATTTGCATAACTACCATCAGTCGTGAACACGTACTTGGTATTGGCCCCTTTGCCCGACTTACCCGTCTGGGAAAGCGTACCAGAACTCAAGGAGTTACCAGAACCAGTGATGGAATCCTTGGTAACCTCACCACCGAGGCTATCGTAGTACGCCTTGTCAACGAGATATACGGTGTAACCCGCGAACTCGTCGGCAGCGCCACCTGCCGCACCTTCGATTTTGTACTTCCAGTCGACGTTCGCCGCTTTTGCCGAGACAACGGCAAGCGCGGCACACGCGATAACAACTAACTTTTTCATTTTCATTTTCCTTGTTTGTTTTTCCCTCGTTAGGGCAGTCGCCCCGCGACCACCACATCACGAGAAATCGTTTTACTTCGTGAACGTCACCGTTGCCGCCGCACTCGTCTTGAACCACACGGCCGTACCAGCAGGAACAGTGATGTTCTTCTTGATGTAGCCGTACATATCGCACCAGCCCGCGTATGTCTCGTCGGTGTCCTCGTCGTAGCCATCGCTCGCGTAATAGTAGTTGTCGTAAGTCCCTCTGTCATTTGGAACCATGATGGTCGCAGCATTCTTTTCCCAGTCGGGAACATTCTCATCTTGCGGCGTCCATGACTGCGTAGCGGCGGCCGTGGTCGTAACGGCCTGAATGTCAAAGGCCATCGGGAAAGGATTGCCGATAATGGTATAGCCCGCGCCAACATCGGTGGTGATGGAAGAATCTCCCGGAACCTCACCAGCCTGCGTCAAGGATGCATCAATATCCTTGTTGCCCCTCACCCAGATGCCGAGGCCGACGGTAAGCGGAATGTTCTTCTGGATGTAGCCATACATATCGCACCAACCAGCGTAAGTCTCCTCCGTGGCGTCATCGTAGCCGTCGCTCGCGTAGTAGTAGTTGTCATAGGTTCCTCTGGAATTGGGAATCATCAGCGTTGTCGCCTTCTGTTCCCAGCCCGGGACATTCTCGTCCTGCGGCGTCCAGGACTGCGTACCAGTGTCAGTCGTGGTGACGAGCTTGTCAACCGTCGTCGCGCCACCAACACCATCGAACTGAATAGCCGTCAGAACGTAGGAGTTCTTGGCAATGTCCTTGGTATTGTACCCGACAACGGAAGGAGGGCAGTTTCAGTTAGTGCGTTCTGCATAATGTGCTTTGTGGTCGTGATGAAGCGGGGCAGTAAAGTGCAGTAAAACGATGAGCGCCATGATGCCGCCGCAGTGGAACGGCAAAATCTCTACCTCAGCGCCATCGAGGCGCATGGCGGCGTGAAAATCATCGGCAATCCCCCGCGACTTGCCCGCCCGCTGCCAGCTGCCAGAAGTGATCCCGCCCCCCAACGGTCACACCATCCATCGCCCGCCCGCATGGCGGTAGGGCAGTCGCCCCGCGCCCGCCGCGCCGGGAGGGCGAGCGTCCCCGCGAGACGAGCCAGTTTTGCCGCCGTTCATGAAATGGCTTGCCCGCAAGGCCTCCCCATTGGCTATCGGCAACATTGGAACTGGCAACATTTCCACATTGGCAACATTTTCACAGTTCCGCTCGTCTCACGTCTCACACCACCTCACCCACCCGCAAAAGCTTCCCTCAAAAAACTTTTTTCGCACGTGCCCTTGCGCTGCGCTCTCGGATTTGGTAAACTGCCTCCCGTTCCCCCGATTGGAGGAACCGCCCCGTGGGCTGGCGTAAAGGTCCACCTTAAGGCGGGAAAGCTCCCGCCGTTTTTTATGGAGACATGGCAAGCGGAATCGAGATATTCATTGACGAATCGGGAGACTTTGGACAGTTCGACGCCCGATGCCCGTACTACATCGTCACCATGGTGTTCCACGAAACGACTTGTCTACTCTTCTCGCACATAAGCGAACTGGAATACCGCCTTTCGCTCATCGGACTCGAAGAGCACTGCATCCATTCGAGCCCGCTTCTTCGGAAACATCGGCAACTTCCGCAAGAAATGGCTCAAGCCTCTCATGGGAACGGAGTGGCGTCAATAAAATCATTCACAGCCGCACTGGACGTGAGACGTGAGACTCGCCAGTTTTGCCGCCGTTCATGAAATGGCTTGCCCGCAAGGCCTCCCCATTGGCCATTGGCAACATTGGAACTGGCAACATTCCCGGGCTTTACTCGGCATACCCTCCTTGACATCCCATTTGCAGGCATGGTATAATTTTAGTCGCAACCCACAAAAGCTGAGATTTGAGGACTGGAAATAAAATGCTGATGACGACATCAGAATGTCTGGCCAAGTATGGCAACTTCTATCGGATCGCCCAGGCGGTCCGCAGGGGGGAGCTTTATAAGGTCGCCCACGGCGTCTATTCGGAAGACAAGCGCCACAGGGCTGTTGAAATGCTGCTCAAGAAGTACCCCACGTCGGTAGTCACCATGCTCAGCGCGTATTACTACTACGGCCTCACGGACAATGTTCCCGATAAGATACACCTTGCGGTCGAACGGGACGGTACGAAGATCCGGGACGTAAACGTAGTGGAGTATTTCGTTCCCAAGGGGACGGGAAGCATAGGCGTAGTCAATGCGGAACTCCACGGCATGGCGCTTCGCATCTTCGACAAGGAACGCCTGCTGATAGAAACCGTCAGGATGCGAACCAAGATGCCACTTGACCTCTATCACGAAGTTGTCGGCAGCTACCGCAGGGATGCCGGCACTCTCTATCCGGCAAAGATGGAGGACTATCTCGAAGCGTTCCCGAAGCGGGAAGTCATATTCGACGCAATAAAGAGGGAGGTGTTGTGATGGATTTCACGGTGTTCAAAGACAGACTTGTCGCAGAAGGATACACGGATGACACCGCATACGCCAAGATAGCGCACGACATCGTGCTGAAAGCCGTAAGGGACTCTGGGTTCCACGACAACTTGACCGTCAAAGGCGGAGTCGTGATGAGTTCACTGACCGACGTCGTAAGAAGAGCGACGATGGACATGGATCTTGATTTCCTAAGCTATCCGCTGGCAAACGCAGCCATACGCAGGTTCGTGTCGGGAATGAACCGGGTGGCGCCGTGCAAGATTCGCGTCGTCGGCAAGATCGAGACGTTGCAACAGCAGGAGTACAAGGGGAAGAGAATTCATCTTTCACTGACGGACGAGACAGGCCTATCCATCGAGACGAAGATCGACTTTGGTGTTCACACAAGATTAGACGTTGAACAGTCTGACCGATCCTTCAAAGTCATCGTGGACGACAGCAAGGTTTCCCTGCTGGTCAATCCAAACGAACAGATACTTGTCGAGAAACTTAAGAGCCTTCTGCGCTTCGGCAGCGCCACAACGAGGTTCAAGGACATCTTTGACATGTACTACCTCTCGCGGCGCGTAAGGCGTACGGCGTTAAAGAAACTTATAAAGGCGTACATATTTGACGATGCCAAGATGCGGGAAAACGGCGTGCCGGACATCCTTCGCCGCCTTGGGCGCATCTTCGGCAACAAGGCTTTTATGCGCAGCTTGGCAAATCCAACCAGTGCATGGCTCGACGTGCCGGCGGAAGAAGCGACCGCGGACATCGTCGCATTCATATCGTCTCTTGGGTGAAAACGTTGTCACTTGCTGTCTATTCTCTGCTGTCTGTCCTTCCCGATGTCCTTTGTGATCTTTGTGGCTAAAAACATTCCCCGCGACCGCCCCATTGGCCATTGGCAACATTGGAACTGGCAACATTTCCACATTGGCAACATTCTCACTGCTCCCAAAAAACTTTTTCGCGCGCAGCCTTGCGCCGCGCTCTGGGATTTGGTACACTACTTCCATACGCCTCACCGGGTGAACCTGCTTCGGCGGGTCATTCTATCGGTGAGGATTCTTTTTTTTCAAGGATTCGACGACATGCCAAGCAAGCCAAAGCTACCTTTGCCAAACGGCTACACGAGGAAGTACGAGACAGAGGACGTCCTCGTGAGAAAGCTTGTTTCAAGGGGACTTGACGCGCC
>CADCOC010000169.1 GCA_902802945.1 uncultured bacterium | reverse complement strand
GTCATGTCCTGGGCGTTCAGCGTAGCCATGCACGTGCACTGCGCCGACATCCGAGATGACAGGCACGAGCGATTCTGCGAAAGGCGCGCCGAAAAGGGCGCGGATACGCTCCTCGAGCGTTGCACCGGGCGGGAGTCGGTAGGCCTCTCGTCCGTCAAGCGTGAGCGAAAAACCCACGTCTGGGTGGGCAAGCGCGT
Source organism: uncultured bacterium (assembly GCA_902802945.1). Lineage (GTDB taxonomy): Bacteria > Verrucomicrobiota > Kiritimatiellia > RFP12 > UBA1067 > RUG572. The sequence continues at coordinate 7,234 of CADCOC010000169.1, read as the reverse complement.
GGACGGTAAATGTGGCGCGGATATGTCCCTCCTCGGTGACGAACGCACGCAGGAACTTGCGCCGTGCAGGGACATTGCAGAAGAGGTCGCGCACTTCGATGCATGTGCCTGGTGGCGTACCGCAGGTCTTCACCTCGGCGAGAGTGCCGGCGTTTACCACTATGCGCGTTCCTTCCTCTGAGTCGGCGCGGCGCGTGGTGAGGGTGAACCGGGAGACAGATGCGATGGAGGGAATTGCCTCGCCGCGGAAGCCGAGCGTGGAGATGCGCTCGATGTCGTCGACATCGCGGATCTTAGACGTGGCGTGGCGTTCGAGGGAGAGCAGGGCGTCCTCGCGGTTCATGCCGCAGCCGTTGTCGCGCACGGAGACGAGCGTGCGGCCGCCGGCCGTGACGGTTACATCGATGCGCGTGGCACCGGCGTCAAGGGCGTTTTCAAGAAGTTCCTTTAGGACGGAGGCGGGACGCTCCACGACCTCGCCTGCGGCGATCTTGTTGGCGACGTGGTTCGGGAGGAGCCGTATGTGTCCGTCTGGCGGCATTGGTTAGCGGTCGAGAGTGAGGTGGCGGCGGACAAAAGTGGGGATGTCGAGATCCTCGTCGTTCCACATCGTCGCGTCTGAGCGGCGGAAGCGGTCTGTGCGGGCGAGCCAGCGTTCTCCCGCGCGCTCGCGCGTGGTGTCCCGGACGGTGCCGGGAGTGGGCTTACGCGTAAGGGTTGCGCTTTCGTCGAAGATCAGCACGACGACGGTGAGACGTCCGGAGAACGTGGCCTCGTCGTTTACGGTGCCGAGTTCAAGCGTGGCGTCGAGTCCGAATGCGGCGGAGAGTCCGCTTGCGATGGCGCCGACTTCCGAAAGAAGTAGGTCGTCGCCGGCCAGGATGCCCACCAGGAGCGTGCGCACGTGGGGGGACGATTCGATGCGCTTCAGTAGGGGACTTTCGGAGAGAGTGGCGAGTACGTTGTTGGCGCGGTCCGGCCCCTGCGCGGTGGCAGTGGCGAAATGCGCGCGTCCGCAGCCTGTGAGGATCTTGCGGAGGCGTTCGGAGTCGAGCTGGATGTAGCCGGGCCGCTCGAGGATGCGCCAAAGGAGAGTGACACCAAGGGACAGCGTGTCGATTCCGCGAGACAGGGCGTCGCGCATGTTGTCTGTGCCCGAGCCGGATACGAGCTCGTCCAGGGGAAGGAACACAGAGACGTCCGCGTGCTGCTCGATGGGTCCGATGGCGGCGCGGCCCGTGCGGACGCGTTCGGCGCCTTCGAACGAGAAGGGCAGCGTGGCGAATACGAGCGTGGCTATGCCCATGGTGTGGAGGTGCTTAAGGATCTCGCCTGTGGCGCCGCCGCCTGTGCCGCCGCCGAGGGCAGTCACGATCACGACGGTGCGTACTCCGTCAAGGGATGTGTCGAGAATGGACGGCGTATCCTGGAAGGCTGCGCGCGCGGAGGCGGGCTGTCCGCCCGTGCCGCGTCCGGCGAGCCGGTTGCCGCCGAGGAGTAGGAACGGAAGGTCGCCGTTGCCGCCGGACTGGGCGTCGGTGTCTATGGCGAGCGCGCGGACGCCTGGGCCGTATGCGCGCAAGACGCCGCGGAGCATGGCGGCACCGGCGCCGCCTACTCCGAGAAGGAGGAGAGGTGAAGGGAGGATGTTCATTTTTTCTTGCTGCCTCCGAAGATGTTGCGGATAGCGTCGAAGAACGAGTGCCCGGACTGTTCGGGCGGAATGGTCTGGATAAGAGTGCCCACTATCGTCGCGAGCGCCGCAGGGTTCTTCTCCTGCTCAAGTCCCGCCACTTCCGGGATGATCTGTCCGAGCCGCACGGAGCGTCCAAAGACGTTTGATGCGAGCGGCACGACGTTTTTCAGAGACGAACCGCCGCCTGTGAGGAACACGCCCGCGTTTAGTCGGTGCAGGAGATTCGCTTCGTCGAGTTTCGTTCTTATGATGGTGAAAAGCTCGCTCATACGCGCGTTGACGACGGTGTTGAGGGCGCGCTGGGAGATGGAGGCCGCGTTGAAGCCGGGCGTGGAGGCCGAGAGTGGAATGCGCACGCCGGCGTCGTCGGGACCGATCATCGCCGATGCGGAAGAGAACTTGAGCTGCTCGGCCTGTGCGGCGGAGATGGTGAACGCGTCGCGTATGTCCTCCGTTACGTGGTCGCCGCCCACGCCTACGACGTCCGCGTAGAGGAGCCGTCCGTCTGCCCACGCGGTGAAGTTGGTGGAGCCTCCGCCGAGGTCTATCACGAGCGCTCCGTCGCGCTTCTGCTGTGCGGTGAGCACCGCTGCAGCCGCGCTTGTACCCGCGTAGCACACGTCGAGAATCTCGAGCTTCGCGGCCTCGGCGGCGCTCTTCGCGTCGGCTATGCGCTGCGCGGAGCCGTGTATGCAGAGCGTGCGCAGCTTGAGGATGTGTCCGCTCATACCGCGTGGAGACGAGATGTTCTCGATGTCGTCCAGACCATAGCTGAGGCGGGCGACCTCAAGCGCCTGACGTTCGGCGGGGAGGGTGATGTCGTACATGCGCTCACCGATCGCCTCTACGTCCTCGTCGCCCACCGTGCCGCGCGGCAGCGGCACCTGAACGATCGTCTCCTGCGTGCGGATTTGCGGGCCGGAGATGACGAGGTATGCCTGTGCTACGGCGTAGTCGTACTGGGTGACGAGCTTCTTCTGCACAGACGCTACAGAGTACCGCGCCTGCGCGACGTCCACGATCTGGCTTTTACGGACGCCTGATGACGGGATCCCGTCGTAGGCGGCGATGTGTATGCGCCCGTCTCCGAGCGGCTCGGCTATTGCGATTACGGTGCGGGTCGTACCGATTTCAAGTGCAGCGATTGGGTCTGAGGGATTCATGTGTTTCCTTTCTCATCGGCCGCCTAGGCGCGCGGGGTCCGTTGCGTAGACGCGGCCGCCCTTTTCGTATTCCGTTGCGATCCACCTAGTGGTGCGCGGCGTGAGCCGTGTGGCGATGGCCTGCGCGAGGTGCAGTAGCTGGCGGCGGAGGCTCTTGCGCGAGACTTCGGAATCCTCGTGCATGCGTTCCCAGGCGATCTCGGCCATTGAGTAGTCGCCAAGCGTCACGAGGAGGTAGTCCTTCTTTGAGGTGTCCACTTCAAGGACGCGCAGTTCGGAGAGCTCGGGCGCCTCGTCCGACTTTGCGTCTGCGGCCTCTGCGAGCAGGTGTACGAGCCGCAGCGCGGAGCCGGCATTGCCTTCGAGCTTCTGGCCGGGGTCGTGTCGTTTTTCCGCAGCCTCGCGGATGATCGGCAGCGGCGGGCTGTTGAACGTACGGAACACCACGCCGTCGTAGTCGGCCACGAGTCCGGAGTTGGGCGCTCCCTTGGCCGGGGCGATGCGCACTGCGGGCTCGCGCTCTTTCACGTCCACCGTCACGCGGCGCGGGAGTCTCCGCTCCACCTTGATGTCCTTGATGTTCGGTATGCGCGCGATGAGGCCCTTGCGGAGATTCTCGTACGGGATTGTCGCCAGATTGGCACCGTTTGTCAGGCCGAAGTAGTAGATGATCGTATCCGGCTTGACGTTCTTTCCCGACGACGTCACGACCACGTCGATTGCGGAATCCTGCACGCGGAACTGCTCGCGCCAGATTGCGCTGAGCGCGCCGCCGCCTATGGCCAGTCCACAGCAGGCCGCGGCCGCGATGACCAGCAAGGAGACGGCGACGGCGATCCTGCGGCGGATGGCTACAAGGCTTTTGACGTTTGTGTTTCTCTTAATCATGGGCTGCTGTCTTCAGGATGCGGTCGCAGAGATGCGGGAAATCGATGCCGACCTTGGCGGCGGCCTTTGGCACGAGGGAGTGTCCGGTCATACCGGGAGAGGTATTGAGCTCAAGCACGTACATTTTACCCTCGGGCGTCACCCGGAAGTCGACGCGCGTCACGCCTCGGCATCCGGCGGCGTCGAACGCGGCGAGCGCGATGCGTTGCATTTCGGGGCAGAAGGGATCGTCGGGGAAGGGGTAGCGCGTCTCGTCGGAGTTGTACTTCTCCTCGTAGCCGTACCAGCCGTTCGGCGCGCAGATCTCCACGACGGGCAGGGCCTCGTGTCCGATCACGCCCACGGTCGTCTCGCGTCCAGGGATGTACGCCTCGACGAGCGCATCGCCCTCGCCGCCGAACTTCTCGCGGTCGATGCGCTGCGCCTCCGAGACGGCATGCGCGAAGTCCTCCGCGCGCTTCACGAGGTACACGCCCACGCTCGACCCGTCGCGCGGCGCCTTCACGACACACGGGTAGCCGACCGGCGAATCCGCGAGCGGACGCGACGGCGTGGCGACAGCCCAGGCGGCCGTGGGCACGCCTGCGGCGTCGAGCACCTTCTTGGTGGCGATCTTGTCCATAGCGAGCCTGCTCGCCGCCGCGCCGGGACCCGTGTAGGGGATGCCGCGCGCATCGAGCGCGGCCTGCACGCCGCCGTTCTCGCCCCAGCCGCCGTGCAGCGCGATGTAGCATGCGTCGGCGTCCTCTGGAAGGGCGTCGAGGCTGTCGGCGTCCAGCCGCACGGGCACGACGTCGTAAGTGCCAAGCGCGCCCAGCGCCTCGGCAACGTTCTTTCCTGACACGAGCGACACGTCTCGTTCGTTCGAGGTGCCACCCATCAATACACAAATTCTCTTCATTTTCTGCGGCGCTCCTGACGCCAGTTTTCAAGCGGTGAAATTATACCACAAAATGTGCGCGCGCGGCACGGTTAACGATTTTTCAAGGTGAAAAATGTTGCGCCAGTTGGGCACGCAGTTCGTCCGCTTGTGGTATACTATCGCCATGCAAATCATCGATTGTGACTATTTCGTCGTCGGCTCCGGCATGAGCGGGCTCATGAGCGCGCTCCACCTCGCGCCGGCCGGCCGTACCGTGCTCGTCACCAAGCAGCGCCTTGAGGACTGCAACACCAACTTCGCGCAGGGCGGAATCTGCTGCGTGGCGGACCCCGCCGACTCTTTTGAGGAACACGTGCGCGATACGCAGATCGCGGGCGCGGGACTGTGCGACGAGGCCGTTGTGCGCAAGATCGTGTCGGAGGCGCCGGCGGGCATCCGGGACCTCATCGACTGCGGCGTGCGCTTCGCGAAGAAGGAGGACGGCAAGTGGGACCTCGGCCGCGAGGGCGGACACTCCATGCGCCGCATCTTCCACGCGGGCGACATCACGGGACAGAAGTGCGAGGCCGCCATGGTGCGCACGGTGAAGCGCCACCCCGAGATCGAGGTACACGAGAACACGATCGTAATCGACCTCATCATCACCAAGCGCATCGGCGTAAAGGGCCCCAACCGCTGCATCGGCGCTTACGTGCTCGACCGCGAGACGGAGGAGATCTACGCCATCCGCTCCCCCAACACGATTCTCGCTACGGGCGGCTGCGGCAAGGTGTACCTCTACACCTGCAACCCCGACGTGGCGACGGGCGACGGCGTGGCCCTCGCCTGGCGCGCGGGCGCGAAGGTGGAGAACATGGAGTTCATACAGTTCCACCCCACGTGTCTCTACCACCCGCAGGCGAAGCGCTTCCTCATCAGCGAGGCCGTGCGCGGGGAAGGGGCCGTGCTGGTGGACCGCCACGGACAGCCGTTCATGCAGAAGTACGACGCGCGCGGGTCGCTCGCGCCGCGCGACATCGTGGCGCGCGCGATCGACAGCGAGATGAAGCGCACGGGCGATCCCTACTGCTGCCTCGACATCCGGCGCAAGGGCCGCGCCTTCCTCGAAAAGCGCTTCCCCAACATCTTCCACAAGTGCCTCGAGTTCGGCATCGACATGTCGAAGGACCTCATCCCGATCGTGCCCGCCGCACACTACTGCTGCGGCGGCGTGCAGGCGACAGTGGACGGACGCACCTCAGTGCAGGGGCTCTCGGCCGTCGGCGAGACGGCGTGCACGGGCCTCCACGGCGCGAACCGCCTCGCCTCCAACTCGCTCCTCGAGGCGCTCGTCACGGCGCGCCTTACCGCGCAACGCCTCACCGCGCATCCCGAGAAGAGCGTGAAGAGCATGCCCATTCCCGTGTGGCGCATCGGACGCGCCGTCGCGCCGGACGAGGCGGTGCTCGTGTCGCACATGTGGGACGAGATCCGCCGTTTGATGTGGGACTACGTGGGCATCGTGCGCACGAACAAGCGCCTCGCGCGCGCGCGACACCGCATCCAGACGCTCCGCAACGAGATACGCGAATACTACTTCGCCTACCTCGTCACGCCAGATACGCTGGAACTGCGCAACCTCGCCGTCTGCGCCGAGTTGATCATCCGCAGCGCGCAGAAACGCCACGAATCCCGCGGCCTCCACTATACGCTGGACTATCCCCTGAAGGCAAAGCGACTCCATTCAACCGTGCTCCCCGGATTCCCCGTAAAGTAACCATCTAGAAATATGGTACAAGCTAGGGCTCCACGTCAAAAACCGGCCTACTGGCAAGGCCTCTACCATCCTGTACATAATCCTTAATCCCTTACTACCCAGCCACGAGACTCCCTGTGGCTCATAATTCCCCCGCATGTGGCTCATAATTCCCCCGCGTGTGGCTCAAAAATACCCTCCCTGTGGCTCAAAAATCCCCCCATACTGGGGAGAACTCAAAAGCCGCCTCAGGAAAATGTGGGCTATGCGGGGCGCGGAAATGATGGTATACTGGTTAACACACATGAAAGCATTTTATCTAGTCCTGCTTTGTGCCGTGGCGTCGGTGGCGTTTGCAGCGCGGATTGCTGCGCCGTTGCCGCCGCCGTCGCCGTATGCAGACACGGAGTCCGTGACGAACGTCGCGTTCTGTGCGGGTGTTCCGGGCGACAACGTTTTCTCTCTGTCGCTGGCGTTGGATGCCTCGTCCAGCAACAACGTGGAGGTCGCCTTCGGGTATGACGCCAACGGCAATGGAACGCTTGACGATTCCGAGGCGTCGTTCGCCGTCGGCTGGGACTGCGGCGAATGGTTCTTCCGCGACATCACGGCCGATGTCGCGGATTCTTACGTAGGTTCGTGCGGGCGCAAGAAGCTCGACTGGAATCTCAGCCTCGACCAGTCACTGGCCCCTAAGGCTCTCCGTGCGAATGCGGGCGGGGCTGCGTTGCCGTTTCCCATGACGGCGACGATGTACGATCCTTCGTGGAACGTGGCGCGCGTCACGGTGCGGGGATTCGGGAACGCCGAGGCGGTCTTGAAATTTGGCGCAACAAAGGAACCTCTTGTCATACGAATAAGGTGACACA
>CADCOC010000168.1 GCA_902802945.1 uncultured bacterium | reverse complement strand
GGGAGCGATCCGCGGCGGCAAAAACTGTCTGAATGGCTGGAGAACGACATCCTTTCCCCGTACGGCGACAGCATAATTCCTTTCGACCTGCCCGTGGCGAAGATGTGGGGCGAGATAATGGCGAAGTCCGACAGGTCGGGGCGGACGCGTCCGTCTCTCGACGCGCAGATTGTCGCTACCGCGCTTGTGCATGATCTTGTCATCGTGACGCGAAACGTCCGCGACCTTGACTTCGCGGGTGCGACGGTTGTGAATCCTTGGAACGAATAGTCTTTCCCCATGAAACCGCCGAACCTCCTCACTAAACTTCACGCCCGTCTCGGCGACTTCTGGTGGTATTCGCTCATGCTCTTCTGCGCCTGCCGCGCGGCGGACCTCCTGAACGCTTTCGTCGGACTGTGGCTCGTGCCGAAGTACGTCGACCCGTCCGAGCTCGGCGCGGTCACGCCACTCGGGAACTTCGCGGGACTTCTCGCCCTTCCCGTCGCCGTATTCGCAAACACCTTTCGCAACGAGGTGTCGCGGCTATCCATTAGTCAGGAATTCGGAAAGCTCAAAACATTGATGCGCTCCGTGTTTATCGCGGCTGGCGTCTTTCTCTTTGTCGCAATCATCGTCGCGCGCTTCACTCTGCCCATGTTCCTCGAACGCATCCGCATCGTCGAGGGATCGCTTGGACTAATCATCATCGCGACGTCGTTCATTACGGCGGTCGCCCCGGTCTTCACGAACACGATCCAGGCGCTCAAGAAGTTCAAGGCGAACGCGGTGATGAACCTCCTCGGCGCGCCGCTCCGTCTTCTGACGATGCTCGTCGCGATGCCATTCCGTCCACTTGCGGGCTACTTTGTAGGACAGGGCGCGTCGCCCGCGTTCAACATCGTCGCATCGGTGTTCTGTCTGAGAAAGGAACTCTCCGTTCCAGCCGAACCCTACTGGAACCGCGAAGTCGTCAGGAAGTTCTCGAAGCTCCTCATCATCTTCCTCATAAGCGGCGCAGCCAGTAGCTTGTGTACGGTCATTGAATCAACCGTCCTGCGTCAGCGGCTTCCCGACATTGACTCCGCAGGCTACTACATGGCGACACGCTTCTCGGACATCTCGAGCTTTCTCTTCAACACGCTTGTGTTCACGATCTTCCCCTTCACGGCCGCACTAGCGGCGAAAGGAAAGGACACGCGTCCGTTGATCCTGAAGGCCGCTGCCGCGACGATCGGCTTCAGCGCACTCGTCGCCCTCCCGTTCTTCTTCTTCGGCGACACAATTCTATCCCTGCTCCCGCACGGCGAACAGTACAGGACGTATGGATGGGCGATTCCGTGGCAAATCGGCGTCAGCACTCTCGGCGCGCTGATCGGCCTCTACGTCACAGCCGAAATTTCCGCCAACCGCTTCAGGTTTATGATGTGGATGGTTCCGCTCGACGCCATCTATCCCGTGATTCTGCTCTTCATAACTGGCCACGGCTATTTCACCGGCATCATTCCAGCCTCGTGGACTGAATTCCTCACCGCCCACAACATCTCATCCCTCGATACGATGCTCTGGTGGATGACGGGTTTCAACGCAATCAAAGTCCTCGGCTGCCTTGTCGCAATGGCATTAAAAGGTAAACCCCGAGGGACTTGGGACTGCGGCGAAAGACAACATCGGCGACGGCGGCGATCTTTGCGAGCTGTTCGCGGATTGTCGTCTTGATTGAGAAGACCGCACGGCGGACGTTGTCTGGCTGCGAGACGGCGGTTTGTCCCCTTTGGTGGGCTTGCTTGGCGCACCGCAAAACACAATCCAATTCACGAAAACGAAATGGATAATCTTCACCATGAATTATCTTCTTGTCGTATCCATTCTCCTTATTGTAACTTGTCAACTGACGCTATGCGACGGACGATGTCGTCGATTTCCTCGAGATTGAGGAAGCCGATGTCGAGGACGTCTGCGGCGGCATTCTGCAGCACCCACGAAATTGACTTGTCGATCCTGCCCTCCTTCGCGAGCGAGCCTTCGCCGAGGACTTTCATCCCGACGATGCCCCGTCCTGAAGCCCTGAGCTTGCGTACAATCTCCAGTGCGCGGTCAGGATGGAGCCCCATTTTGCGCCCGAAGGGATTGATCTGGACGTGCGCAACGTCGAGCCATTTTGTCTCCGGCGCCTTCGGCAGGGAAGAACCCCCGTGGAAGGAACAGCCGTGGGCACGTATCTTGCCCGCCTTCTTGCACCGCTCCAGGCCATCCATGTGCGGTTGAAGCGCCGTAGGCCAGTCCTCCTGCGAAACGCAGTGTATCTGTAGTATGTCGATGTAGTCCGTACCGAGTTCGCGCAGGAACCTGTTCACGGACGTCTCGACGTCTGTGTGGTCTGCCTCGGGGATGCCGCCACGCTGATACCAGTATTTGGTGCAGATCGTGTACGAGGAGCGCGGGAACGGGGCGAGGGCCTCGCGTATGACATCATGCGTGCCGTAGCTGTCCGCCGTGTCGAAGAACCTAATGCCCCTCTCGTACGCAGCTCGAATGAGCTTCACGGCGCCTTCGCGCCCGTTGCGCCGGATAATCCCGCTCGACCGGTTGTGGGCGCTGACGCCTGTACCGAAGCCGAGCCTCGACGTGCGTATGCCCGTCTTGCCGAGCGGGACCTCGTCCCAGGCGGAAAACTTCGCCTTGGTCTTTTCCGGCTCGGCAGCGAAAAGCGATGCGGCGGCAGCGGCCGACCCGCACGCTATGAACTCTCTTCTTGTCGCATTCATTTGCATGTGAACACCTCTTCCATGGCACGGACATTTTACCATAACCCGCGTCCGCCGCGCAATGCTCTGGAGCGTCTCGTTCTCACGGTACGAATTTCTTCCATTCTTTTTCCTTGAGCGCGGGACGCGCCACCCACAGGAAGCGGTCGTTGTCCCGCACGAACTGCGAATACACGCTTTCGCCGCGCGAAATACCGAGCTGCGGATAGTCCTCGGGCGACTTCTCGATGAGTTCGCAAGGGGCGTAGGCCGCGTTCTTCTCCCAGCGGAGCGTTCCGTCCTCGCGGAAAAGCGGGAAGAACGCAATGCCGCCGTGGGCACGGACGCCCGCGTAGTCGAACCCGAAGTCACGCACGCACCACGCGCCGAAGGTGAGCGGACGCGACGGGTCCGCGCTGATCGTCGCGTGCGCCCAGTACGGCGGCACCACGACGACGTCGCCCGCCTTCGCCCGGACGGCAAAGCAGCGGCCGGGATCGTCCTCGGCGCGCTCCTGCATGTAGATGACCGCTTCGCCGTCCCAGATTTCATAGAGTTCCGGCGTTGACCAGCCACAGCTCGCCGAAACGGCGTGGATGTGTCCCTGGCTCCTGATCGGCTCGTCGCCCAGACGCCCCGCCGCGTATGTGACGACGCCGAAAAGAAGATTGCGTTTCACGATCTCCTCGCGGTCGCACGTGCCCCCGACGTCCATCATGATCGCATAGACGTCCTCCGGGCCGTCGCACTGCGGATTCCGCAGGCTCTTTCGGATGGCGTCGAGCTTGCGCACCTCAAGTCCCTCGTCGAAACAGTCCGGACCGAGGCGGAACCCCATGGGCGCCGTAGTGGGCGTAATGTCGAAGCCGGGGTCGAATTCCATCTTCACGTCCTCACGTATGCCTTGACCGTCGCATGGAGTTTCTCCGCGCCGGGACCCGACGGGCGCACGACATACCGGCCCACGGCGGCAGGCACGATGAACGTCTCGGCGTAGTGGACGGTGAACGGCGCGAACGCGCCCGTGGGACTCTCCACGGTCGCCTCTTCCCCTTCCACGAGGTTCAGCACGTTCACGCCGCCGCACGTATCGTGCGCGACAGGTTCCGTGAACCAGTGGCGACGCGTCTCGATGAACTCCCGCTCGTGCAGTCCCGTGCGCTCCTCCTTCACGCCCGGACGCTCGGAGATCGTCTCGACGCGTCCGACGAGGTTCTTCCGCACCCATTCCGTGTCGCGGTCGAACTGGATGTTGGCGAGGGCGTGCTCCACGTGGATCGGACGCGGTCGGCCGTCGAGGCCCACGCGTCCCCAGTCCCACATCTTGAACGTGAAAATGTAGGGCGTCGCGGAAATCTCCAACACCATGCAGTTCGCGCCGGAGCAGTGGATCGTGCCGCCGGGAATGAGGAAATGGTCGTGCTTCTTCGCGGGAAAGGCGTTGACGTACCTGAGCGCATCGAAGGAACCCGTCTTCTCGCTCGTACGGAGCGCGGCAGCGAATTCCTCGCGCGTCACGCCGGTCTTCTTGCCGAGATAGACGACCGGCGACGCGGATGCGTCGGCGTCGAGGAGGTAGTAGCTTTCGTCCTGCGTGTAGTACATCCCGAAGGCATCCTGGATGTACTCGGTGAGCGGATGGCACTGGAGCGACAGATTGCCGCCCCGCATCGTGTCGAGCATGTCGAAGCGGATCGGGAACTCCGCACCGAAACGGGCGTGGACCTTCTCGCCGAGAAGTTCGTGCGGATGGCGGAACACGAGGTTGATCGCCGGCGTCTCGAGGACAATCCCGCCCACGTCCATGAGGAGCGAGTTCTCCTCCGGCACGCAGTCGAAGCTCCAGGCGTAGTTCTTCTTCGACGGGTCGAGGTCGAACTTCTCCTTCATCCACTGTCCGCCCCACACGCCGGGGTCGAAGTAGGGCATTACGCGGAACGGACGCGACGCGGCGATTTCGAGTCCGCGCCGAAACGCCGCCCCCGTCATCATCTTCGGCGTCTCGCAGTTCGTGTCGAGGATGTAGTCCATCCTGTCGTAGCGTGCGCGCTTGTGTCGGTCAAGCGCGCGCCAGTCGGCGAAGAAACCGCGCTTGTAGAGACGTAGGGCGTCCTCGCCCGCGTTGTCGTCCAGCCAGTTGGCGAGCCGCCCCGAACGGAAGCGTTGCTGGATCTCCCAGCGCGCCATGTCTGCATAAACATAGACGTCGCATTCAGGACAGCACACCGCCGCCGCAACACCATAGACGAGGACGATTCCCCGCGCCGCCGCAATCTTCGTATGGACGGCCTCAACCTTCGCCGAGTCGAAATAGTCTTCCACCCTTCTGTGCGACATCACGGCGAACACGCGATCGTCGCCCTGATCCGCCACCAACATCGCGCGCACCTCGTCATGCGTCTTGTTCGCCTCGCGCGTCTCAATCACCGCGTCCGGACGAAGCACCGCCTTCAGCGCCTCCAGCACCTCATCCTCCCACACGCCGTGGTAAAGATCCACGCAGATGACTACCTTCTCCACACCGCCGCACCTCGCCCGCAACTCCGCGCCGATCGCCTCCCATCCCGCGACGGCGCGGCATCCGCCATCTGTTGGAACGTTGATCGCCGGAAACCTATCGTAGTTTGATTTCATTTTCCACTCACCTGAGTTCCGGACCGTTCGGGCCCTTGAAAAGACGCTTCGTGAATCCGCTCGCGGCGATCGTCGCGTAGTCGTGTCCGGCGTCGGACGGCCAGCACGCGCCGACGCGCAGCGTTTCCGTCCCCGTGTTGGCGAGGCGGTGGGCGACATTGCCGGGGATGTAGTGGACGGAGCCGGGGAAGACCTTCTCCCATCGGCAGTCGCCGTTCTCGTCCATCAGAATGAGCGCGCCTTCGCCCGCAACGCCCCAGTAGTATTCGGCCGTCTCGCGCCGCGCGTGGAAATGCCCCTTCGTCATGAAGTACTCGCCCGCGACGTCGCCGGGGCGCAGACACGAGACGCCGAGGAAGAGTCCGCCCGGCGTTCCCTCCGGTACGGCCGCGTGCATCTGCACCTCGTAAACGACCTGATCCTGATCCATCGCCGCACGCGCGGCCTCGTCGGCGAACACGCCCTTCAAGTCGCCGAGAACGCGACGCGACTCCGTAACGCCCTCGCCGGTGAAAGCCCATGATGAAAGGCTAATCTCTGTCTTTCCCATTTGCAGCACCTCAAAATTCGATTCCAGAATAGAGTGCGTGGAGTCCGAGCGTGACGGACGCCTCGGGGTCCGCCGCCTTGAGGAAGCGAATCTTTCCCCACGGCGTCCAGGCATTTTCAAGCACAAGCCTCTGCGCCTCGTCGATGAGCGCCGTGAAGCGCGAAACTCCGCCCGACCAGATGACCGTCTCGACATCAAACATGTGCGCAAGCGCGAGCGTCCCCGCACCAAGCGCGCGCGAGACCGTGCCGAACAGCGTCTTCGCCCGCGCATCGCCCGCCGCGTAGTCCTGTTCGAGGCTACGGTAGTCGTATGTCGGGTCGCCCGCCATCTCCTTCAGCGCCCACGAGCCGACATACGCTTCAAGGCAGTTGCGTCCGCCGCACGTGCAGCGGCGGTCGTCGTCGAAGTTGACCGGGATGTGTCCGCCAAGGAGCCCGTGGACGAAATGGCGTCCACGCACGATGTGCCCGCCGGAGACCGACGAGACGCCCACGCCCGTCCCGAGGATGACGATCACGGCGTCCGCCTCGCCCTTCGCGCAACCGTAGGCGAGCTCGCCCATGAGCGCCGCGCGCGCGTCGTTCACGATGCGGAAGTCGAGCGCGAATTCTCGCTGCGCCCAGGACACGAGGTCGATGTCCTCGAGCCCCGCGTACTTGCCGTTGCAGATCACGACGCGGCGGTTCGCCTCATCGACGATTCCCGCCGCGGCGACGGCGAGCCCGGCAAACGAGCCGCCGTGGCGGCTCATCAGTTCGCGTCCCTTCACGGCGACGGTGGCAAGCGTCTCGGCGGTGGTCGCGCAGACGGCAAACATCTCCGACGCCAACACGCGCCCGTCCTCGACGACCGCGATCTTCACGCGGCTGCCGCCAAGATCCACGCACAATGTCCGTACTCTATTGTTTTTCAAAACCATAGTTCCCTCGAATTGCCCTCTATTATAGCACAAAATTGCCGACTAAGCCTCCGCCCAGAGAATCGGGTAAACGCCGCATGGCGGACGCCCCCTGTACAATCACGCACCGGCGATGCCTTATCTTATGTACATGACAAGGGGTTCGATGTCCACCGAACATTCCACTCGCAGATTCGGATCGGACAGTCCTCGACGAATTATCTTTGCTGCGTTCCATGTCGGATCGAAAAGAAACGGCGGCGGCGTGGCCAGTTGCGTGAACGTTGGCTGACCATTCACCGTTGCGGTCAGCGAGCGCGGCACGCGATTCCTGTTGAGACGCAGTTTCCAATTGAGCGCAACGTGCCCGGGCGTGCCCGCACAGGAAAACGTGTCGCCGGTCACGAGATCCATGACCTTCCACTCGCCACAGTCATACCGATAGACATCGTCTCTTCTGTCCGCGACAAGATCCCGTCGCCATCAGCATCGCGCGCAAATACGACCTCCACGCCGTTGGATGAAATTGCGTCCTGTGCAATTTCTTCCGGCGTGACCACCACTGGGACAACGGGCGTCTCGCCCGCTGCGGGGAATTGCATCACTGGGACAACGGGCGTCCCGCCCGTTGAAGGCGGCGGCATGAGGAACTTTGCGCCGCCACGTATGACGCAGAACGCCGAAACGGCCACAAACGCGACAATCCTTG
>CADCOC010000167.1 GCA_902802945.1 uncultured bacterium | reverse complement strand
CCGCGTTCGTGCCGTGGGCGTCGGGACCGGCGACTAGCGGATCGGGGTCGACGGAGTTCTCCAGCCCGTCGTCGTCAAGATCGAACGGCCACACGCGCATGTGGCGCACGGTGCGGTCTTCGTAGCGGTAGTCGAAACCGCCGTTCGTGTACAGCTCCGCCTGGAAGCATATGGGATTCGTCGCATCGCGCCCGAGCGCCGCGTTCCACCATGTGGCAATCAAAGTGTTGGACGGCGTTGACCCGTACCAGAACACGCTTTCATTTCGCCCAGCTGGCAGAAGCTGCCACTTGACCACGGGCAGCAGCGAGAGATCCTGTTCGAAGGCTCGGTGGAAAACACGCGAACGGATGTCTTTTCGAATCTCGCCGCGAGAAAGCACCGTCACCCCAGACGCGAAGGGATAAGACCATCCATTCGCCGGAATGCGGAATGCGTCATCGTGCGCGCCGCGCAGACGCCAGCGCTCGTTCGTGACCGCGTTCGCGGGCGGCGGCGCGAACGCACCACCGGTACCGGACACCTCCGCCACGCGCCAGCCGTTTGAAATGTCCTCCGGCGTGACGGACCGGACTGCCGGCGGATTGAACTGCATCAGGAACATCCCCCCGACACCGTTCACGCCGTTGGTGTTCTTGCCGATCAAAGCGGTGCAGGCAATCGCCAGCGAGACAAGCCCTGCGCAGACTGACCTGCCTAGCTTCGACCACATTTTGAACGATTGCAGTTGCAACAGCACCCAGGCCAAGACACATGCGCCGAGCAGGGGCGAGAACACGCACAAAACGATTTGCCGCACTATTCTGGGAAACGATTCCATGCATCACCTCAAAAACACTGAAAGCGAACCTGGCACAACCCGCACTTCCAGCAACTCGGAGGAACCGCCAAGCCCGCGCCCTGCCAAGCCGCAAACAACACGTTGGTGGCCGTCTCGGCCGTGGTCATGCCTTCGCCAGAACGCATCGGCGGCTCCGTCGCCGTCACAGCAGAAGAACCAAGCCACCCCGACGTGAGCATGAACGGCACCTTCGCACCGCAGTCGATGGTGAACACAATTTCCGCCGTACCATCCGTCGACAGGCCGATCCATACTAGCCAACTTCTTAACGCCTCTATGGTTTCAAGTACATTCATCGCCGTACGCCATTAGTGTACCATAATTTCGCACAGCGAACTTACGAAAATCGTTTTCGCGTTTCGGCACCATGGTGCCGAAGATTATCTCAGACGGATGAAAAGCTTCGTGTACTCTCTGGAATAGGACGCATTGACCTCGACATCGCCAACGCCGCGCTTGACGATCCGCAGCCGATTCCACTGCGGCTTGAAGTCGCCACGATCAATGGTCAAAGTGCGCGATACGCGCCCCGTGCCAGACTCCGTCCATTCGTCGACGTTGCCCGTTTCCGTGTCGGCGCGAAACCACTTCCCGCAGTCGTACCCCCACTCGAAATCGGCATCCTCAAACGACAATGAATCTCCATTCGCAGTTCCAACCGCAATCGAAAGGCTGTTTGACGCGCTCGCGTTCAGCTCCAGCGAGAAGGTCAGGCTTTCAAGCCTGGCGTAATCCACGTTGAGTGTGATGTTCGTGACAACCTCGCTGTTCGGCAACGCCACGCTCGGCAATGTCGGCAGCGGCATGGCTTGTGCTCCGAAGAGCGCAAGCGGCACAAACATCAACGCCAACAATGCAACAATGTACGGCCTCTTCTTGTCCATCATTTCATTTCCTCCCCTTTATCCAATGCGGCACGTCTCTTCCTCTCCTTCTCCCATTTCTCAAGTACGCAAGGCCATACTTCCACCTTGTGCCCAAGTATCTCTTCAAATTGCGAATGCAAATAATGCCAGCGTTCGTAGGTGAGGCCGTCTGCGGTTCTCGAGTCGCGGAAGTACTTCGATATCATCCTGTCTTCATATTTGTACGTCCCTTTCACTTTTTTGCGGTAATCCTGCCAGTCTTCAAGACTGCCCTTGAATGTATCATGCCCTCCCTTCCTCTCAAAGAAAGCCTCCACCCTCTGCATCTCCTCCTTGAATGTCTTCAGGCGGCGAAGGGTGATGCTCCATTGGCTGTCAACATCGTCGGATGTTTCCGCATGTGATTCTACTACATCTGTCAGTCTGTCGAACGATTCTAACTGATAACTTCGTGCGGCAGGGTCTGTTGCATCAATCTGTACGCTAAAGGCAAGGTCAGACCATTTCCTGAAATACTTCATGCGCATGACGGGATCTTTGATGCGTTTGATTTTACTGCCCAAAACATCTTCATGAAAACCGCTTCGACGTGGGGCGCGTATGGCTTCCATGTACTTCTGCCATGTCCCTAAAAGTTGAAATGCCTCTTCCAGGTCCTTGACCTGCGGATCTATCTCTTGTCTAGGCTGGACATCGTCGGGGGGCAATTCATCCCTCTTGCATCCATGCAAGGTGGTCAAGACGCCTGCCGCCGCAAGGAGTGAAGCCATCAGTGTCATTGGTCTCATTTCAATCCTCCATTCAGTTATTCATCTTTCTCAGTCTTGGGACCGTAAACGGTCACGACGCCGTTTGTGGTTCGTTCAACCCAATTATCCAGCTTAAACACGCCGACACGCCCATGTCTGTCGATTCTGAACACCTGCTGTAAGTTTTCGCCGAACTGTTTGTAGGGAGGAGTATTTCCACTGGTATCCTTTACATTCCAGCCCAATGGCTTTCCTTCAGACTCAATTACCGCCAAAATCAATGTTCAGTTGTATCAACGGCTGACCGGATGAGTGCAGTTCATTGGTAACGGCGATCAAGCCATCTTTAAGAAACCTCCAATCTGAGTCCTGAGTAAGATTGGTATTCGTCAAAGCATTATTGACAAATTGTAGTCTGTTTGAACTCATGGCATATCCAGAATAGTACCTTTCCCAGAAAAAGTCATATTTTCCGAATAACTGCCATTCAGTCGCATTGTTTACGAAAATACTAGCAGCCCTATCGCAGACACTTTGTGAGACCTGGTTGGAATGACTTGCTGCAACAACTTTTGTGGCGTACTCAAAGCATTTTCTGCGGTCCTCCCATGTAAAGTCCACACGGTTCGTAAATATGGCCTCAATTGTCGCCGTAGTTTCATCGTTGACGGGCGAGAATTCGATGAGCTTGCTGAGTTCATCCCTCCGTCTCTCTCCCGGAAGCGTCCTGTTCAGCACCAACTGCCGCATGTACGGAAGCGCGTTCGTGTAGTTCATATTGGCGCACTGGGTCGTTGCCTTGAACGGCAGGTCCCTGTCGTAGTTGTTCTGGTCGGTGAAGTCCGTTTCCGCCATGACCGCGAGGTAGGCGTCCAGGGCCGCCTTGCGCCGTTCGACCGGCCAGTCGCCCTCGAGCTGGATCAACCCGAAGAACACCTCGGGCAGGCTGTAATTGAGCTCAATCTCGACATCATCCCACCTCAAGTTGTCCTGAAACGGTTTCTGGGCAACCCGCAGCATTCTCCTCACCGCATCCATCGTTTCAGGAGGCAGAGGATCCGAGCAGAATGCCGCTGCGGCGAGCAACGATGCCGTCCCGGCAATGAACATGGCCCTGGTTCTTTTCATTTCGCGTACACTCCTTCATTTGTCGGATTTATACTTGTGGCGCCTATCTCGCCAGCTCCAATGCAAAGTTCCGAACGGTTGTTGTTGTTGATGCATTCCACCGCGCCGTCCGGTATGTCGAAGCTGTTATTGTACACTATTGTCTCCCCGAACATGAGGAACTGCCAGAGGATGCGTCGGTAGGTGTCTGACGAGGCGTAAAATCCGCACCCCGTTTCGTCACCCCAGTCGCGCGGGCGAGACCTGAACCGGGCTTTGGAGATCGGCAAATCGGGATTTTCCACCTGAAGGGGCGGCCCGCCCCCATCACCCTCTGAAAACGAATAGTGGTCGTAGCAGTCGCTCAATCCCAGCATGTGGCCAAATTCGTGCGCCAGAGTCTGCTCGGAGCTACCGCTTTTAACTAACACGCAACTTGGCAGACTAAAGCCATTGGGTCTGTCGTTGTCTCCTGCGCCCTTGCGAATGTCGCCTACAAAATACACGTTTATGCAGCCGCTGACGTTGTGCGCCTGAACGAGGGACCTGGATTGCATCACTGGGACAACGGGTGTCCCGCCCGTTGAAGGTGGCGGCATGAGGAACTTCGCGCCGCCACGTATGACGCAAAATGCCGAAACGGCCACAAACGCGGCAATTCTTGCCACCGCCAGAGGCCGCCGCATGGCGGACGCAACACCTCTGTACATCCACGCACCGACGACGCCGACCGCAAGCACGGCCAGCGTCCACAGGCCGATCCACATCAGCCCGCTTCTGATCGTCTCTATGAGTTCAATTATACTCATCGCCGTGTGGCATTAGTGTACCATAATTTCGCACAGCGAACTTGCTAAAACTGTTTTCGCGTTTCGGCACCATGATGCCGAAGATTATCTCAGACGGATGAAGAACTTCGTGTACTCTCTGGAATAGGATGCATTGACCTCAACATCGCCGATGCCTCGCTTGACGATTCGCAAGCGGTTCCACTGCGGCTTGAAGTCGCTACGATCAATAGTCAAGGTGCGCGATACGCGCCCCGTGCCAGACTCCGACCATTTGTCGACGCTACCCGTTTCCGTATCGGCGCGAAACCACTTCCCGCAGTCGTACCCCCACTCAAAATCAACATCCTCCAACGACAACGAATCTCCATCCGCAGTTCCAACCGCAATCGAAAGGCTGTTCGACGCGCTCGCGTTCAGCTCCAGCGAGAAGGTCAGGCTTTCAAGCCTGGCGTAATCCACGTTGAGCGTGACGTTCGTGACAACCTCGCTGTTCGGCAACGCCCCGCTCGGCAATGTCGGCAGCGGTATGACTTGCGCTCCGAGGAGCGCAAGCGGTACAAACATCAACGACAACAATGCAACAATGTATGGCGCCTTCTTGTCCATCATTTCATTTTCTCCTCTTTACCCAATACGGCACGTCTCTTCCTTTCCTTCTCCCATTTCTCTAGTACACAAGACCATACTTCCACCTTGTGCCCAAGTATCTCTTCGAATTGCGAATGCAAATAGTGCCAGCGTTCGTAGGTGAGGCCGTCGGCTGTCCTCATGTCGCGAAAGTACGTGGACACCTGTCTGTCATAACGCCTGTACACGCCATTTACTTTTTCGCGGTAATCCTTCCAGTCGTCGCGATTGCCCTTGAACGTGTCGCGATTGCCCTTCCCTTCAAAGAACGCCTCCACCTTTTGCAGCTCCACTTTTAGTATCTTCAGGCGCCGGAGACAGATGCTCCATTCGCTGTCAACGTCGTCATATCCTTGCGCACAACCTTTAGCGTCGTCGGTCATCACAAAGAACGATGTCAGCTGATAGCTACGGGTGGCGGGGTCTGTAGCATCAAGAGGCACGCTAAAGGCCAAATCACATAGCCGCGTGAAATATTTCATTCGCGTTGCAGGGTCTTTGACGTCATTGATCTTTCTGTCTAAGACACCTCCAAAGAAACGTATTTTGCGGCATACATCTCGGTAAGCCTGCCATGTTCCAATACTTTTGAAAGTCTCTTCCAGTTCCTTTATCTGCGGATCCATCTCCTGTTTGGCATCGTTCACACGCACACTTTCCTTATGACATCCTGGCAACGCAATAAAAACGTTTACCAGAACAAATAACGAAACTATAAATGTCATCATATTCATTTTCACTCTCCTTTCTCTAGGGCAGCCTTTCAGTGCGTGGCCCCATAAGTGTCACGACATCGTTTGTGGTTCGTATGGCCTCATTATCCAGTTTGAACACCCCGACACGCCCATGGCGATCTATCCTGAACACTTGCTGTAAACCTTCGCCGAACCTCTTGTAAGGGGGAGTGTTCCCGCTGGTACCCTTTACATTCCAGCCCATTGGAGTATCCATGTAAGCGTGGCCTTCAGTCCAAGCGTATGCGGAGTTCGTGGTGGGCGTGCCGCTCGGCGTGAGCCAAGGTATCTTTTCTTCGTATGCCGCTGTATCTTGCCCCTTGAGCCTATTACCGTCAGGGTCAACGTCCAACCACCGTCCAGCCCCCGCGCCCCACGAGCCTCCGGTATGCGCAAATGCGCCATTGAAGTACGGATTCTCAAAGTATCTCTCCACAGTATATGTGAAACATGGCACTTCCTGCACGGAAATCTCGGAAAACGACACGTCCTTCGGCGTGACGTACAGATAGAGTTCCATGCCGATTCCGCCTGCCTCTCCTCTGTGGACGACGTTGGAGTACACAACGGCACCTATAGCTTTCGATTCCATCCCGTCAGGCTCGACAACTTCGACACTGAATGGATATGTGGCAGCCCCTATTTCTGCACGAAGCGGGTTCTCGCATCCATAGAGCGGACAACGGTAGTAATCGTGTAGGCCAACGGTCTCGATCGCGCCTCCTCCAACGGGATTCCACGTGACAGCCGGGGCCAATGGCTCCTGGACATACCGAACCAGTTCGCGCACCCCGTATCTGTGGCGATTCAAGCTGTCGTTGTTCGGTGCAATGACGTGAGGCCGCAGTTCCACCCTGACGACAGTCAGACTGTCGTTGGATTGGTGTTGCTGCGAAGTGAAGTATTCCGTAAACGTGCCGCTCAAGGTTACGTCGTTCGTCGATCCGCTCGCCTCTGCGCCTTCGTAAACACCCGTGACATAGAAGTGCTCCTCCGATGCAAGTCCGTAGTGAATCGGCATCGTCACACCGCCTCCAATCGACGTAAGCTTGCCGAGGTTCGCCGCGGAGACCGAAAGAACCCCGCCATGCTCTCCTCCGTATGCGTCAACCGTGATTCGCACACGCGACGAGCGCCTTGGCTTTACGACGCCGGGACTGTCCTCGTATGCGTCCTCAAATATCACCGCCTGCCTGCTGAACGACACGGAAAGCATTGGGACGTTGTTAGTATCGTGTCCAGTTCCAGATTCAAAGGGATCGTCGAAGCCGCACCGGCACACTCCGCCCGTAACCGCGAAAAGCGCTTTCTCAAATGCGTAGCCACCAACGGCCTTGCATTCCCCGTGGCACGTACAGATTGCGGGACAATTGAACGCGACGGAGTACCCGACACAGCCCAGACATCCACAGCCACATCCAGGTGACGTCCCAGAACGCATTCCGCCTACCTCCCATGTCAACACCCCGCCGGGGTCGAATGGCTCGACCGTAACAGTGTAGACGCGGCCAGATTCCTCTATTCTTTCGGTAAAAACAAAGTCCAGCGGCCAGCGCACGTCATAGTCTGAAACACTGTTGGTCGTGACGGACGCGAAGCCGTCGTCAGGGAGCGAAACGGAGAACGGTACGGTTGAAGTGACGGCATAGGTGACACCGATGAGCAGCGGCACATGGTTAGTCTCGCCACCACACGCAACCACGACTGGATTACCTAGCCGCGAGTCGCGGTCGCCGATGAAGTATATCGGAGCTAGTCCGTTCGTCGTCACGACATCCACGAAGTAGTAGGCATTGGTATTGACGCCATCGAGCCACGACAAGGTGGGGCGAGGCGTCCCCGCCGAGCCGTCACCTCCCACCGCCTCCAGTACATTTGAACAAACGACGTTGTACCATTCAGCATTCGTACCGTGTGCGTCCGCACCCGCGACGAGCGGATCGGGGTCAACCGTGTTTTCAAGCCCGTCGCCATCCCAGTCGAACGGTGCCACCCTGCGGTATACTCGCTCCACGTCATTCGAGCGTGTCGTGAAATCGCCATTCTGGAAAAGTTCAATCTGCGCGTTGACGGGCGCGTTAGTATCGGCGTTGAGAAAGAAGTTTTCCCATGTCAACCGTTTCACCCGGTGGGGCGGTATCGATGATGCCGTCGTTTCCGCCACCCAAAACCTACTCGCCCCCTGCATGGCGAGCATCGGCACGCCCACAGCGCAAATCTCACGCGCAAAATCACGCGGAGTCGGACGAATCCTTCCGTCGTTGAAAACGGATAACGATATAACCGCCCCGCTGTTCGTCCCAAGCGGAAACGCGAAATCGCCAAGGTCAAGTCGCGCCCACTCCCCGAACGTCCCACGCTTGTGCCAGTTGAACGACGGCGAAACGCCCTCTGGCATCGCATACGAAACCTCGTCATTCGTCGTGACGCTCTCAAGCCGCCATCCCTGTGTAATTTCTTCCGGCGTGACCACCACTGGGGCAACGGGCGTCCCGCCCGTTGAAGGCGGCGGCATGAGGAACTTTGCGCCGCCACGTATGACGCAGAACGCCGAAACGGCCACAAACGCGACAATCCTTG